>JAGAPC010000019.1 GCA_017623475.1 Clostridia bacterium | reverse complement strand
GGGCTTGTTTGAGTACGAAGGCAATTACTACGTTGCTCAATACGACGGCAAGATCATTACCTCCGAAAACTACACCACCTACGGAGCCGGCAAATACTACGTCTGGAAGATCCACGAATCTGCCAACGAAATCAAAGCAGGCTGGTACTTCTTCGACGAAACCGGAAAGCTTATTATCGAATAATCCGAGTTTTCTTCATAGGACTCCGCCGGGAGGCACGCAATCGCGTGCCTCCCGGCAGCTTTTTGCGGTTGCGTTCTGCTAACTTTTTGTGAAAAAGGCGGTGCGCGGGCTTGTTTTTTTGTTTTTCATGTGCTATAATAAGTGTAGAATATTGATTTATTGTGCGAGGAGCTTTATGAAGAAAACCTATATCGTCACCGGAATGTCCTGCGCCGCCTGCTCTGCCAGGGTGGAAAAAGCCGCCGCCTCCGTGCCGGGGATCGGCTCGGCTTCGGTGAACCTTGCCACCGGGAAATTGACGGTGGATTTGGGAACGGTAACGGAAGACGCCCTGTTTTCCGCCGTGCGCAAGGCGGGATACGGAATCCGCCCTCCGGAAGAAAAGGCAACGCCGGAAAAGGACACCTTGAAATTGCGGTTGATTTTGTCCGCAATCTTTGCTATTCCTCTGTTTTATCTTGCCATGGGACCCATGATCGGCTTGTGGGTTCCCGGGTTGTTTTCCCCCGACGGAAATCCGTTGGCATACGCCCTTGTGCAGCTGTGCCTGACGCTGCCCTGCATGATCATCGGGTTTTCCTTTTATCAAAAGGGGATCCCCGCCTTGTTCCGGGGGCATCCCGACATGAACAGCCTCGTGGCGTTGGGGACGCTGGCGGGATTTTTTGCCAGCATTTGGTCCCTCGTTCGGATTTTTCAGGGGGATCTTCACGCCGTCCACGGACTGTATTTTGAATCGGTAGGCGTAATTCTGACCCTGGTAACCCTGGGCAAAACCATGGAGGCTCGGTCGAAAAAGAAAACCTTTGCGGCGATCCGCGCCTTGACTGCGTTAGCACCCCAGACCGCCTTCGTGGAAGCGGACGGAGAGATTTTGGAGATCCCCATTGAGGATCTTCATGGGGGACAGGTTGCCGTCGTCCGTCCCGGCGGTCGGATTCCTGCCGACGGAGTGGTAATTTCCGGCTCCGCGGCGGTGGACGAATCCATGCTGACCGGGGAGTCCGTCCCGGCAGAGAAAAATCCCGGCGATCCGGTCTGGGCTGCCACGGTAAACACCAACGGCGAGCTGCGGCTGACCGTCACCAAAACCGGGGGAGAAACGGTTCTGTCCGGGGTCATCCGCATGGTGGAGGACGCCCAGGGAAGCAAAGCCCCGGTGGCACGGTTGGCGGACAAGATCTCCGGGATCTTCGTTCCGGTGGTGTTGGTAATCGCGCTGATCTCTTCGATTCTTTGGGCGATTGCCGGGAAAGATCCGTCGTTCGTGTTGAATATTTTCGTTTCGGTTTTGGTCATCGCCTGCCCCTGTGCCCTGGGCTTGGCAACGCCCACCGCCATTTTGGTGGGAACGGGCAAGGGCGCGTCCAACGGGATTTTGATTAAGGGCGGCGACGTTTTGGAAAAAACCCACGCCGTCGATACGGTGGTCTTCGACAAGACCGGAACGCTGACCGAAGGGCGTCCCCACGTGACCGATCTGTTCACGGCAGAGGGGTGCAGCGATGAGGAATTGCTCTATTTTGCCGGGTGCGCCGAGCAATCGTCGGAGCATCCTCTGGCGCAGGGCGTCGTCCGTGCCGCGGAAGAACGGGCAATTTCCTTGAAATCCCCCGAATCCTTCGAAGCCCTCAGCGGATTCGGCGTGGCGGCGGTGGTGGACGGAAAGACCGTCCGCATCGGCAACGCCAAGCTGATGGGGGAATACGTCTCTCTCCCCTCGGAAAGCCTTTCCGCGGCAGAAAAATTCGGGGCGGAAGGAAAGACCCCCGTATTCGTGGCGAAAAATTCGGAGTTGTTGGGTATCATCGCCCTTGCCGATCGGGAACGTCCCGAAAGCGCCGAGGCAGTCTCATTGTTGAAAAAAGAAGGGCTGAAGGTGGTTATGCTCACCGGGGATCGGCGCTCCACCGCCCTTGCCGTCGCCGCCCGCCTGGGAATCGACGAGGTGGAAGCGGAGGTGTTGCCCCACGAAAAGCACGCCGTCATCCAAAAATTAAAAGCGTCGGGCAGAACCGTTGCCATGGTGGGAGATGGGATCAACGACGCCCCCGCGCTGGCAGAAGCGGACATCGGCATCGCCATCGGCTCGGGCACCGATATTGCCATTGATTCCGCCGACCTGGTGTTGATGAAAAACGATCCCCGGGGCGTTGCGTCTGCCATCAAGCTCTCCCGGGCAACCATGCGGAATATCAAGCAAAATCTCTTTTGGGCGTTTGCCTATAACACGGCGGGGATCCCGGCGGCGGCAGGACTTTTGACGCTGTTCGGCGGACCGCTTTTGAATCCCATGATCGGGGCGGCTGCCATGTCCCTGTCCTCGGTCTGCGTGGTGGGTAACGCGCTGCGTCTCAATCGGCTGAAGTTGACCTTTGCCGATTCCCCCTGCTCCCATTCTTGTGAAATTCAAATCAAAAAGGAGAATAAAACCATGAAAACTACGACCCTGATCGTTCCCGATATGATGTGCGGTCATTGTGAAAAAGCCATCCGCACCGCCCTTTCGGCAATCGAAGGGGTGGGGGAGATCTCCGTGGATCTGACGGCAAAAACCGTCGCCGTCAACCACGATCCCTCCGTCACCCCCCAAGCCCTGTTGGACGCCGTCGCCGCCGAAGACTTCCACCCGGAGCTGCAATAAAAACACGCCGTCCGAAATTCGGACGGCGTTGCTGTGGTTATTCAATTAATAACATTTTGAGCAAGGTGTCAATCCTTTTGATTTTGCGGCAGAGAGTGTTGATTCATAAATCGCTTTTGCACGAGAAAGTCCGGAGCAGTGTTTTGTGGAGTGATATTTTTTTCCGGTCTTTGTTATATAGACTGTACCTGATGAAATGTTTTGCGTGGGGGTTGATGACGTTTCGGAATTAGAGGTTGTAGATGAATTGCTTTCTGATTTTGTTGATTCAGAGGAGGAATTCTCAGTGTCCGATGTAATGAAATTTTCTTTGTTGGTATTCTCTTTATTTTCCGAAGTAGTGTTTGAATTTGTGTCAGTTGTTCCTTTTGAAGAATCATCTGTGTTCTGCGTAAGATTGGATGTTGCGGTGTTTGTGGTTTTAGAATGAGAATTTGAGACACTTCCTGTTAAAGTTGTTTGCGAGTTCTCTGTTAATGTGCTTGGCGAATATTCTATAAGGCTGGAACAACAGGAAAGGCTTATTGTGATAATAATTGTCAATAAACAGCATAGTAGTGCTTTAAAAAAATTCATATTGAGTATCTCCTGAAATTTTTAATTTAGTGGTTTTATTGCTTAATAATTAAATTTGTTGTATTACTCCATTTTAGAAACTTTATTTTTGAAATTTTCAAATTCTTTATTAGCTTTGTCAATATCTTCGCTATATAATTTACTGCGAATGTCAGAGTAAAAATCGTAAAGATCGCTTCTTGTATCAGACCAAGATTCATAAACTTCGCTACGAGCATCAGACCACCAATTATAAGAATCTCCGCGAGCATCGGACCAGGTACTATATTCAATATTGTCTTTTTCATCCTTAATGATACCTTCGTAATAGTAATCTTTAATCTCTTCGAGAAGATCTTCATAGATTTCGTCCTTAACAAGATCACAAGCATCTTCATAGATGCAGTTTTTAAAATCTTCAAAATCTTTGTACATATCTTTTTCGGAAGAATTGGAATTTAAGATCAATTCAGAATATAATACTCCGTAATTGCAAATCATCACAAATATTTGGGATGCAGAATCCTCAATGTGAGTGTGGAAATCTTCGATAGTATCAGTGTTTTTGGTGAACTTATCAAAATTATTGATGTCATTCGACAGTGATTCCCACTCATTTTTTAATGCTTGCACACACTCAGAAACATGTGCATCAACTACATCTTCCAGTTCTTCTACATTGTTTGCAGTTCGTAACGTGGTGTCGAATGTTGCATTTGATGTGGATATATCTGTTTCAATGCCTTTAGCTTCTTTTACTTTTTCAAGGAATTTATTATATAATTTCTCAGCTCTATCAAAATCCTGATCATATAATTTTCCACTCATGTCGTAATAGAATGAGTAAATATCTGATGCTGTGTCATAGTATATGGAATATACCTCAGAGGAAGCATCATACCACTGATTATATTCTTTAGAACTTACATCGTACCAAGTGTTGTAGTTTACTTCTTTTTTTGCATCATCTATAATTCCTTCATAAAAAAAATCTTTCATGTCATCGAGAATGCCACCATACACTTCATCCTTGATTTCATCGCAGGCGTCATCGTACAAGCAATCGTTGATCCCACCGATTGCATCGTACTTATCTTCTGCGCTCATGTCTGAATCTAAAACCGTTCGAGCATAAATAGCACTATACTCGAGAAGCATAATACTCATTTGTTCGGTCTCTGTGATTACAGTTTGATAAAATGCGGAAACTTTTTGGGGATTATCGATGTATTTTTGGTAGGTATCGATTTCCACCGAAAGATTTTTCCATTGTACAGACAAGGAATCTATAGAATTGGATAATTGTTCCTCTATGAGGACTTCTAATTCATCGATGGATGTGTTTTTGTCTAAGTCGATCAGATTATTTGTTTGTGTTGTTGTAGGAAAAAATTCTGTTTTAGCATCTGAATTGTTGGAATCCGTAGATGTTTCTGTAGTACCGACGTTTCCACAGGAAGCGAAAGAGATCATGAGGATCATAGTGATTAGAATTACTGAGATTTTTTTCATTGCATTTTCTCCTTTTTGTTTTTTACAGTTTTTGTAATTTTCGCGAGGGGGTTTTTTGCACAAAAAAAGTGCAGCCAACAAGGGCTGCACTAAAAAAGTGTAATCCCTCGTTGCTGCTAAACAATTTCGAAACCGTGTATTACGGATACGAGAAGGAGAGAGAAAACACCTTTTCCCAAGATATTTTCTCCGTAACACACGTTTTTATGAAATTGTTTAGCAAGAGTATTATACCACATTCTTCTTGGATTGTCAATACTTGTCGAACTATGGGGAATGAAATTTTTCAGACGTGTTACAACCTCATGCGACAAGGTAGAAGGTTGACCGTTGATAATTGTCTTGTTATTGAACGCCGTCCGAAATTCGGACGGCGTATATTATGGATAAATAATGATAGTTATAGGCTTTTTCATTTTTTTTACATAGTCTATTGTGTATTTTGCCCCACGGGATTGCCCATCCCATATAACGAGAATTTCATCTGCCAAGTTTACCATTTGTTCGTTTCGTTTCAGAGGTGCGGATCTCCCGTATTGGTCGTATTTTGGACGTAAGATTAGTTTTGAAATTCGCTGTTGGTCGGCAAAACTTTCTGCTAAAGAATCAATTCCGCTGGCTCCACCGCTGATAATGAGTTCTGTTTCTTTGGGAACGAATTCTGACAGGTTGAAATCTTTGATGGTTCTTGAACCTGCAATTAGTAATTTCATAAATACCACTCCTTTGCATATACTTATATAAGTATATACCTAAACATGGGAATTGTCAAGAGGGGATATATTTATTAAAATATATCTTGAGAGGAAGTGGTAACATGATTCGGTTAACTGTGAAAGAATATTTGGATCGTCGGGGAATCACTCGGTACGAGGTGGCGAAGAGAACCGGGATTCGATTCCAGATTATTGATAATTACTACAAGAATAAGGTTGTGCGATACGACAGTTATGTACTGGATCGGATTTGTGAGGCTCTTGCTTGTGACGTTTCTGATTTAATTGAATATAAGAAATAAAATAACTCCGTGAATCTTTGATTCACGGAGTTGTTTTTATCAAATCCTTTACCGCTTCACCGGCTAAAATCAGTCCGGCGCAGGCGGGGACGAAGACGATACTGCCGGGGGTGTGGCGGGGGGAAGAATCGTCGGGGACGACGACTTTTTTCGGCTCTTCTTCCGAATAGACCACTTTTAGTTTGGGAATATTCCGTTGCTTCAATTCTTTGCGGAGAATCCGCGCCATGGGGCAGGCTTGGGTTTTGTATAGGTCGGTGACTTTTAATTGAGTGGGGTCTAATTTGTTTCCCGTTCCCATAGACGAAATGATGGGGATATTTTGCGCTGTCGCTTGGCAGATCAAGTGAATTTTGGACGTCATGGTGTCGATGGCGTCGATGATATAATCGAATTGGGAAAGGTCGATTTGATCGGCGTTTTCCGGGGTGTAAAACAGGTCTATCGTATGCACCTTACATTCAGGGGCGATTACGGCGATCCGTTCCTTCGTGACCTCGGTTTTCCGCCTGCCTACCGTTTCGGTGGTGGCGCAGAGCTGTCGGTTCAGATTGGTTTCGGAAAAAACGTCGCAGTCAATCAGGGTGATCTCTCCGATGCCGGCGCGCACCAATCCCTCTACGGCGTATCCGCCCACGCCCCCAAGTCCGAAGACTGCCGCGTGGGAGGTCTGTAATTTTTGCAGCTTGTCACTTCCGATTAAAAGCTCGGTGCGATGCAATCGGTTCATAGGGCGTCTCCTTTGATGTGTTATCCTTATTATACCCTGTTTTTTTTCTTCTGTCAAGGATTTTTGCATATTTTCCGAAAAAGCGGGGGAGAATAGGAGCAAGAAATTTCCATAAAGGAGCGCTTGCTATGAGTAAATTTTACCGAAACGGCAAAGGTTTTTGGGACAGCTTGACCAAAACGGGGGGATGGTATCTCCTGTTGGGGGGAACGGTTCTCGTGTTGTTGTGCGCGGCTTCCCTGTTGTTTTCTCCCGACGCGGGGGATCAGGAGGTCTCTCTGCCCACCGACACATCCTCTGCCGTCAGTGATTCCGCATCTCTTTCCACCGATTCCGAGCCTGTCAGTGATACGGAATCGGTCGGCTCCTCCGACAGCGCCGTGAACGCCCCCTTGGACGAGCCGGAGCAGGTGGAGGACGTTGCCATGATTTTGCCCGTTTCCGGCACGGTGGGGACGGATTTTTCCTTGACCGTTCCGGTCTTTTCCGAAACCATGAACGATTGGCGGGTACACCAGGGCATTGATTATCTGACCGACGGGGAAGCGGAGGTATATGCCGTTGCCGACGGTATCGTGGAAAACGTCTATACCTCGGAGCTGATGGGGCTGACGGTGGAGATCCGCCACGCCGACGACACCTTATCCATTTATCAATCCCTGTCCGGAGAGGCGAAGGTCATCGAGGGGCAGGAGGTAAAGCAGGGAGATTTGTTGGGTATGACCGGAATTTCCGCCGACAGCGAATGTCTGGAGGGAAATCATCTCCATTTTGCTCTCCTGCGCAACGGGGTTTATTTGGATCCCAATTCCCGATTTGCCTCCTGAATTTCGGTATCGGGGTAGAAGGTTGCGATAATTTCCCGATATCCGATTCCCTGCTTTGCCATTTCGTTGGCGCCGTACAGGGACATTCCGATCCCATCTCCCTTTCCCTTACACCGAAAGGTTGCGGAATCCGCCGTCACCGTCAGCGTAAAGGCGGGAGAGGGGAGGGAAAAGCGTTGCATCATTTCGATTCCCGTCAATACCGTACTGCCCGAAGTGACCGTATCTACCCGGCCGCTTTGGGCGTTTTTTACCTTCAGGGATTCTCCGTAATGGGGAAAGACCGCCGTAAATTCCTCTAAGGGAACGGTGACGGTGGCGGAAAAATCGTTGCTGGTTTCGTCCAAGGGGCATTCCACCCCGATTTCGGTGTTTCCCCAAGAGACCGGAAAGGTTTCGGCTTCGCCGTAAAGCGTGCCGTTTTGGGTGATAATTTCTCCCCAGGTTTCGGTCACCGCTTCTTGCATTTCCTTCCAATATTGGGAAAACCAATAATCCCCCCAAGCCGCCTTCGCCTCTTCCGCCGTAAGGATTTCAAGCCCGTCCGCCTTGCCCGTTTCCCGATAAAGCTCCGTCAGCTTCGTCGCGGCGACCACGGCGGCTGCCTTGAGGGTCTCCGGGTGGTATCCCTGCAGCCCCATCGCCCCCACCGCCCCCAAAATCAGATCTGCGGCGGGAAGCGTTTTATCGCCGTAGCAAATCTCCTGCGGAAGCAGAAACGCCTCGGAATCGGAATCGGTTTTCGGCGGCGTTGAGAGGCAAAGGGTGGGGGTAAGAAAGAAAAAAAGTGTAAAGAGTGATAAAAAAGTAAGAAAACTGCGCATAAAAATCCTCCAAATCCCTTGACGAATCAAAAAAAATGTGTTATAATATACGATAATACAAAATTTACAATGAGGTATTGTACCCTGTACTGTCTCCCCGTCCGACTTCCCTGTGTTGGACGTTTGATGTAAGTGAATGTTTCGGAGGTGTGTTTTTTGTGTTTGAGACACAAAATGAAAAGGACGCCGTGATCGGTCGGTTGTGCGCGGATTACCGTGAGACCAACTTTATCGATCCCCACGTCTATGAAAACTATAAAATCAAGCGCGGTCTTCGGGAGCCGGATGGCTCCGGCGTTATGGCAGGCGCTACGCGGATCTGCTCCGTCCGCGGCTATATCATCGAGGACGGCGACCGCATCCCCTCGCCCGGTCAGTTAATTTACCGGGGCATCGACGTCAACGCTCTTTTGAAGGGCTACGACGCCGAGGGACGGTGCGGCTTTGAAGAAGTGGTTTATCTTTTATTGATGGGCAAATTGCCTTCTGCGGAGGAGTTGGAGGAATTCAAGGCTCTGCTGGTTTCCCTTCGGGAGCTGCCCGACCACTTTACCGAGGACATGATTATCAAAGCCCCCTCCCGGGACGTGATGAACAAAATGGCGCGCTCGGTGTTGGCGATGTATTCGTACGACGATAACCCCGACGACATCTCGTTGGAAAATCTCTTGCGCCAGGCGTTGATGCTGATCGCGCGGCTTCCCATTATCGCCGTTCAGGCGTATCAGGTCAAAAAGCGTCATTACGATCGGGAAAGTATGTATCTGCATCTTCCCTGTGACGAATACGGTACGGCAGAAAACTTTTTACATATCCTCCGTCCCGATCAGAAATTTACCCTCGAGGAAGCCCGTCTTCTCGATGCTTGTCTGATCCTGCACGCAGAACACGGCGCCGGCAACAACTCTGCCTTCTCCACGCGGGTTCTGTCCTCGACCGGAACCGATACCTACGCCGCGATTTCCGCCGCCATCGGCTCCCTGAAGGGTCCCCGCCACGGCGGTGCGAACCTGCAGGTCTGTCGGATGATGGAGGATATCAAGGCAAACGTCTCCGATTGGACCGACGAGCAGGAGGTGCAGGAATATCTCTGCAAGATCCTGCGGAAGGAAGCGGGCGACGGAAGCGGATTGATCTACGGCATGGGGCACGCGGTCTATACCTTGTCCGACCCCCGCGCCGTTGCCTTAAAACAACGTGCCGGAGCCTTGGCGCAGGTTAAGGGAATGGAGAAGGAATTCCATCTCATTTCCCTGGTGGAAAAATTAGCCCCCTCTGCCTTCGCGGAGGTTCGCGGGGTTGATAGAATTATATGTGCCAACGTGGACTTGTATTCCGGCTTCATTTATCGGATGCTGGAGATCCCCACGGAGTTGTACACCCCCCTGTTTACCATAGCACGGGTTGCCGGATGGTGCTCTCATCGGGTGGAAGAACTGTCTTCCGGCTCGAAGGTCATCCGCCCCGCCTATAAATTTATCGGTGGCAAACACCTTTACGTACCGCTTAACAACCGTAAGTAATTCCGGAGGTGACGACGTATGTCGAGCAACTGGACGAAGCTGAAGCGCAAGCTGCAACAAGCGATAGAGCCTTTGGGAAGGATCGATTTCAAAAAAATGAAATCCATCGACCTCAAGCCCAAGAAAAAGCGGAAAACAAAGCCGGTCGTGTCGGATTCCGTGCCGATCAAACGGCATTATTTCCGTCGGTTTTTCTACGCTTTTTCCGTGTTTTTCATCCTGTTCGGGCTGATCGGCGTGGTTTGGTTCGTGTATCACCAGGACCCCAACGCCTTTGGCCGCGCGGAGAAATATTATCAGCAGGGGCTTGCGGCTCAGGAGCAGAACGACTTGAAGCAGGCGTTGGAATGTTACGAAAAATGCCTTGAGATTTCTCCGGAGGATCTGAACGCCCGATTGCAATCGGTGCTGATCTACCGCGCTCAAGGGAATTACGCCAAGGCGGAGAGCCTTCTCAACGAAGGGTTGAGCCTCCAGCCCCGCTACGAGGAATACTACCGTCAGATGGTCTATCTTTTGACGGAGCAGAATCGGGTTTCCGAGGCGTTGGATTATTTAGACAGTATCACCGCCACCTATATCGTCGTAAAGCTTAACGCGGAGCGTCCCGGCTCCATTACGGCAAGTCCCTTGCCCGGAACCTTTACGTCGGCGGTGGATGTGACGCTGAATATTCCCAAAAATACGACGGTCTATTATACCACCGACGGAACGGCGCCCAATCGGAATTCCGCCGTTTACAGTGAAGGGGAGACCATCAAGGTGGAAAAGGGTACGGTGAATCTCCGTGCCGTTGCCATCAACGACGCCGGAATGCCCGGGTCGGAATTCGACGTTTCCTACCGCGTTTATAACGAACGCACCAAATATCAGTTCAAAGACCCCAAGGTGGAGCAGCTGGTTCGCTTGGTTTTGGATAAAAAATCCGGAACGATCTATTATAAGGATCTGGAATCGGTCACTACCCTGGACTGCGTGGCAGGAGCTGCCGCCGGGGTGAAGGGAAGCATCAGCACCCTGGACGATTTGTTGGAAATGGCGAATCTGAAAACCGTAAACCTGAACGGCGAAACGCAGATTCCCTCCTTCGATCCCCTGCGCCGCTTGACCCAGCTGCAGTCTCTTTCTCTGGACGGCTGCAATCTGACCGACGGACAGTTTGTCCAGATCGGCAATATCATCTGGCTTTCGTCTCTGTCGGTGCAAAATAACGCCCTGACCACTCTTGCCCCCGTTTCGTCCATGCTGTCGTTGACGAGCCTGGATGCGTCGGGCAATCAGATCAAGTCCGTACCTGCCTTGACCCGCCTTGCCATGCTGCGCAAGCTGGATCTTTCGGGGAACGCCCTGACGTCGGTGGCGTGGATTTCGAATCACAAAATGATCGGAGAGTTGAATCTTTCCAACAATCTGATCCCCGATATTTCTCCCCTATCCACCTGTTCTGCCCTGACCGATCTGAACGTGGCGTCGAATCTCTTCACGTCCTTGGTTCCCCTGGCAGGCTGTACGCAGCTGGAGACCTTGGATATCAGCGGAAACGACCTTTCGTCCTTGGCGGATCTGAAGGATCTGACGAGGTTGAGCAATCTTTCCGCCGCCTCTACGAAGATTTCTTCCGTCGAGCCTTTGGCAAAAATGACGCGGCTGACGACGCTGAACGTGTCGGGCACGAAGGTGCGGGATTTTACCCCCCTGGCGCAATCCAAATTGAAGAATCTTTCCGCCGCAAACTGCGAGATTACCGATCTGACCACGATGGTCATGCTTTCGTCCCTGGAAATGCTGGATATTTCGGGGAATCTTTTGAACGAGATCGGGGCGGTGGCGTTGATGTATCAGTTAAACGTGCTTAACGTCAGCAACAACTACGTGACCGATTTCTCCCCCCTGCTCAACTGTACCCGCCTGCGGTCGGTAAGCTGCAAGGGAAGTAAAATTGCCGATACGGTTCTTCAGCAGCTGGAAAAGAACAAGGTTTCGGTCATTCAATAATTCCGTGTAATATTTCATTCATATATAACGTGTAAAGGAGAAGATTTTATTATGGCACACTACTACGAAGAATGTTCTCACACTTTCAGCGAATATCTCTTGGTTCCCGGTTATTCCGGCGCCGAACATATTCCCGCCAACGTATCCCTGAAAACTCCTCTGGTGAAATTCCGCAAGGGGGAAGAGCCCGCAATTTCCATGAATATCCCCCTGGTTTCCGCCATCATGCAGTCGGTTTCCGACGACAGAATGGCGATCGCTTTGGCAAAGGAGGGGGGCGTTGCCTTCATTTACGGCTCCCAAACCATCGAAGACGAAGCGAACATGGTTCGTCGGGTCAAGGGGTATAAGGCAGGCTTCGTGTCCTCCGACTCCAACATCCGCCCCGATCAAACCCTGGCAGACGTATTGGAATTGAAGGAACGGCAGGGACATTCCACCATCGCCGTTACCGAAGACGGAACGTCCAACGGCAAATTGCTGGGCATCGTTACCGGTCGCGATTACCGGGTCAGCCGGATGTCTCCAGACGAAAAGGTTGCAACCTTTATGACTCCGTTGGAAAAGCTGATTACTGCTCCCGAAGGCACGACCCTGAAGGAAGCAAACGATATTATCTGGGATCACAAGCTGAATTCCCTGCCCATCCTTTCCGCCGACGGAAAATTGGTTTCCTTCGTGTTCCGCAAGGACTACGAGCAGCACAAGGAAAATCCCATGGAATTGCTGGATTCCCAAAAACGCTACGTGGTCGGCGCAGGGATCAACACCCGGGACTATGCAGAACGGGTTCCCGCGTTGGTGGACGCCGGGGTTGACGTTCTTTGTATCGACTCCTCGGAGGGCTTTACCGAATGGCAGAGCCGTACCATCAAATTCATCCGGGAAAAATACGGCGACACCGTCAAGGTCGGCGCAGGAAACGTGGTGGATCGGGACGGATTCCGTTTCCTGGCAGAAGCCGGCGCGGACTTTATCAAGATCGGAATCGGCGGCGGTTCTATCTGTATCACCCGGGAAACCAAGGGCATCGGACGCGGTCAAGCCACCGCCGTTATCGAGGTTGCCAAGGCGCGGGACGAGTATTTTGAAGAAACCGGAGTTTATATTCCCATCTGCTCCGACGGCGGTATCGTTCACGATTACCACATGACCTTGGCCCTTGCTATGGGTGCTGATTTCTGTATGCTGGGACGCTATTTCTCCCGCTTTGAGGAATCTCCCACCAACAAGGTCATGGTCAACGGCAATTATATGAAGGAATATTGGGGCGAGGGTTCTGCCCGTGCCCGCAATTGGCAGCGGTACGATCTGGGCGGGGCGGCAAAGCTGTCCTTCGTCGAAGGGGTTGATTGCTACGTTCCCTATGCAGGACTTCTCCACGATAACGTAGGAATTACCTTGAGTAAGATCCGTTCTACCATGTGCAATTGCGGTGCTCTTTCCATTCCCGAATTGCAGGAAAAGGCAAAGCTTACCCTGGTCAGCTCCGTCTCCATCGTCGAGGGCGGCGCCCACGACGTTGTGGTTAAGGATAAAGTTCAGAACTAAAAAAATAAAGAAAAGCCAAATCGCCGGCGGAAGTCCTTCCGCCGGCGTGTTTTTTTATTATTTTTATGTCCTTTATTCGGCTTTAATCGTCATATCAAGTTCGTAGGTTGCTTGATTTCCAGCGCCATCTTTTACGGTTACTTTTAATGTGTTATTCAGTACTGCTAATGCTCCGTAAGGAGAACTAATACCATAGGAGTTGCTGTCAGAGAAGTCAACTGTCAAATGCTCTATTTTTTCGGAGCCGGAAAAAACTTCAAATTTATATTGATATTTTCCATATCCGCCGGAGGCAATTGCCTCATATCCAAAAGTGTAGTTTATACCGTTTGATCCAAAAGAAGTGCCAGTTCCGGTATATTCAGCGGATACTTTCAATTTTTCCATTTCTTTTTCATAAGTATGAGAACAACGGTTGCACTTGTATTTTATTTTACTTCCGTTCAATCCGGTTTGGTTGTAATCATGTCCTAATGCTTTTCCTGTTGTTTTCCCACAATTGGAACATTTCTTCGCTTCGGTACAGGTTGCGTCTTTATAAGAGTGTCCTAATGCGTTGCCTGAAGTTTTATTACATCTTGTGCATTTCTTCGCTTCGGTACAAGTGGCATCTTTCCAAGCGTGCCCCAAGGCGGTACCGTCTGTTTCTTTACATACGGAACATTTCTTCGCCTCGGTGCAGGTCGCATCTTCCCAAGTGTGTTCCAATTTTTCTCCGGTAGTTTCGTTACACTTGGTACACGTTTTGGGGGCTTTGCAGGTGGCATCTTTCCAAGTGTGTCCCAATGCTTCGCCGGACGCTTCTCCGCAGGCAGAACATTTCTTGGCTTCGGTGCAAGTGGCGTCTGTCCAGGAATGTCCTAATGCTTCGCCGGAGATTTCTCCGCAGACGGAACATTTCTTGGCTTCGGTGCAAGTGGCTTCCGCCCAGGTGTGTCCCAATGCTTCGCCGGACGTTTCTCCGCATTTGGTACACGTGTGTGGGGCGACACAAGTAGCATCGGTATACTCGTGTTCGCAGAACAGGGTGCAGGCGCTTAAGGCAAGGGACAGTGCCACGCCTAACAGTAGGGGTAACAGTTTTTTCATGGTTTTTTCCTCCTTAAAATAAAAAAAAGTGTGTCCCCAACAAGGGACACACAAAAAGTGAATCCCTCATTGTTGTCACACAATTACTAACGCCTATGGTACGCGAAAGTGAGAGAAAACACTTTTTAACAGAGTTTTCCCATAGGCATTAAAAATATGTAATTGTGTGACAGGAATATTATAACACAAAGGTCTGTTTTTGTCAATATATGAGAAAACTCCTCACAATTTTTTTGTGAGGAGTAATTTTCACTTTCCCCGGCGGATGAAATCCGCCGGACTTTGCTTTTCTTTCTTTTGGTACTTTTCTTTCTTTTCTCATGAAAAGAAAGAAAAGTACACCCCTTGTCCTATCTTACTTGTCAAAGCACCCGGGTTTGAGGGAAATGGTCCAGGTGAATTCTTTTTCGTTGAAGGTTTCGCTTTGCTTCAGCAACGGTCCGCAGGACGCAGAGCCGCAGCCTGTCTGACGGTAGTCCACGTTGACAACCACGGCGTTGCGGGGTTGCAATTTGTAGTCGTGGGTGGCTTCGGTCAGATCCTCCGGGGTAAATCGGGAGGCGTTGAAGGAGAAGGTGGGGTTTTCTTCACTTCCGGTAAACCGTATGCCTCTGCCAAGGAGGGTGCCTACGGCGGCGGTACGGGTTCCCCAATGGGCGCCGTTTTCCTGGGGACGGACGTAATGCTCAAAGTTTTTGTCGCAATCGGTCTCGTACAACCCCAATTTCGCCGCGTGGTGCTTGTCGGAGTAGGATTCCATCGGACCGTACCCGAAATATTGCATCCGCAGACAGTCCTCGGGCAGCGTCAGCTGAAGCCCGAACCGAGGCAGTTGATACAAATCGTTCCGAACCTTTACGTCGGTGTGGACGGTCAGCTCTCCCATTCCGTTGACAGTATAGGTCACGTCAATAAAGACGGCGGGGCGTTTCGGAATCGCCGCCAATTTGACCTTGAACAGGATGGAGAATTCCTGCTCGGTATGTTGCAATACTGCCCAGGAATCCAGCGTTTGGATGGTGTTTTTCAACCCTTCCTTCGCCCATTGATCTTTCACTTTTCGGTCGTTGTCCATAGGGGCACGCCAGATCTGAAGTTTTAAAGGCTCCAACAGATATTGACGCTCCCCGTCGGCGATGCCTTTTAACATTCCTCGGAAGGTATCGAAGGTGTAGGTGACGCTTCCGCAGGAAACTAAAATTTCATATTCTCTCCATTCCACTGCAAGGGGAAGGGCTTCTTTCTTCTTCGGCAGTTCTTCTACCTCTGCCAAAACCGTCTGCATAAATCCGGCTTCCGTGCCGATCTCGCTCCAAGGGCACGCCACGTTGCGGATCATTTTTGCGGTAAAGGTGTAAACGCCGGGAAGATCGGTTGGCATTTCCTCCCAAAGCTTGTAGGTTTTTGCTCTGCCCGGATCGACGGACAAGGTGGAAATTCTGCCCTGGGCTTCGATTTTTCCGTTCCGTTCCACCGTCCAGCAGAGATCGTATTCCGAAAGATCGGTAAAGAGGTTTCGGTTGCGGATCTGCAATTTTCCGCCCTTTAAGGTCAAAACGTAGGGCTGGTACGCCTTTTTCATTTCCAGCAACCCGGTGTGGGGTCTGCGGTCGGGATAGACCAAGCCATCGACGCAGAAATTGGAATCGTGGGGGAATTCCCCGAAATCTCCTCCGTAGGTATATCCCTTTTTGCCGTTTTCGAGGGTGATTTCCACCGAGTGGTCGCAATATTCCCAAATACAGCCGCCGACGAATTTATCGTATTTCCACATGATTTCCGCGTAATCCATCACGTCTCCGGGGCCGTTGCCCATGGCGTGGGAGTATTCGCAGAGATACAGGGGCTTGGTCATTCGCTTGTCGGTGCAGGCTTTGACGAAATATTCCGGGGCGGGGTACATATAGCTGTCAATATCGGTCACCTCCGTGAGAGGCGTCGTTTCCTTGATAAACTGCTCCCACAGCGCCGGATCAATGGTGTCCGTTCCCCCTTGTACCCGACGGTTATGGTTTGCCGCAAAGCCGGGAACTTTGGTGAATTTGGATTTGTTGGCACATTCGTAATGAACGATGGCGTTGGGATCTCTGTCCTTGATATAATTGCGCATATGCAGGTGGTTCATGCCAAGCCCTGCTTCGTTGCCCAAAGACCAAAATACCACGCAGCCGTGGTTTTTATCCCGTTCGTAAAGGCGGACGGCGCGATCCACGTAGGCTTCCTTCCACGCAGGATCTGCGGAGATCTGATGCCAATTCCCCACGTCCGCAAAGCCGTGACATTCCAGATCCGCTTCATCGACCACGTAGATGCCGTATCGGTCGCACAGATCGTAAAACCGCGGATCGTTGGGATAGTGGGAGGTTCGGATGCAGTTGGCGTTGTGCGCCTTGATGATCTGAATATCCGTTTCCATATCCAGCATGGAAACGGCGTGCCCCGTCCGGGGGTTGGAATCGTGGCGGTTGACCCCCATCAGCTTCAGTTTTTTGCCGTTGAACCATACGGTTCCCTTTTCGTCGATGCGGATATCCTTCAGCCCGACGCGGAACAGTACCGTTTCGTCTCCTACGGTCAAAAACAGGTCGTACAGCTCGGGGATTTCCGCACTCCAAAGATGGGCGTCTTCCACGGAAATTTCGATCTTATCTTCCTTGCTCTTGCCCTCGGCAACGGTCAGACCGCAGGGGCAGACCAGCTCGTATTCCACCGGCAGATTGCCCTTGACGGTAAGATTTAAGGTGAGATTTGCCGTCAGCTCGTCCGGATTGACGTTGGTTAAGATCTGTACGTCCTCCAAGCGGTTCTTGGGACGGGAGAGAAGGTAAACCTCACGGAAGATCCCCGAAAGGCGGTACATATCCTGATCTTCCAAATAACTGCCGTCGCTCCATTTGAAGACCAGCACCGTAATGCGGTTTTCTCCCTCCTTGGCAATTCCGGTCAGGTCGAATTCCGACGTTCCGTGGGGCACTTGGCTATAGCCGATATACCGTCCGTTGACCCACACGTAAAAGGCAGAATCCACCCCTTCAAAGGTCAAAATCAAATCCCGCGCCGCAAAGGCTTTGCCCAAAACGAAGGTGCGGGAATACAGTCCGCAGGGGTTCACTTCGGGAGTGTGAGGGGGATCGACGGGGATGGGGTATTGATGATTCAAATATTGAGGAACGTCGTAGCCGCGACCCAAAAGCATCTGCCAGGACATGGGTACGGGAATGGTGTCAAATCCCGCGGTGTCTAATTCTTCGTCGGCAGGATCAACGTCGATGGCTGCCGAATGTTCGTACCACCGAAACGCCCAATCTCCGCACAGAGATTGAACGCGGTCGCTTTCTTCCCTGGTTTCGGCTGCTTGCGCGGATTCCTTTGATCCGAAGGGGATGAAATATGCCCGAGACGGCAAACAGTTTTCGTGCAAAACGTCCAAGGATCTGTGATGGGTCAATTTCATATACGACACTCCTTTTTAGACATAGTATCTACTGATTTTCATTATATCATGCTTGTTCTGTAATTGCAAGGCAACGGGGGGAAATTTTGGAAAATCGTCATAAACCTTTTCCGGTCAGACGAAATTGGTTTTTGTGGTATTCCAGAATGCCGTCGGTTTTCATCCGAGACAGCTCACGGGACAGGGCGGAACGGTCGGCGTTGAGATACGCCGCCATGCCGTTTCGGTCAAAGGGAAGCGTAAATTCCTTCCCCGCCTCCTTTTCCCGGTCGGAAAGATATGCGTAGATCCGTTTCCGCAGAGAAACGATGGCGCAGTATCGGATTTTTTGGTGTAACGCCCAATATTCTTTCCCGATAATGGACAAAAGATTCCGGATCAGTCGCGCGTCTGCCCGGGCAAGGTCCACCGGTCCGAGCCACAATACCCGACAATCGGTGACGGCGGTGAGGGTGACGGGGGCAGGGTGGTCGGAAAAGATCAGAATTTCCCCGAACATCATCCCCGCAGACAACGTGGTGATGACCGAAAGCGCGCCGTCCTCGTTGATCTGCTGCCCCTGTAATTGCCCCGAAAGGAGAATCCCGCAGCGCTCGGTCTTTTCTCCCTCCCGAATCAGAACGCTCCCCTTGGAGATTTGGGCCTTTTGCCCCCGCAGGGCGGTCATTTGCTCCGCCACGGTTTTTTCGTCCATGCCGGCAAAAAGCGGTAATCCGGTCAATTCGGTCATATTCTTCCCTCTTTTTTCTGATTTTGTTGCCACGGCAACCGATTATAAGGGTATTATATCGTATAATTGTAATAGAAACAAGTCATAAAGGAGACGTAATTATGAAATTTAAATCCATGTTAGCATTTCTTTTGGCGTTGGTATTGTCTGCCTCGTTGGTTGCCTGCGCGCCCGCAGGGGAAACTCAAACGGGGAACACCGACACCGGCGTGCAAAATTCCAATACCGACGAAGCCCAAAACACCTTCGACGGCGCGGACGTTCGGGTTGCCGCCCTCAGCGGCTCTACCGGACTCGGGATGGCAAAGCTGATGAACGACGCGGAAGCGAATACCACCGTCAACCGATACACCTTTGACGTGTTTGACGCTCCCGAAACGCTGCTTCCCGAAATTACGGCGAAAAAATACGATATCGCCGCCCTGCCCACCAACGTCGCCGCAAAGCTGTACAACAAAACCAACGGAGAGCTGCAGATTTTGGCGGTCAACACCCTGGGCGTACTGTATATGCTGGAGATCGGAACCCAAACCGTCAAATCCGTTGCGGATTTAAGCGGGAAGACCGTCTATACCACCGGTCAGGGCTCTACCCCCGAATACGCGCTGAAATATATTTTGGAGAAAAACGGTGTGACCGATTGTAATATCGTGTTTGAGACCACGGCAGACCTCGTCGTTTCTCACGCGGAAGAGGGGGCGATTTTGATGCTTCCCGAACCGAAGGTCACCGCCGTGAAGGGACAGCTGCAGAACGTGACCGTTGCCCTGGATATGACGGCGGAATGGAACAAGGTCTGCGATACTCCCATGGCACAGGGTTGCGTTGTCGTAACCAAGGAGTTTGCTCAGGAAAATCCCGAAGCGGTGGCGCAGTTTTTGAAGGAATACGAGGCTTCTATCAATTTTGTGAAAAACAACGTGGAAGAGGCTTCCCAGATGGTGGCGAAATTTAAGATCATCCCCAAAGCGCCCCTTGCGGCAAAGGCGATCCCCAATTCTAATCTGACCTTCCTTGCCGGATCGGAAATGAAGACCGCCCTCATCCCCTTCTATCAGGTTTTATTTAACGCAGACGCTTCTTCCGTAGGCGGAAAGATGCCTGTCGATGATTTCTATTATGGTGCGTAAGTTTCAATCGATTGGAAAAAAAATAGGATTCGGGCTCGTTTCCGCCGCCTTTTGGGTGGCGGTATGGGCTCTTTTGTCCCTTTGGGTGGATAAGGAGTTGTTTCTGCCTTCTCCTTGGGTGGTTGCAAAAACCCTTTGGGCTTTGATCCCCACGGCGGAATTCTGGAAAACCGTGGGATTATCCCTGCTTCGGGTACTCATCGGATATCTGCCGGGGGTGTTTCTCGGGGTGGTCGGAGGGATTCTGACGGCGAAAATCAAGGCGCTGGATATTTTGTTTTCTCCTCTTTTGACCGTCGTCCGTTCCACGCCGGTGGCGTCCTTTATTATGCTGACGCTGGTGTTCCTCGGTCGGGACACGGTGCCGTCTTTTATCGTATTTTTAATGGTTTTGCCCATCCTTTGGGCAAGCGTTGCCGAGGGCGTTAAGACGGTGGATTCGGGGCTGAAGGAGGTCTGCAGCGTCTATCGGCTGTCCTTTTGGCGGAGGCTGAAGATCCTGTATCTTCCCCACGGAATGCCCTATTTTTCCGCGGGCGCCATGACGGCGCTGGGGCTTGCCTGGAAGGCAGGGATCGCCGCCGAGGTGCTCTGTACCCCCAAGGGATCGATCGGAAAAATGGTTTACGACGCCAAGGTTTATCTGGAATCGGCGCAGGTCTTTGCCTGGACGCTGGTGGTGGTGTTGCTGAGCCTTGTCCTGGAAGGGCTTCTCCGCCTCGCGCTGGAAAGGGGGAAGAAGAAATGATCGTTGTGAAAAATCTCTCCAAATCCTTTGGAACGCATCCGGTGTTGGAGAACTTATCCTTTTCCGTATCGCCGGGAGAACGGGTTCTGATTTCCGCCCCCTCCGGCGGAGGAAAGACCACGCTTTTACGGATTTTGTGCGGCTTGGAATCGGCAGATTCCGGCACCGTTCAGGGAATCCTGCCCGGATCGGTTGCCTATCAGTTCCAAGAGCCGCGGCTCTTTCCCCAATTAACGGCGTTGGAGAATATTACCTGCATCCATCCCGACCCGGAATCCGCAAGGCAGACCGCCCTTTTATGGCTGGAAAAATTAGGGCTTGCCGAAGCGGCGCACCAATATCCCCACGAGCTGTCCGGAGGGATGAAGCAACGGGTGGCGCTGGCGCGGGCGTTGTCCGCCGACCGTCCCATTCTGTTTTTGGACGAACCCTTTACCGCCCTCGATCCGGAGCTGAAGGACGCCGTCCGCAATACGGTGCTTGCGGCGTGCGAAGGAAAGACGCTGTTCTTGGTTTCCCACGATCCGAAGGACGGCGAATTACTGACCGAACGAACCATATCGCTGTAAAAATTGCCCTTCCCCCGAGGAAGGGTAATTTTATGCAAAAAATTGCATATTTGCAGAAGTTTTAAGGAGATTATTCCTGTTTTATGCAAATTTGACTTTATAATGGAAATAACTATGAAATTTATGTGAAATCATTGGAAATATACTTGCAAAATATTCAAATATGTGGTATAATTATTCATATTTTTTGAAAATCACCGAAAGGCAGGATTCCATTTCTATGAAACGGGTATTTATTGACGGAAGCGCCGGCACCACCGGGCTTCGGATTCGGGAGCGTCTTGAAGCGCGTCCCGACATTTCTCTTCTGGTTCTTCCGGAAGAGCTGCGAAAGGATCCTGCCGCCCGAAAAGAGGCGTTGAATTCCTGCGACGCGGCGTTCTTGTGCCTGCCCGACCCGGCGGCGATCGAAGCCGTTGGTATGGTGGAAAATCCCGACGTTACCATTCTGGACACCTCCACCGCCCACCGCACCGATCCCCGCTTTGCCTACGGATTTCCCGAATTGTCGGAGGCTCATTTGGAAAAAATCCGCACGTCGAACCGTATCGCCGTCCCCGGATGTCACGCCAGCGGCTTTATCGCGTTGGTCTATCCCTTGATTGAGGCAGGGGTTCTTTCGGCAGAAGAAACGCTGGCGTTTTTCTCCCTGACCGGATACAGCGGCGGCGGAAAAAAGATGATTGCCGAATACGAAAGCCCTGATCGAGATCCGCTGTTGTCCGCGCCTCGGCAATACGCCTTAGGGCAGACCCACAAGCATCTCAAGGAGATGGCGGCGGTGACGGGCTTGCGGAATTTCCCCCTCTTTTCCCCCATCGTAGCCGATTTTTACAGCGGAATGGAGGTCTCCGTTCCCCTGTTTGCATCTCAAATCAAGGCAACCCCCGACGAGATCAAGGCAATTTACGCCGCCAAGTATCATTCTTCTTTGGTGAAGTTCGTAAACGATCCCTCGGAGGAAGGATTTTTGTCCGCGGCAAAGCTGTCCGGGCTGGACTGCATGGAGATTTCCGTGGCAGGCAACGCCGATCGGATCTTGCTCACCGCCCGATACGACAATTTGGGCAAAGGCGCCAGCGGAGCTGCCATTGAATGTATGAACCTTCGGTTCGGTCTTTCTGCCGACGAAGGGTTGAAGGTAGAATAAGGAGTTATTGATATGAAACAGATTTCCGGCGGCGTTTGTGCCGCAAAGGGATTTCAGGCCAACGGGGTTCACTGCGGAATCCGGAAAAATAAAACCAAGCGGGATCTTGCCCTGATCGTCAGCGACGTTCCGGCAAATGCCGCCGCGGTCTATACGCAAAATTTGGTTATCGGCGCACCCAATACGGTGACGAAAAGCCATCTGGAAAACGGAGTTGCCCGGGCAATTATCTGTAACAGCGGCAACGCCAATACCTGCAACGCCGACGGCATCGAGGTTGCGGAAAAAACCTGTGACGCCCTGGCGCAGACCTTGAAGATTGCGTCCGACGACGTGGTGGTGGCGTCCACCGGGGTCATCGGTCAGCGTCTGGATCCCACCCCCATCATCAACGCTCTGCCCGAATTGATCCAAGGACTTGGGGATCACGGCGATCTGGCGGCGGAAGCCATCATGACCACCGACACCAAGCCCAAGGAAATTGCCTTTGAATTTACCGTAGGGGATAAGGTCTGTCACGTCGGCGGAATTGCCAAGGGGTCGGGGATGATTCATCCCAACCTTGCCACTATGCTGGTGTTCATTACCACCGACTGCGCCGTTTCCTCTCAAATGCTTCAAAAGGCGTTGTCCAAGGACGTGGTCGATACCTTTAACATGACCAGCGTGGACGGAGATACGTCCACCAACGATATGGTCGTGGTTCTTGCCAACGGACTTGCGGGGAATAAAGAGATTACCGCTTGCGGTTCGGATTTCGACGCCTTTTGCCAAGCGCTGAACGCCGTGACCGTTTGGTTGTGCCGTCAGATCGCAGGAGACGGGGAAGGGGCGACGAAGCTTTTGGAATGTGCCGTCACCGGGGCAAAGGATCTGCCGACGGCTCGGAAAATCGCAAAAAGCGTGATTTGCTCCTCCTTAACCAAGGCCGCCATGTTCGGGGCGGACGCCAATTGGGGGCGGGTTCTCTGCGCCATCGGGTACAGCGGCGCCGAGGTGGACGTGACCAAGGTTGACGTGGCGTTCCGTTCTGCAAAGGGCACGGTAACGGTTTGCAAAAAGGGCGCGGGAATCGACTTTTCGGAAGAAAAGGCAAAGGAAATTTTGTTGGAAAAGGAAATCGACATACTGATTGCCCTTGGGGACGGCGATGGAAACGCCACCGCCTGGGGATGCGATCTGACCTACGAATACGTAAAGATCAACGGCGATTATCGGACGTAAAGGAGTTGTTACCATGTCTCTTGAAATAACCAACGCCCAGCGGGCGGAAATTTTGACCCAGGCGTTGCCTTACATTCAAAAATACAACGGCAAGGTCGTGGTGGTCAAATACGGCGGAAACGCCATGATCAACGAGGAATTAAAGCAACAGGTGATGGAAGATATCGTTCTTCTGCACTTGGTTGGGGTCAAGGTCATTTTGGTTCACGGAGGCGGACCGGAAATTTCCGATATGCTGAAAAAGGTCGGCAAGGAATCGGTCTTCGTTGACGGACTTCGGGTGACCGACAAGGAAACGGCGGAGATCGTCCAGATGGTCTTGGCAGGGAAGATCAATAAAAGCCTGGTCAATCTTCTGCAGATCAAGGGCGGAAAGGCGATGGGGCTGTCCGGCATGGACGGTCATCTGATCGAAGCCACCGTCAAGGATCAACGGCTCGGCTACGTGGGGGAGATCGTCAACGTGAACGTAAAGCCCCTCACCGATCTGTTGGAAAAGAATTACATCCCCGTGGTCTCCACCGTCGGGTGTGATATGGAGGGTAACGTCTATAACATCAACGCCAACACCGCCGCCGCTTACATCGCAGGTGCTATGGGGGCGTACCGTCTGATCTCTATGACCGACATCAACGGAATCTTGCGGGATAAAAACGATCCGTCCTCCCTCATTAGCTCCATCGATCTGAAAGAGGCGGAGGAATTGTTCGCCACCGGCATCATTTCCGGCGGCATGATCCCCAAGGTGGAGTGCTGCATCGACGCCATTCATCGGGGCGTGGAAAAGGTCTTTATCATGGACGGCAGAGTGCCCCACTCTCTGCTCATTGAAACCCTGACCGACGAGGGCGCCGGCACCATGGTCATGAAGGAGAGAAAATCGAAATGAACACCTTTGAAAAGGACGGGCAATATATCGCCCACACCTACGCCCGATTCCCCTTGCAGATCGTATCGGGAAAAGGGAGCCTTCTGACCGACGCCGACGGCAAGGAATACATTGATTTGGGCACGGGCATCGCCGTCAATACCTTCGGCACCGCCGATGGGGAATGGATCGACGCCGTCACCGATCAGTTAAAGAAATTTTCCCATACCTCCAACTTGTTTTACTCCTCCCCCTGCGCTGATTTAGCGGAGGAATTGTGCCGCCGCACGGGGATGAAAAAGGTCTTTTTCTCCAATTCCGGGGCGGAAGCCAACGAGTGCGCCATCAAAGCCGCAAGGGGCTACGCCGCGCAGAAATGGGGCAAGGACCGTTATACGATTATTACGCTGAACAACTCCTTCCACGGACGGACGATCACCACCCTGGCGGCAACCGGGCAGGAGATATTCCACAAGGATTTCAATCCCCTGACCCCCGGATTTATCAGCGTGCCTGCCAACGACATAGAAGCGGTAAAAAACGCCGTTTTGGAGCATAACGCCATCGCCGTCATGTTCGAGACGGTGCAGGGAGAAGGGGGCGTGTTGCCCCTGGAAGAATCCTTCGTCAAGGGATTGGCGCAACTGCGGGAAGAAACAGGGATTTTGCTCATCGCCGACGAGGTTCAGACCGGCAACGGCAGAACAGGACGGCTGTACGGATATATGAATTTCGGCGTCATTCCCGATATCGTCACCACCGCAAAAGGACTTGGGGGCGGACTTCCCATCGGGGCTACGCTTCTGGGCGACGCGGTGGAAAACGTCTATCAGCCGGGAAGCCACGGCTCTACCTTCGGGGGGAATCCCGTCGCCTGTGCCGGGGCGTTGAATATCATCAACCGCATCGACGACAATTTGCTTTCCGACGTTCGAAAGAAATCCCAATATATTTTCGAATCCCTGACCGATGCGTCGGGCGTAAAATCTGTTTCCGGCTTGGGGCTGATGATTGGTATCGAGCCTGTGGGCGACGTCAAGCAGATCCTTGCCAAATGCAGGGAAAAGGGCGTGATCGCCTTGTCTGCAAAAAATAAGGTCCGCCTGCTGCCCCCTTTGAACATCCCCATGAATTTGCTGGAACAGGCCGTGGGCGTATTGAAAGACGTATTTGCCGAATGTGCAAAAGGAGAATGATATGAATTTAAAGGGCAGAGATTTTCTCAAGCTTTTGGATTACACTCCCGAGGAGATCGGGCATCTGATCGATCGCGCCGCGGAATTGAAGGCGCAGAAAAAAGCCGGAATCCCCCACGAGATCCACAAGGGGAAAAATATCGCGTTGATTTTCGAAAAAACCTCCACCCGCACTCGGTGCGCCTTTGAGGTGGCGGCGCGGGATCTTGGGATGGGCGTGACCTACCTGGATCCCACCGGCTCCCAGATCGGCAAAAAGGAATCCATCGCCGACACGGCGCGGGTGCTGGGCGGAATGTACGACGGCATCGAATATCGGGGCTTTGGGCAGAATATCGTGGAAGAATTGGCAAAATATTCCCCCGTCCCCGTGTGGAACGGTCTGACCGACGAATTCCATCCCACCCAGATTTTGGCAGATTTTCTGACCATACGGGAGCATTTCGGCAAGCTGAAGGGCATCAATTTCGTTTATATGGGCGACGCTCGGTTCAATATGGGCAATTCCCTGATGGTGGGGTGCGCCAAAATGGGCTTGAACTTTACCGCCTGCGCCCCCGAATCCTATTTCCCCGACCCGAAATTGATTGAAACCTGTCAGCAGATCGCCGCCGAAACGGGGGCTACCCTGACCTTTGAAACCGATCCTATGAAAGCCACCAAAAACGCCGACGTCATCTACACCGACGTGTGGGTTTCCATGGGCGAGCCTGTGGAGGTTTGGGCGCAACGGATCGACGAATTGGGAGCCTATCAGGTCAACAAGGCGCTGATGGAAAACGCAGGGGAACAATGCCGCTTCATGCACTGTCTGCCCGCCTACCACGATCTGAAAACCGCCGTGGGCAGAGAAATGGGCGAAAAATTCGGCAGAGACGCCATGGAGGTTACCGACGAGGTCTTCGAGTCGGCGCAGTCCATCGTCTTCGACGAAGCCGAAAACCGAATGCATACCATCAAAGCCGTCATGGCAGAGACTCTTTGACCGGTAAAAAGTTGAAAAAAACCGCCAGCTGCAATCCTCACGTACTCTCGGTACGCATCGGACTGCCTGTGGCGGTTTTTTGCTTCCTTTTTCCTCGGTCAAAGCAAAAAAACAAGGTGCTTGTATTTGTTTACAAGCACCTGATATTTTTATATTCCGGCGGAAGAAGTTCCGCCGATCATTGGCTTTCCTTTCTTGGTTCTTCTTTCTTTTCTCCTGAAAAGAAAGAAGAACATCCTCCCAAATCAAAACAATTCAGTCGAGAGATACCGGTCGCCGAGGTCGGGCAGTAAGACGACGACGGTTTTGCCGACGTTTTCGGATCGTTTGGCGGCTTCGACGGCGGCGTGGAGTGCGGCGCCTGACGAGATGCCCGCAAGGACGCCTTCCTTTCGTCCCAACAGGCGGGCGGCGGCGGTTGCTTCGTCGGTGGTGACGGGGAAAATTTCATCGTAAATTTCGGTGTTCAAAACCTCCGGGACGAAGCCTGCCCCAATCCCCTGCAAGCCGTGTGCCCCCGGTGTTTGCCCCGATAACACGGCGGAATCTTTGGGTTCTACGGCGATGATCTTCAACGCCGGATTTTGACTTTTCAGATATTCTCCCGTGCCGGTGATCGTGCCTCCCGTGCCGACCCCTGCCACGAAAATATCCACGTTGCCGTCGGTGTCCTGCCAAATTTCAGGACCGGTGGTGAGGCGATGGGCTTTGGGGTTTGAGGGATTGACGAATTGCCCCGCAATCCAGGCGTTGGGAATTTCCTTTGCAAGCGCCTCCGCTTTTGCGATTGCCCCAGACATTCCCAGCCCTCCGTCGGTCAAAACCAAATCCGCCCCGTAGGCTTTCATCAATTTCCGCCGTTCCACCGACATGGTGTCGGGCATGACGATGATGCACCGATACCCCCGGCTTGCCGCCACTGCCGCAAGTCCGATGCCGGTGTTCCCCGAGGTGGGCTCGATGATAACCGAGTCGGGGGTTAAGATTCCTTCCGCTTCGGCGTCCTCGATCATCTGCCGCGCCACCCGATCCTTGACCGACCCGGCGGGATTGAAATATTCTAATTTTGCGAAAATCCGTGCTTGTAATCCAAGGGATATTTCAAGATTTTTCAGCTCCAACAAGGGGGTTTTCCCGATCAGCTGATCCACGGAGGTGTAAATATTCATGAAATGCCTTCTTTCTTATTGATAGAACAATGATACCATAATTCCCCGGGTTTGTCAAGTGTTTTATCGATCTGTTTCGGTGCGGCGGTACGGAGGGCTCGGTTTCCTTTGTCCAAGGTGCGTAATTTCCCTCCCCATACCCCTTTCGAGCAGGAAAAAGTCGGATTTTAACTCCATATATACATATATAGGGGTTGAAATCCGACGAAAAATTTGCTATATTACAATTGTGGCGTGTCCGTAAACCCATCGTTGACCATGGAAAAAAGAGATCCGTTCCGGGGGATGATTTGTACCGCTGCTTGTTTGTAAGGCTCAACTCTTTCCCAAGGATTATCAGTAACAAAGCGATCCTCAAAAATATCGCCGTTGCTGTAACGGTGTTTACATAAATATTTAAAAAGAGGAGGAGTTTCTATGAAAAAATGTTCAACCCTTTCGCGCCTGCTGGCGTTTGCGTTGGTCCTTTGCCTGTGCGCCGCATTCGTCCCCGTGATGACCTTTGCGGATGAAACGGAACAGACGGACGCAAACGAGACGTGGAGCACCTACGACCCCAACGAGGAGTCAAGCTCGGAATTTACGACCGACGCTGACGGTGCGTGGCGCATCACTACTGCCGCCGATCTTGCTGCTTTTGCGGCTAAGATCAATGGAGGTTACTCGTTCGTCGGTGAGACGGTGTACCTGGATACCAATATTATTTGGAATGAAGGGAACGCCGCGGACTGGGCGGAAACCCCTGCGCAAAATTCTTGGACCTGCGGTGCCTGGAACTACACGTTCCGGGGAACCTTCGACGGACAGGGACACGTGATTTCCGGTCTCTACGGAAGCACTTCTTCCTACAGTGCTTTCCTGGGCGTCGTCTATGGTGCCGTAGTGAAAAACCTTTCCATCGTAAACTCGTACTTTGTTTCCACCTCCTATCAGGTAGGGGCTGTGATCGGAAACGTGAAGGGCGGTACCAACACCGTTGAAAACGTTTATTCCGATGCGATCATCGCTGCCGCGGGTGAGGTCGGCGGTCTGGTTGGCAGATGCCACGACGGGGCTGCTCTCACGATTAAGGATTCCGTTTTCGTCGGTTCTGCAACCGGAACCACCAAGATCGGCGGTATTTTGGGTTCCTTCCAAAATGCCAACGGAACCGCGGTGATTACCGACTGTCTCAACCTGGGTACGGTTACCGCTACCGCTTCCAACGGCGTTGCCGGCGGTCTCTTTGGCGGTACGGCGGGGAAATCCCTGACCATTCAGAACTGTATCAACCTCGGTGTCGTTACGGGGGATATTTCCGGGGAGATCTACGGCTCCTCCACCGCCGCTACGAAAACGATTTCCGGAAACCTTTATGATAATACGAAGAGCCTTTCCGCGGATGACCTGTCGGTTGCCGATATCAAGGCGATGGATGCCGCAGCTCTTTCCAAAAAGGGCTTGACGAATTGGACCACCGCAACGGTAAAGGGAGAAACGGTTCCCGTCCCCGCTTCTATTGTGGAAATCATCAATGATACTCCTGCCGCCGACGCCTCCGTGTACGACGGTTCTTCCGTCACCGAGGATTGGGCGATGGGCGAAGACGGTGCGTGGCATATCACTTCTGCCGCCGATCTTGCTGCTTTTGCGGCTAAGATCAATGGAGGTTACACGTTCGTCGGTGAGACGGTGTACCTGGATACCGATATTATCTGGAATGAAGGGAATGCCGCGGATTGGGCGGAAACCCCCGCGAAAAATTCTTGGGTCTGCTGTGATTGGACACACGTATTCAGCGGAACCTTCGACGGACAGGGACACGTAATTTCCGGTCTCTACGGCAGTACGAATACCTATAGCTCTTTCGTGGGCGTTGCCGTTAATGCCGTAATTAAAAACCTTTCTATCGTAAACACCTACTTTACATCTACCTCCGTGCAGGTTGGTGCGGTAATCGGAAACGTGAAGGGCGGTACCAACACCGTTGAAAACGTGTATTCCGACGCGATCTTCTCTGCTGCGAAGGGTGAGGTCGGCGGTCTGGTTGGAAGATGCCACGACGGGGCGGTTCTTACGATTAAGAATTCCGTTTTCGTCGGTTCTGCAACCGGAACCACCAAGATCGGCGGTGTTTTGGGTTCCTTCCAAAATGCCAACGGAACCGCGGTGATTACCGACTGTCTCAACCTGGGTACGGTTACCGCTACCGCTTCCAACGGCGTTGCCGGCGGTCTCTTTGGCGGTACGGCGGGGAAATCCCTGACCATCCAGAATTGTATCAACCTGGGTACCGTTGCAGGGGATATTTCCGGGGAGATCTACGGCTCCTCCACCGCCGCTACGAAAACGGTATCCGGAAATCTTTGTGATAATACCAAGGGTATTTCCGGAAGCGATGCCGACAACGTCCCCATGGCAGTTGCGGATATCAAGGGGATGGACGTCGCTGATCTCGTTGAGGTCGGCTATACTGCTTGGACTACGACGGAAGTGAACGGCGAAGTTCTTCCCGTCCCCGCCGCGGTTGTAAAATTGCTTCCCGGACATAAAACGCAAGAGATCTCTTTTGACAATGAAAACGTGAAATACGTAGGCCGTTGGGTAAAAGAATCAGATCGCATGGTAGGATATTGGAGTGGAACCTATTTGGAATTGAACTTTACCGGTTCCGTTCTTTGGGTGAACCTTGGGGAAGATGCGAACGTCGCCGTTGTTGCAGACGGACAAAATCCTCTCTTCGTAACCTCCACGGACGGCGTGTTGTATCTCAGCGGTTCGTTGGATTCCTCGAAAGAGGTACATACGGTGCGGATTGCTATAGAGAGCGATGCGGTTTCCTGCCTTGACGTAAGGAGCATTGAAATCGAAGAGTCCGGAGAATTGAAAGCGCCGGAAATCAAGCCTCTGATCGAATTCGTCGGAGACTCTATTACGGCAGGGGCATTCTATGACCCCGCAAGCGCAAATACCTACGCATTTGCCGCTGCTCAAGTCCTGAATGCAGACTACGCCCCCGTTTCTCAAGGCTCGATCGCTCTTTACAGTACCGACGTCGCCCCCATGTCGGAACGGTATTTCTGGACGGCTCCGTTGGCAAGATCTGCCGCTTCCGGAACCGGAACTGCGTGGGATTTCTCCACCTACACCCCCGACTTGATCGTGATCAATTTGGGTACGAACGATCATCTGCGCGGGAACGAGGATTCCGTCGTAACCGATACCTACGTTCAATTTATCAACGATATTCGTGAAGCGCGCGGAGACGAGACTCCCATCGTGATGATGATTCCCTTGCAGGGATTCAAAAAAGACGCCATCGTTGCCGCCTATAACGAATTGAACGATGCAAACGTCTATTTGGTCGATGCTACAAGCTATTTGACCTACGAGGACGGCGATTTCTATTCGAACGGAAACGTCCATCCTTCCATTTCGGGACATCAAAAATTTGGCACGAAATTGGCTGCCGATCTGCGTACCGTCTTGCTGGCTTCTGCCCTTGAAGAGGCAACCAACGTACAGGACGGCGTTGAGGTTCTTGATGCGGCTGCTGCGGATGTCGCCGTCGGTACGAAATTCGTCACGACCGCAGATCTGACCTTGTTGACCGACGCAATTCAAACCGCAAATAACGCGAAAGCAGAAACGGCTGCGTTGAGCGACGTCCTTACCGCAAAATCCACTTTGGCGCAAGCCACCGCAACCTTTACTGCCAATATCAAAACCGGCGAAAAGCTTCCCGCCGCAAACGTCACCCTCTCCGCCACCGTCAACGGCAAGGACGCTGACGTTCAGCTGATCCTGAACGGCGAGGTAGTTGACACCGTCACTTCCGTGGACGGCGTTGCCACCTTCACGACCCTCACCCTTGAAGACGGCGTTTACACCTACACCGTGAAGCAAAACGCCACCAACGGCGGCGGCTGGTTCTACGATTCCAACGAATACACTATCACCGTCACCGTCGCAGACGGCGTTGCCACCATCGAAGGCGAAGCCGTATTTACCAACACCGACCGCGTTCCCTTCGCTGAAGGCGAAATCGTTAACGGCAAATACGTTGTTACCGAAACCGGCAAGGCAACCGAAATGGGCTTGATTAAGATCGGCGACGATTACTACTACGCAGGCCCCAACGGCGTTCTGGTCACCGGTAAGTACTACGCTTGGAGACT
>JAGAPC010000003.1 GCA_017623475.1 Clostridia bacterium | reverse complement strand
GACTTAAATATTATTTGGAGAATTGCGCTTCTTTTGCTTTGATAATGCTTGTAATAGTTTTTTGACATCGCTTTCAAGGTTCAACACGTGCATTTTTCTATGACAATTGGGACATAGAGCCACAGTGTTATCAATGGAATCTTCACCGCCATTCGATAACCATATAATATGATGTGATTCAAGATATGGTTTGCCATCTTGATCCTTGAACGGTGCGGTCATGCCACATAATTGACAAATCCCTTGTGCACGTTGTTTTGCATAATCACTAACATACCTATCACGTACATAGCTTGTAGTTGTTTGTGTACGTAATTGAGCAGAATTAGAATGTTTAATTGCCTTAGTGCGTAAATCAATGTCTTCAATGATTGGAGCATCGAGTTTTACTTCATTATTGGAGATCATAATCATATAATCACCATTAGAGCGAAAACGATATGTATCATCTAAAAAATGAAGTTTAATGGTTGAGGGGTATGAGAATTGCTTAACCATTTGATTGAAGCGATCAATAATTGTTTGCTTATCGCCATATGGCATAGCTGTACATATAACTTGACCAGATTTTAATTTCCATAAGGCGGCATGATCAAGCAAGGAAGTATAATAACAATTCATTTCATTTGAAGATTCGTCGTTTTCCTGGTTATTACCTTTACCATATCCGCGTGCTTTTGCTAAAGAGCCTTCTTGGAGTAAGCGTAAAAAATACGATGCACTAATAGTTGTAGGTTCAGACCATCTAACACCAATAACATCATATTTGTTGACAAATCGTTCGAAAGCATCATCAAAATCGATATATCCAAAATTTTTATAAGAATTGTTTCTAGTTACATATTCGAATTTCATTGCTATTCTCCGATAAATTATTTTTCAAGCATGCTAATGACTTTGTTGCTATATTTCGTAGTAGTTTTTGAACTTTTCTATCATAGCTTCAGCAAACTTAAATGCTTCGTCATCATATGGACAATCTTTCGACCATTCATCAATATCTTCGAGGTTAACTTTTCTTATAACATATTCATCTGTCACAAACTCTTTTGCTACATCCATAAATTCATCAAAACTTGTAGTGACACCACGAGCATCGATATAGCACCATGTTTTGCCTTTATAAACTTGACAAAATGCGTGAAATCCTCTGCGGTTTATACCTTCGATTATATATGGTGTATAGTTAAACCGTTTTTGTAACGAAAGGGCAAAATGATGGCAAGAACCTCGTAAAAGAGTGTGTGCAGAATCATAAGGAAAGTCTTCGTCATTGGGATCTTCGAAAAAATCTGTATAATTAATATTAAGTAAAGCGTTTGTCGGATCGCCATCATCATTATAAAATCCTTTGTGATAACCACCAAAACGATTAAAAGAAACCATTTTTTCTCGATAACTCATTTTTGATCCTCTTTTCTTATCAAAAAAGCATAGAGTAAAAAATCTCAATCACAGAGCACGCGAAGTCTATGATTGAGATTTTGGTCCGAGTGACAGGGATCGAACCTGCGGCCTGATGGTCCCAAACCACCCGCGCTCCCAGCTGCGCCACACCCGGATATCTATTCGATTTTTCAAGTTTTTGCGTGGAAGTGGGACAAACTGTGGTCAAACGCAAATTCCGCGCCGTTTTGCGTTTTTATAAAGTGCCGAAAGTCCGCATAAACAAAGGCTTTTCGGGACTTCCGTAAAATCTCGGCAATTCGTGCTAGACACGCTCCCAAATGTCGCGCGCTCCCAACTGCGCCACACCCCGATGATTTAATTTTTCGGTGTCTTTGGATATTATAACAAATTATTTTAGAATTGTCAATGAAATAATCTTGACATTTACTGTGGGGAAAAGGGATGGAATGAGATCTTTGAAAGAATCGAAGATCTTATTCTTTCGGGAGAGATTGCGGATGGGGAGGATTCTGTTTCTTTGAGAAATTGGACGAAACGGGAGTTGCTTTTTTGACGTTTTAAACTTTTTTGTAGAGCAAAACGGAAAAGGAGGCGGTGACGTCCAGGGTTGTGATCTTTTCCAATTTTGCGACGTCGTCGGGGGAGGTTTTGCGGGCGTAGGGGGTCATGGAAAAGAGATTTTTCACCGTTTCTCCGTCGGGGAGATGGATGATATTGCGCAAGATCGAATTCGAGAGAAGCTCAAACCCGGAATAAGAAGGGATCACAACGTCATTTTCGTAAACGGAATCGTAAACGGCGCGCTTCAATTCGATCAGATGATCTTCCAACGGAATTGCCTTTACGTAAATTCCGCCGTACTTTAAAATGCGGGAAAATTCTTCGATACAATCGGGGGCGAACACGTTGATAATCAGATCTGCCCATTGATCCTTCAAAGGGATATGATACAGGCTTGCAACGGCGAACTCTCCCCCAAAGGGACGTTTTGCGGCGGCGGTAAGAGCGTCTCTGGAAATATCGACCCCGGCACTTTCGGGGGAAAAACCGTTGGATTGAAGAATTTTATGCAATTCCTCCGTGTACCATCCCTCACCGCAGCCGGCGTCAAAAACGCGGGGGGCTTTGGAAAGATGGGGAATTGCAACCGCGGAAATGGTATCGAGCAACGGACGGTAATATCCCCGGGATAAAAAGGAGGTACGGGCGCGCACCATAGGGCGGTCGTCGCCGTGAAGTCTCCCCTGCTGGGACATCAAAAGATTGACGTAGCCGCTTTTGGCGTAATCATAACAATGCCCGGAGGGGCAACGCAGGGTTTTTCCGTCTTTATTCAGTTCTCCGCCGCAGACGGGGCAACAAAACACGCTGATATTACCGTTCATGTGATTCCTCCTGAAGAATGACCGGGGCTTGTCCCTCGCGAAACAGCACCGGGACGGAATTGGGCAAACAGTAGGGGCTTAAGCTTTCCCCCTCTTTTACCCCATAAATCGCGCCGTGCAGCGCACCGGAAATGCCGCCGTGGGCAACGACGAGAATCGTTTCGTGGGGATGTTTTTTTCGAATTTCATTATAAAAATCGGAAACGCGGGCAACCACGTCCTCGATCTGCTCCACGCCTTCGATAACGGGTTGACCGAAAATCCAGCGGTGGGAAAAGAAATCGTCGGGCATCGGTTGTCCTTCCATCGGTCCGAAGCTCCATTCCGCCAGCCGATCATCCAAAATCGGGGGAATATTCGGATAGGCGTACTGCAACGTCTGAAGCGCCCGGGTCAAGGGAGAGCTGTAAACCGCATCAAAATGATATCGGGAAAGGATCTTTCCTGCCCGCTTCGCTCCCTCGATGCCTGCTTCGTTTAAGGGGATATCGGTTCTGCCCTGCAGGCGCCGTTCCACGTTCCATTGGGTTTGACCGTGACGTAAAAAAATCAGATTCACTTTTTTAACTCCGTTAATAAATTTGTTCCGAAAGGTAGCGGATATTCGACGGAAAATCCACGTCGATCACCGCCATTCCCCGCACCGTGACGAAAGAAAACGTACCGCTTTGGGGGATGGACGTAAAGATCCTTTGATAATGCAAATACTCCGTCAGTCCGGAGACCAAGACTTTAAAATTTTCTTCCGAAATATTCGTCGTGACGTTAGGTAAAATCACGTAAAGCAACTGTAACAATTCCAACGCAGATGCGTTTTTCAGCTTCTTCATCAAGGCTTCGATGAGATTCCGCTGGCGCTGCGTTCGGTCAAAATCACCGTTCGCACTGCTTCTGTTTCGGGCGTATGCGAGGGCTTGCGTTCCGTTGAGATGATAAACTCCGTCCTTTAAAGGAATTTTTGAAACGCCGGAATTTTGCTGCGCGCACATTTCGTTCATGACCTTGGCTTCCTCGGACGATACGGAAAGATCGACGCCGCCCAAAAGATCAATGATCTCCGAAAAGGAAGAAAAATCGACCGAGACGTAGGACGAAATATCAAGGTTTAATTGATCCTTCAGCGTTTTTAACAGCAGATCTACGCCGCCGAAGGAATAGGCAGAATTCAGCCGATTTCGTCCATGTCCGTCGATGGTAACAAGCATATCCCGAAGCAGGGAGCAGGCGACGATTTTCTTGCTCGCACGGTTCAGAGAGATCAGAATCATCGCATCGGAACGGCACGCCTCTCCCGGAGTTCGGGCGTCGGTTCCGATCAGTAAAAAATTCTGAACGGCCGCCGTGTCGGAGATTACCGTCAAGCCGTCTTCGTTTTTGGGAGGAGTTTGGGGCAATTCGGACTTGAGATCTTCTTGCGGAAGAATGGAACCGCCGTCGCCGCCGGGGTGCGACCGGTCAATCGAATGTTCCAGAACCAAATGATAGGCAACGCAAGAAGAAACGGAAAGCGCGGACAACAGGCACAAAACCCGAAAAACAAGAGAATAAGCAGTTTTTTGGAAAGACAAAAAATCACCTTTTCTTGCAAAACCGCCGATCCGCAGAGGAATCCAATTTTATTATAAATCTTTCTCCGCGAAAAAGCAAGGTTTTTGACAAATCGTCGGAAATTTGTAATAACTTCCGCGGAAAAATATATGATTTTAAGCGTCAAAAAATGAAACCCAACAAGAGCTTTGTCGGGTTCATTCTTCGATTAGTGAGCAAATTGACTGCGGTACAATTCTGCGTAAAACCCATTTTTCGAAAGCAATTCCGAATGAGTTCCCTGCTCGATAACCCTTCCGTCCCGCATCACCAAAATCCGATCCGCTTCCCGAATGGTGGAAAGGCGGTGGGCAACGATAAAGGAGGTGCGCCCCTCCATCAGCTTTGCAAAGGCGCGTTGAATCCGATGCTCGGTGCGGGTATCGATGGACGAGGTTGCCTCATCGAGAATCAACATGGGAGGCAGGCATAGCATCACGCGGGTAATACACAAAAGCTGCTTTTGACCTTGGGACAGACTTCCGCCCTCTTCCCCGATCACCGTATCGTACCCATCGGGCAATCTCTTGATAAAGCTGTGGGCGTGGGAGGCTTTTGCGGCGGCAATTACTTCCTCGTCGGAGGCGTCGGGTTTGCCCATGACGATATTATCCCGAATCGTACCGGATTTCAGCCAGGTATCCTGCAAAACCATCCCGTAATTTTTCCGCAGCGAGCGACGAGGGATTTTACGGATATCCACGTTGTCCACCTTAATTACGCCGGAAATCGGATCGTAGAAGCGCATCAAAAGATTGATGACCGTCGTTTTTCCGCATCCGGTAGGACCGACGATGGCAATCCGTTGTCCAGGAGAAACGGAAAGGGACAGATCCTCAATCAATTTCCGGTTGGGATCATAAGAAAAGCTGACCTTTTCCAACGACACGTTTCCGGAAACTTTCTCCGGAAGAGGATCGGCTTGGGGATCTTCCGATTCCGATTCTTCGTAGATCAGAGAAAAGACGCGGGAGGCGCAGACCAGGGAATTTTGCAATTCGGTCATGACGCCGGAAATCTCGTTGAACGGTTTGGTGTATTGGTTTGCGTAACTCAAAAAGCTGGACAAAAGACCGACCGTTAATCCGCCGGAAATAACCGCAAAAGCGCCGGCAAGCCCAACGCCCGCATAGACCAAGCTGTTTACGAATCGAGTAGAGGGATTTACCAAAGAAGAATAGAAGGTCGCCTTCAACGATGAAGCACGGAGACGCTCGTTGACGTCCTCGAACCGTTCCTTTGCCTTGTTTTCATAAGAGAACGCCTGTACGATCTTTTGCTGACCGATCATTTCGTCGATCAGCGCCGTTTGCTCGCCGCGGGTGGCGGATTGCACCTGAAACATCAAATAGGTACGCTTTGCAATAAACGAGGCGACGAACAACGAAATCGGTGTAACGAGCACCACGACGAGGGCGATCCGAAGATCCAACGCCAGCATAATGCCCAGCGTACCCAAAATCGTGGCAATACCGGTAAATAATTGCGTAAAGCCAAGCAAAAGACCGTCCGCAAAGGAATCTACGTCGGTGATGATGCGGCTGACCAAATCCCCCACGGGGTTCGCGTCGAGATACCGTAAAGGAAGGGTGGAAATTTTTGCAAAGGCGTCGCGGCGGATATCCCGCACCATGCCGTAGGTAAGCCGATTGTTGAAATAACTCATTCCCCATTGGGCAAACGCGGTTACGGCAACGGAAATACCGATCAGACCGATTATCCGAAGGATTTTTGAAAAATTGACGTTATCCACACCGATGATCTCATCCACCGCCCGTCCGGTCAGAATCGGAACGTAAAGCGTCAGGGCAACGGTAACCAACGCCAAAAGAAGAGATAGTACGAGATATCCCCAATAACGGCGAAGGTAGGAAAAAACGGTTTTTAAGGTCTTTTTTCGGTTCATACCGTCTCCTCCTTTTCGAATTGGGAATAATAGATTTCCTGATATACGTCACACTCGGAAATCAGCGTTTCGTGGGTTCCCATTCCGACGATTTCTCCGTCGTCCAGCACGAGGATCAAATCTGCGTGCCGCACCGAGGATGCCCGTTGAGAGACGATGAAAACCGTAGGCTTGAAGGATAGCTCTTTTAACGCCATACGCAACGACGCTTCGGTGGCGTAGTCGAGCGCCGACGCGGAATCGTCCAAAATCAAGATTTCGGGCTTCCGTACCAACGCACGGGCGATCGTCAACCGCTGACGCTGACCGCCGGAAAAATTCCGACCGCCCTGCTCCACCGGCTCGTCCAAGCCCCGTTCCTTTTGACGGACGAAATCCTCTGCCTGCGCGATACGAAGAGCCTGCCACAGCTCCTCGTCCGTGGCGTCCGGGTTGCCCCATTTCAGATTATCCCGAATGGTACCGCGGAACAAAACCGCCTTTTGGGGAACGATCCCCATCCGATTGCGAAGAACGTCCCGATCGTATTCCCGAAGATCCGCGCCTTGATATAAAACGGAGCCTTGCGTAACGTCGTAAAAACGTGGAATCAGGTTAACCAACGTGGATTTCCCGGAGCCGGTGCCGCCGAGAATTCCCACCGTCTCCCCTGCCTTTACCGAAAAATTTACGGAAGAAAGGGCAGGTTGTGTTTCGGAATAATACTGAACCGAAACGTTATCAAAACGGAGGATTTCATCGGTTTTTTCGCCCTCCGTCCGTGTTCCGAAGCATTGAGACGATTGAATATCGAAGACGTCGCTGACCCGCTTTGCGCCGGCAAGAGCTTTGGTGATCGTGACGACCAAGTTGGCAAATTTTACAAGCTCGGTCAAGATCTGCGACATATAATTGATCAGCGCTACGACCATCCCCTGCGTAATGATCCCCGTATCAACGCGGATTGCGCCCACGTAGATCAGAACGACGATCCCAAGATTGACGATCACGTAGGTCAGGGGATTCATCAAGGCGGAAATCCCGCCCACACGGCATTGGGCACCGGTCAAATTTTCATTGATGCGATTGAATTCTTCCCGTTCGTCGTCCTGCTTGTTAAAGGCGCGGATCACCCGAACGCCGGAAAGATTTTCCCGGGTTTTTAAGAGAACCCCATCGACCTGCTTCTGCACGCCTTTATACCGCGGAAGAGTAATCCGCATAATCAGCCAAACCACGAGATAGAGCAAGGGGATTACGGCAACGAAAATCAACGCGGAGGTCGGGTCGATCAAAAACGCCATCACCATCGCACCGAGAACGACGAAGGGAGAACGCAACAACAGGCGAAGGGTCATGTTTACGCCTGTTTGCATTAAGTTGACGTCTCCGGTCATACGGGTAATCATGGTTGACGTGCCTAAGGAATCCGTTTCTTTATAAGAGAGGGACTGCAAATGAGAAAACAACGCCTTACGCACCCCTGCAGAGAATCCGACGGCGGCTTTTGCGGAAAAATACTGTGCCGTTACGGCGGCAATCAACCCGACGACGCCCAGGGCGACCAAAACGCCACTCATGCCAAGAACGTAGCGGGAATCCTTATTGGCGATTCCCATATCAATAATCGAAGCCATTACCAGGGGAACGATCAGCTCCAGCACGGCTTCAAACATCTTAAACAAGGGGGCAAGCACCGTTTCCCAACGGTAAGGTTTTAAATAGACTAAAAGCTTTTTCATTTCCGTCTCCGAAATAAAATTTTCTCTAAACGTCGTAATCCTTACTTATTTTACCATAAAACCGTTCATAAGTCAAGGTATCACGCGCAATAATGGGCAGAGAATTTGACTTCTCTGCCCAAATTTCGTTCACGTTCCGAATTATCCCGGAACGATTTCGCCTTTGTTCAATATTTTTGCTTTGATTTTGAGAAAATCGGTAATCGAAACGGTGCCGTCACCGCTGGTATCTGCCGCCGCGGCGTAAACCCCGGACAGATTCGATTTCTTCAGCAGGTGCGCCTTCAGCGCAAGCATATCGGTGATGGAAACCGCACCGTCTCCGTTGATATCTCCGGTCACGACGGCGACGTAAGATTTTTTGACGATCGCGCCGTCCATGATTTTTACCGTCATTCCGGTACCGATTGCTTTCTCCGTTGAAACCTCGGTTTCCCCATAAAAAACCTTGCAGAAAACGCCCTCGTTGAGGTCGGAAAGAAACGTATTGATTGGCGTCCCGACGGAAATTCTGCTGATGTTTTTACTGCTGATATTATATTTGCTTGAAGTGATTTTTGAAGGGACACCGGGATTAACGATCACGGAAAACCGTGCGGTTTTTCTGTGGTATGAAACGGTAATTTCCTTCGTGCCGGGATTGGACGTAAATCCGCGGACGGTATAATCGGTAACGGTTTCCGACGTGCCGTTGTTGTAATAGGCTGTAACGATCATTCCGTCGGGGTTAAATTTATCCCTTTCCTGATAAACCGTTTTCGCGGGCATCGTCGTTACCCGAATGGATGATACCGACTTTTCGGAAACGGTTACGGTGAAGGTTGCCGACGCACTGCCGAAGGTCACCGTGACGGTTTTCGTGCCGGGGGTAGCAGAATATCCGGAATAGGCGTAATCGGTAATTTCCTCCGAGGTATCGTTGTCATAGTACGCCTTGACGATCATTCCATCAGGGTCGAAGGTCTCCCCTTCGATATAGTTTGATTTATTCGGTTTTTTGATAATCTTAACGGATTCCAAGGTTTTTTCGTTGACAACCACAGAAAATGACGTGGATTTTCCGTCGTAGGTAACGCAAATCGTCTTCGTTCCCGGTGTGGACGTATAACCGCTGACGGTGTAATCCGTAATTTTTTTTGACGTGCCGTTATTATAGTAAGCCGTAACGATCATCCCGGTCTTTTTGAAAGAATCTCCCTCTAAATAGGTGGTTTTGGCGGGAAGCTGAGTTACCGAAATTGACGTCACCGCCTTTTGGATCACCGTCACGGAGAAGGATGCGGTCTTTTCCTGATAAGAGACTGAAATCGTTTTTTCTCCAACGGTAGAGATATAACCGGAAAGGATATAATCAGTAATGTCTTCACGGGTTCCGTTGTCGTAATACGCCGTGACGACCATACCGGTAGCATCGAAGGAATCCCCCTCCACGTAAACCAGCTTTTTCGGAAGCGCGGAAATACCAATGGAGGTCAAGCTCTTGCCGACAACGAGAACGGAAAAAGACGCCTGCAATCCGTTTTTAGACACGGTAAGAGTTTTCGTTCCGGGCAGGGCGGAATATCCGGAGATTTCATAATCATCAATTCGCTCCGTCTGACCGTTGTTATACCGATATGCAACCTCCATGCCCGTAGGATCAAAGGGTTCGCCTTCGATATAATTCAGCTTCGAAGGCTTGGTTATGATTTCAATCGATTCGATCTTTTTAACAAATTTCATCTGTACCGATTGCAATTCCGGATACAGATAGTCGGGATTTCCGTCCATCGTCCAGACCGTATCAAAGTCAAAGCCGGAAAAGGTAGATTTCTGCATCAGCTCCGAAAAGGTGCATTTGGTGCAGAGATCCGTTCCGTACCCGACGCCGCCGGAAACAGACTCCGAATAATAGCAATTCGAAAGGTCGCCGAAGCTGCTCCCTGCAATTCCGCCGATTTTCCCGGTCAAGGAAGAGACCGCACCACCGTAATAGCAATCCCGAACCGTACCGAAGGACAACAGCCCGACGATGCCGCCACATTCCAAATCGCCGAAAATTCGTCCGGTGGCATAGCATTGACCGACCGTTCCGGAAGAGAGCTGTCCGACGATGCCCCCGGCGGAAGAGCCGGAAACATTTCCTGTGAAATAACAATTTTTCACATCACCCGAGGACCAGCCTGCAATTCCTCCGACAAAAACGTCGCTCCCCGTTGAGGTGGCAGTAACGGTAGCGTTTACCAATCCTAAATTTTGAATCACTCCGGAATTGTAGCCAAAAAGCCCCACGCAGGCTTCCGATGAGCTCAGCTGCAGATTTTCGATCACGTGTCCGTTTCCGTCAAAATACCCGGAAAAAGCATGATCCAGATCTCCACCAATGGGAGACCAGCCGAGACCGTTTTCAGCAAAATCCTCTTCGGAAAAGGAGATATCGTTGATCAATTTAAAGTGTGCGTTCAGATAGCGCCTGACGTGATCCAAGTGTTCCTTCGACTCAATCAGATACGGATCCCAGGGAACGCCGGTTCCGCCGGAAAATTCAACGGAATTCCCCTCAAAATTCCAGGTTGGAGCAATTACACCTCGCAACGTCGGGCAAGGATAGTCTTCGGAAGAATTCCAACTCCAAACCGAATTAAAATCAAATCCGACGAAGAATTCCTTTGCTTTCATTTCATCCCAGGATCGCTTTGTTCCGACGTCATTTCCCGTTCCGGCAGAGGTTGCAAGAGAATCAAGATAATACCCATTCTCCAACGTTCCGCCCTTCAGGTAACCGAAAATTCCACCGCGGGAAATTCCGTTAATACCCCCTACGTTATAGACGTTACGCACCGTTCCGGAAGAACACTTTCCGATGATTCCGCCGGCACAGGAACCGTCAGCTCCGTCGCAAATCACGTACCCCATATTAAAGCAATCCGATACGCAAGATAACCTGCCGGACATCGAGCCGACGATTCCGCCTAATACAACACTATCGGAAGAGGATGCGTTTATCATTCCCGAAAAATAGCAATTTTGGACCTGGGAATCAGATCCTTGCATCACGCCGACGATTCCCCCTCCGGAAACCGTCCCCAGAGACGTGACGGAGAAAACACCGTCGCCGTAACAATTTAAAACGTTACCGGAATAACACCACCCGACGAGCGAACCAAGATACGTATGCGCCGCAGAAGAAATATTCGTTACGGCAATATTGCAATTTTGCAAGCCCAGGTTCCGAACCGTTCCCGTAAGATAACCGAAAAAACCAACGGAAGCGTCTGAAGACGTTTCTGCAATAATACGTAAATTTTTAATGGAATATCCGTTCCCATCGAAAATCCCGGAAAATGGAGCTTGGATAGAACCAATGGGATTCCAGCCTCCGTCATCATCCGTAAAAACGATATCGTTTGCAAGTTGATAACAAGCCGTCAGGTCATCACGAACGTGATTCAAATCATCGACCGTCTCAATCAAATAAGGATCTGCCTGGGTGCCGCTTCCGGAAAGGCCTGCACTTGCGGCATACGAAGACAATTCCCCCATGGGAATAAAAACAATAAGCAAGATCGCAAGGAACAACGCACCATACAACCGTTTCCGTTTCCCCGATTGCATATCGCACACCTCCCATAAAAAATTGTAGAATACTGTCGAATAGATGAATAAAAGAATCCCTGCAACCTTTGAAAGGATTGCAGGTTTACTTTAAGAAAGATTCCGTTTCTCGTCACGCTTTCCTTTTTTAAGTTTCCGAATCACGATATAAAACAAATAAGCAGTAAGAAATCCGATCATGGAGCCTGAAAAATCAAGCAAAATATCAGAGGTAGCGCTGGTTCTTCCCAGTGAAAAATTTTGAATATGCTCATCCATTACAGCGACGGACAACACGTAGAAGAAGGCAACGCCGTAGATTCTCTTGTTATAATTCTTATCTAACTGCAACGCTAACCCCATTACGGACATGCCCAATCCGGCAAATTCGATCATGTGCGCCGCTTTGCGAACGACCAGCTGAACGATTTCGTTATCCAAAAGCTTTCGAAGAAACAACAGATCAATAATACTGTTGCTGAAATCACTGGACGCTTCTCCGTCCGCAAAGGAATTTAAAAAGATAAAGGCAGTTACGGAGACCACAAAAAGGGAAAGAATCGTTGTCAAAAGCAAATTCTTATTTCTCAATGGAGAACCTCCGCATCGACCTTACTTTCTTTTTTTGTCGAAGAGAGAAACGGCAACGCTAAAACAAAATACGCCATGTACGCGGCTTCAATACGGAGTGACGAATTGTAGAAAATCAAAACACAACAAAGAATCGACATAACAATACCCATTTGGCAAAACAGTCGATTCCCTGTCCCGCGCTTCAGTTGCCGAATCGAATAAACCAGACACATGACAAAGAAGGAAATGTACAGGATAAGCCCGACAAATCCGGTTTCCAAAAACAACATGGCGGAAGTAAGCCAGGTATAATGCAAATAGGAATACTGCTGGTAAAACACTGAATTAAAAATAGAAATTTGAGAAGTATCACAATTTCCAAGCCCTAAACCAAAAATTTGTTGCAACGGTTCGGTTATATAACTTTTCATTAAAGTCGGAATTGCAGATAGACGGTTCAGGTCCTCTTGGGAAGAATAATGTTCTTTCGTTGCTAGCTGTACAAGACGTTCCAAAGTCAAAAAGTTTTCAGAGTTCTCAAAGATATATGCTAGCAAGAAAGAAGCAACGATGACTGCAAGGACAGCGCCAATTACGATTGCAAGCTTTCGTTTCGTGATACGAGTAAGAGCTGAAGTAAAAATTAAAATCAAAATAAAAACGAAAAAGTAAAATTTCATCTCTGCCATGGCGGCAACCAACAGGGAAGTAATACATTTACAGATACACAAAATCGTATTTTCCGTACCGTTAAACGTCGCCAAAAGGGATTTGGAAACCACGATGGAGAAAAAGATCAACGTATATCCGTTCGTGCCACCGGAAGCGCCGAACAATCCACCTAAATAATCCTGCCGTACCCCCATAACGAAAAACTGAACGAGAGAGGTAAGGGCATTGATCCAAAACAGAGCGTCCAACCATTTTAACAGAAGAGTGGCAAGGTCTTCCTCAACAAAAGAGGTAAAAATGAGAAACGCAGCGTAAAATCGAAACAGATTCCGAACTCCCCAGACATAGTAAAAGGGAGATTGGAAGTTGATAACGTACACGGCCAGCGTATAGGTAAAAATCAACGCGATCAAAACGAAGGATGGTAGGACGCTACGCTTTATCATAAACCTGTTTTTGATAAAAAATCCAACGAAAAGGAAAACGATAATTGCGTCCAAGGAAAAGCGGATCGCCCCGGGTAAAGGCAAAACCTGTGTTAAAAGCCCATAGGCAAACGGAAATATTAAAATTGTAAAAACCATCCACTCCGGAAAGGTTCTTTTTTTGATCTGAAGCTTTCCGCGGTTAAATAACGAATTCATGGAATCAGTTTTCTCCTAAATCAAATATAAATGCCTTGCGTTTTGGCAGCACTACCGTCTTGCCAATTCACGCAGCTTTATCATGTAATACACGCCTGCGACGTTTTTTGCGCGCATCATTTGCGCAAAAACACGCATCGAGGAAGGGAACGTATGAATGGGGTAGTTTTTCAGAACCTGACAAACAAGCTCGTGATTCAAAAATCTTTTAATCTCTTGGAATTTATCCTTCCGTCGAAGGTCGGAACATACCAGCAAACGAAATGCGACGCGAATCTTCCCCAAAAAAGTACGTTCAATCCGGTAAGATATCCGATCCTTCAGCTGATACGTTTCGGCTTGCTCCTGTAATTTGCGGTAGCAGTTTATCGTCCGTTCAAACCGTTTGGGATCGTATTTTCTGGAAAGTGAAACTCTATTTTGATAATAAAAATATCCGTTTTCGTTGAGGGCAACGACCTTTTGCGCATAATGAAAGACGTCAACGTTAAAATAAAGATCCTCGCCGACCGCATAACGCTCGCTGACATACCGAAGGTTGTTATTCTGTATCAGATCCAATCGGTACAGATTCATGCAGCTGCTTGCGTTTACCTGCACGTCCTTGGGATAATTGATATCCGGTCCAAATAGAGGAAGAAGAATCTTTTGCAAGACCTCTTCGCCCTCATAGACCCCCTCGCTCAACTGCAAGCAACGAGGAACTTCCGTTCCGTCGGCAAAGGCCGCGGTGTAGGTCCCGATTACCACGTCGGCGGAATTTTGCGTAAGGGCGGAATATAAATTTTCAATATGATCCTCCCGGATCCAATCGTCGGAATCAATAAAGGTAACGTATTTTCCGGTTGCCACGTCCAGCCCGGAATTCCGGGCAAAACCCAATCCTCCGTTCTCTTTATGAACAACCTTGATGCGGGGATCTTCCACCGCAAATTGATCGCACATTTGCGGACAACGGTCGGGAGAACCGTCATCCACGAGAATGATTTCAAGATTTTTATAGGTCTGATTTTGAATACTTGTTACACAACGCAATAAGTATTTTTCCACGTTGTAAACCGGGACGATAACACTAATCAATTCCATATTGTATTGATTCCTTAATTCTATTATTTCAGAAGCTTTTTAATATAGTACCGAAGCGGTTTTGCACGTTCAATAAGACGATCCTTGGCGCTGACGGTAACGTACTTTTTGGCGGTAACTTCAAAGCCAAGCAGGTCAAGATCCGCGTAGTAGGTCTTTCTTCCCGGCTTATATTGAATGGAATTTGATTCCATGCCGCCGGTAAATTCAAACATTTTTTCCGGATCGGCGGGAATCAGAACGACGTCTTTGAGCTGATTCAGGATCTCCCGTCCCTTTTCCGAATGAACGATGACGTTGGAATACCCCCGATCGTTATCCGTCAAATCGGAACGAACGACTGCTTGAGGATTCCAGGAATCGAAAACGGTAAAATCGCTGCAGCGATGCTTGGTTTTAAATTTACAATCGTAACAGGAGGGGCGGGAGCATTGGTCGCTATGGAAGGATTTCATATAATAATCGACGCGATTGCTTCCCGCGTAACGCTTTCCGTTTTCAAATTCGATCTCCAAAGCACCGCTATGATAACCGTAGGTTTTCTTACGGCAAAAAACCTTTTTTACCTTGGATTGATGGCGATGCTCCTGCCAATCCAAATATTTACGCCACAGCTTCGGGCTGGGAATACTGCGGCAAACCAAATCGACGGTAATCAGATTTTCATAATCCTTTCCGAGATAGGATCTCAATCCGGCTACTTGGCAGGGAGTTCCGACGAATAGCAACGTCTTCCCTTCCGACAACAATTTGCGAAGATCGATGAACAGATCGGACAAATCACTTTGGGCGTATTTGGAATTACGAAATTCTTTTGCTTTTTCATAAGAATCGGTCAGGATATGCTTCGGCAAGAAATCGCCGTCAAAGGTAACGCCAGCCCCATACCCCTTGCAAACCTCCAACACATACCGATATAAGGCGTCAATAAAGCCGCCGGAGGTGCTTTCGTCCAATACGTCCCGGTCGTTGCTCTGCGCCACGACGCAATCAACGTAAGAAGAGGGTACGGAGGGTGAATGAAGAACCGGGCAGACCTGCCCACACCTGCCGCACTCCACGCACAGATCCGAATCGATTACAGGATAGGAAAATCCCTCCTGATCGGGGCGCATTTGAATGGCAGATTTCGGACAAATACTACGGCATGCCGTACAGCCGCAGCAATCGGGAAAGGGTAACTTGGGCATAACGGTACACCTCCTGGTAAATCTTCTAAAATTACTGCGATTCTCTTGCCCGAATTTCGGTCAAAACCACGCTCATATACTGATCCGTAATTTGTTTCTGCTGCTTAAAGCGTTCCGAAACGACGGAATAATCAATGAGTTCGGAGGTAAGTTCGATCAAATCTTTTCCCGGTTGATAACGGCGGCTTTCCAATCCGAAATTCTGACAAAGGGTGTCTATTCTGGAATTTTTGGAAACACTGGATCCTTCCTGATAACGGTTAAACACGATAAATTGCTTCTCGTTGATCACGGAAAACGCCGTCCCGTGGAAGGAATCGGTAAAGACGTATTCGGCATTTCGCAACAAATTCAAGAAATATTTCGGATCGACATCGTAGGGCGCAATATCGCCAAAAGATTCATCCCCGGGGACGTATTGATCCATATGGCGCAACGCTACGACCTTCAGCCCCTTTTGTTTGGCAAATTTTGTTACCACGCTCCGATATTCCGGATTTGCGCCCAGAAAATAAGCAAATACGTAAGGCTCTGATATTATTTTTTCATCGGGAACCCGTTGATCCCACTCTTCCTTCGACAAGAAGAACACGGGATCAAGAATGGTATCAACCTCTCTCCCGGTCAGCTCCTTGACGATTTCGCTCCCCCGATTTTCACGCATACTTACGTGCTCGATCCGATTGAGAAACTGACGGGTTCTTTTCTTTTGATACCAGGGAATTTCGGTCACACCGAAGCTGGATGCCAGGGAAATCTTCAACACGTCGTCCGGCACGAACATCAAATTATAATAATTGGTAGGGAGCCCCGCGGGAGACCAAAGCTGGTCGCTCCCGGTGATGACTGCCGAATACCGACGGGAACCTTGACATAAGCCGTCGTACCCCACGAAAACCGGGGATAACTTCGTAAATTTTTCCTTCTCAAACTTACGAAACGCCGCTAACCGAACCCCATTGTTCCGCGCGAATTCCGGATGCCGCTTTTCCCCGATCCGTTTCTTCAGGGTTTCATACTTATCGTTCAAAAGAACCCGGTTCAAAAGCCGCGGCAAAGATCGAATCTTTTCCACGGTGGTTCTCTTTTTTTCATATTGAATCAGCTCGTAATTCAAGCCTTGTTTTTCCAGCATCGATACGGTGGCGTAAGCCTGCAGCATTCCGCCGTAATTGGCGTGAAAATATTTAATACAAACCCCGATCACGGTAATTACTCCTTTCGGCAAAGTTCACGATATATTTCGCTGATCTGCTTTGCCCGTTTCGTCCACGTATAATGCTCTTTCAATTTCGTATATCCGGCTTGTCCTAAGCGCAATCTCAAGGGTCGATCCTCGATCAGTTTCTTGAGTGCCGACGCGAAATCGTCTAAAATTTGCTCTTTCGATTCAATATCGATCAAAATCCCGGCATCTTGCTCGACGATATGCTTGACACCGTTTTGATTCAAAGCAACCACCGGCAGTTTATTGGCAAGCGCCTCAAACACGGCAGTTCCGGTCGTTTCCCGCAGGGAGGGAAGCACGTAAATATCCGCATCCTTGTAACGCTGCTGCATTTCCTCAAAGCTGATTTTCCCGTGAAATACGACGCGGTTCTCCAATCCGTAGCTTCGCACCTGCTCGATCAAAATATCCTTTTGATCGCCGTCGCCGAAAACATCCAAAACAAAAGGAACGTCGGTTTGAAGACGGGACAAAGCGTCGATCAAAAGGGCAACGCCCTTACGGTAAATGAGCCTTCCGGAAACGATGATATGAACGACCCCGTCGCAGTTCTCCTTTTGAAGAGATTCCCGATCGTTTAAATACTGATCGTCAATACAAAGCTCCGTCATTTGACGTAATTTGTCCGCATTTTCAGATCTCATTCTGGAACGCATACAAGCAGTCGTTTCATCGTTGGAGCTATAGACAAGGGCGGCGTTGCGTAACGCTTTTTTATATCCGGGAAGCGCCGTGGTAAACCGATTCATAAAACTGCGGAAGCGCTCCGAGGATTCATGACCGCGGGTGTAGTAGGACAAACATTCCGGAGTTTCCTGTCCGCCGCCGACGGGACCGTAAATAAAGGGCTTGCCGCATTTCCACAAATAACCGGCACATCGGAAATCCGCAATCGAAACGTGATGACAAACGGAAATGTCCTGTTGAGAACAAAGCGTTTTTGCCGCCTTATAAGCGGATTTTTGCCAAACAAAATAAGAACCCAAAAACCCAAAGTAACGGTTTATTTTATAAAAATATTCGGAAAACAGCCTGGAACGATCCACATAGATAAAATGGATATTTTCCGCATAGGAAAGGGAATTCTCGTGAAAGAACCGTTCGATATCCTCTTTGTTCTCGGTTCTCGTCAGGGCATATACTTGGTGGTATTTTGCTAAATTCAATACGTATGACCATCCGACGTAAGAATCAGATCCCCGAAAAGGGTTACATTCAAATACGGACAACAGTACCTTCATCGACTTCTCCTAACGGTTCAAGCGTACGGGATTACTTGTGGCAGTTTTCACAGGTGGAGCATTGATCCAATGCTTCTTTGGTAACTTTTCCATCCCGGAAATCCCGAACGATTTTGTTTTCGTACATGGAATACTTTTTCTTTTTAAAGAAGAAGAAAAATTTATGCTTCACTACCCAAAATGCCGGCTTCCAGATATACTTGTGCATCGCCGGGGAGACAGATCCGATCATCCAGCAATTACGGTCGCAGCAGCGAACCTTTGCGCGGACGGCTTCTGCTTCGGGGCTATTCCACAATTCGTCCCAGGTCTGGGTATTCAGATTGCCCATAACCTCTTTGTTCTTCGTGCCGTTGCAGGGCATGACGTCGCCGTAAGGATCAATAAAGAAGGTGTCGAAGCTCATATCACAGGGTAAAAGGCGCTTTTGGCTGAAGATATAATTGATCAAACCGTGGTTAAAGTACGCCCGGAACCACTTTTTGGGACTGTTGGATTCCAGCAGACGGTTGATAAGATCTTCAAAATTCTGCGCAACCATAAGGCGGTCGTGGATAATATTATTGGATTCAACGAAATAAAAGCTGTTATGCAGGGATGCCGTCGCAAATTCCATGCCCAATTCATCGGAAATATCGTAAAGAGAAACCAGATCCGGGGCGTTTTTATCCTGAACCGTCATCCCGAAGCCCACGTCCTTCATACCCATCTCCACGAGGGTTTTCAGGGTCGTGTAGCCGCGATTGTAGCCATCGTCAAGCCCGCGGATTTCGTTATTCGTCTGCTCCAATCCTTCGATGGAAATGCGGATTCCCACGTCAGGGAATTCCTTACAAAGATCCACGATGCGGTCGGTAAAAAATCCGTTGGTGGAAATTACGATGTGATCGCTTTTTTTATACAATTCACGCACCACGTCCTTGAGATCCTCCCGAATAAAGGGCTCTCCCCCGGTGATGTTGGTAAAATACATTTCCGGCAGCTTGCGGATGGTTTCAATGGAAATTTCCTCTTCCGGCTTGGAAGGAACCTTATAGCGGTTGCACATCGTACATTTTGCGTTACAACGATAGGTAACGATAACGGTACCGTTCAATTTCTTTTGCATTTTTTCTCTCCCGACTCAAACAAATTATAGTCTAAAATTAATTACAAGCCAAAACGTTCAAAGAACGCAGCTGCTTCTCTTCTCTTCTCTTGAATCGCCTGATACACCGCTTCGTAGTCGATGGGGGCTTGCATTTTTTCGGAGATATCAGGATTTTCCGTAATATCAACAATACGATCACTTAATCCCAGCATGGACAACAAAGAATAAAAGCGTTCATTTTCCACGTTGGACGCACCGTGTTGAATAAAAAAGAGGAACTGCTTCTTGAATATGATACAGAATAAAAGCCCGTGATAGGTATTGGTAAAAATACAATCTGCATTTTTATAAAGCCCCAACCATTCGCTCACCGAAGGAAACAGGAGTTGCTCTTCTAAAAATAAAGGGTAATTCAAGGGCGCGGTAACGAGCAATTCTTTTCCGTTTTGCTTGCTGAATTCCCTGATTTTATCAAACAAGACGTTCTTTTTATCGCGTAGATTCAAAAAATAACAATAGCAGTAGGCGGATCTATCGTTGTCTTCGTAGGGATATTGCTGCCAATCCAACAGAAGCGTAGGATCTAAAACTTGAACGGCTTCACATCCCATAGAATTCACGATAGAAACACCGGAGGCTTCCCGTACCGAAATTCCGTCAAAACGCTTCAAATACGGCGCAATTTCCCCTTTCATTTCGTCCGATATATTCGCCCTGCCGAAGCTTGCTGCATAGGATAATTTTAACTTATCCTCCGGAACGTACGTAAGATAACGGAAACGGTTTGCATTATGCCAGATCTGATCACTTCCCGCAATATGACAGTCCACCCTGGGGCAACGCTTTTTTAATCCGCGATCGGAGAAATAGCATTGTTTGGAAAGGTCTATATTTTTACGGATAAATTTCTGCAGTTGAATCTGCGCCTTTGCTTTTTTTAAAAAAGGTCTGAAATACTTTACATTCCGCAGACGCTTCAGGATATAAATAGGGTTTGCGCGGTAATCCCTCAACAGGGACACGTCGTGCCCTCTTGCCTTCAGAGCCTTCTGCAACGCATAAATCTGCAACGCAGAGCCGTAATTCAGATTGAACTTGATATAACTGAACGTAGAATTTACAGAAATCTTCATAATATCTTCCCATTATAATTAGTGAAATATGATTTTCCGCAACGCCGGCGTTTGATAAATGAAAATACGCAAACGGTCGGGGAGCCGAGACTTAAGAAAATTCTTCAGCTTATAGACGGGCAACTTCTTTTTTACGGCGCTTTGGTAGGATTCTTCAATGGAGGAATACCCAAATTCCTTGTATGCATCCAACACATTCCTACGGCTTCGTCCGTATTTGGACGGTTCCCGCAGATTTCCGTTGTGGGAGGTAATCGATTCGAGGGTTACCGGGCGTAGGATCATTTTTTCATTTAACAGAGGAATCAATCCTTCGGCCTTTTCCGTATTAACCATGATGCAGCTGATTCCACGGCGAAGAACCATGCGGGGGTTTAAATTGGTAGCAAATTCCGCGTATTCCTGCTCGATCCCCCAAAAATCCCCCAAGGTAAAATCGCTGACACGGTGGGTGTTGGAAAGAGTACACGAATAACAATTCTCTCTTAAAATGTTGGTATTCAGATAATGAACCGTATAAGACGAGGACTCCCGGGGACAGTGTTTGACACGTGCCTGCTTTTTCGGATCATCCTTCTTATAGTAACGAAAGGAAAAGTTCGTCCCCCAGCTCACACTTTTATCGCGGAAGGAGTAATCGGTGATTGTGATCTTCTCCCGTTCTTCCGTTACGCGGACGTAATCGTTGAACCAATTCAGAGACGCAATCCCGTGACAGATAAGGTCTGCCGTCAAAAGATTTTCATATTCCTTCCCCAAAAACGCCTTGAACCCTTGAATTTGGCAAGGAGTTCCGCAAAAGAGAACGAATTTCCCCGATTTCAAATCGTTTTGAGCTTCCTGAAACACGTTCCCGATCATACTCGGAACGTACTTCGTGTTCAGAATCAAGTGCAAATTTTCAATCGAATCTACGCGGATATGCTTTGAAACAAACCCGTCGGAATCCTTATAAAAGGTACAGCCGTAGCATACCCCACCGTTGCTCAGAACAATTTCCGCAAGCATCTGAAATGCGCCGCCCGATGCAGATTTTTTTAAAGAATCAGCGTCCAGTGCTTGGGCGGCATAACCGGCAACCGGGGTATGACGCGGAACGTCTGCCCGACGGTTGCAGACCTTCGTGCATAAACCGCAATCGATACATTTTTCGGTATCGACGGTAATTTTTTCGTACCCGTATTCATCCGCACCAAGACCAATGGCACCTTTGGGGCATACGTTGGCACACGCCATACACAAAACGCAATCCTTTTGAGGGCAAACTTCGGTTTTCATAAATCAATGCCTCACAATTTAATGGCTGTAAATCTTCATCAATTTTTGTACGTATTCGCTCAAGGAATCGAAATGAAACTCCCCATCGCCGAAACGATACGCCTGCGCCGCCTCCGGATTCGACCACAGGAAGGTCAGTTTTTCCTTTAAACTGACGGCGTTACCGGACTCAAACAACTCCCCGGTTTTTCCGGGTTGAATGAGTTCGGGGATGCCGCCGATGTTCGCGCCTAAGACGGGGGTGCCGTACATCTGGCTTTCCATAACGGAGAAGGGGCAGTTTTCGTACCATTCCGAGGGATATACGGTAAAGCGGGCTTCCCGAATCAACGTTTCCAAGGCTTCTCCGGTTTGGAAGCCGACGTTTTTGACGTTGGGAATATTCTCCAAGCAACCTTCCAGGGGTCCGGAGCCTGCAAAGATAAAGGGAACGTGGGGAAGCTCCTTTGCCACCTTGATTAGAGTTTCAATCCCCTTTTCCTTGGAATAGCGACCGAAATAAAGAACGTAATCCTTCTTTTCAACGTCCTTCGTCTCGACGGGATCGATAAAATTGTGCATTACCACGGTTTTTTCTGCTAAAACGGGATTGGTGTCCAGCTTTGATTTCATGAAACGAGAACAGCAGATTACCGTATCAATATGCTTATAAACACCGTTTAAATTCCAAAAAACCGCTTCGGCGGAACCCACCAGGGATTTTGCCGTAGAACCGTGAATACATTTATTTTTAAAGCAATTCAAAAAGTGACCGCCGAGGCATTTTTCACAGTTCTCTTGGGTATTGGGATTATGGCACATATGATTGGGGCAAACCAACTGATAATCGTGTGCCGTATATAAAATCTTACATTTTTTGCCGTTTTGCTTACGCCACTTGACAATTTCCAAAATAATGCTGGGCGTCAGTTGAAAATTAAAGTTATTTAAGTGACATACGTCGGGCTGAAAATCATCCAGCACGAGACGAAGCTTCTTTCTTGCTTCGGAGGAATAAATCGTCTTGATCGGGTAGGTTAACTTTGCAAGCTTGGAGCCGCCGTGGAAATCCATATCCGACGTATAGGCGTCGATGCGATTTCCGACGATCCGACCTTCATGCTCCATCCCGAAATACTGAACTTCGTGTCCTTGAGATTGAAGGTATTCCCCCAATTTAAATATGTAGGTTTCGGATCCACCGTTGGGATACAAAAATTTATTGATGAACAGTACTTTCATATTCCTTTTTCTCCGTAGATACGATGGGATCGTCGATATCAGCCCCATACAGCTGTAAGGTTTTGATCGTCACATCATTCCAATTATAGCGATTACAGATATAATCGGCGGATTGCGCTTTCAAACGAGCAACGGTTTGAGGATCATCGCACAGGCTCTGCAATTTTTCCTTCAGATCGGAAACGTCGGATTTTTGGAAGGTTAAGCCATAGTCCCCGATCACGTCGGTACATTCGGAAATATCGGAGGTGAGGCAACAATTTCCAAAGCTCATCGCTTCCAACAGGCTGATGGGCATTCCCTCCAGATCCGAGGGAAGGGCGTACAGATAGGCGTTACTGTACAATTCTTCCATTGCTTGTCCCTGAACGAAGCCGGTGAAAATAATTCTCGGATCGTCTGCCGCAAGGGTGCGCAGTTTTTGTTCAAATTCCGAGGAATCCGAAGAACCGCCGGCAATAACCAATTTTTTATCCGTCTGCACGGATTTGAACGCTTCAATCAGATATTGCGCTCCTTTTTCCGGAACGAGACGCCCAAGAAAAAGGAGATATTCTCCCTTCTTAATGCCGAACTGTTTTGTGATCAAATCCGCCTCTTTTGGAGTATGGCGATCGATCCCGTTGGGAATAAGGATGGTATCACGGTTGTAGGTATCGCGGAAATATTGTTGAACTCCGGCACTTAAAACGATAATTTCATCGGCGAAGCGCACCGCGGTTTTCTCGCCCGTGCGTATGTACCAGGATGCAAATTCCCCCCATTTTTCCCGTTGATGATCCAAGCCGTGAATGGTTACGATACATTTCTTGCCAAACAATTTCGGAATCCACAGGGCGGCACAAGGTCCTTCCGCATGAAAATGAACGACGTCGTATCTTCCGAACGCGGCACACAAGGCGGCGGAAAAGGAAGCGGTCATCGCAGCAAGTCCCTTTTTATCAACGGTAAAAACGTTTTTGAGCCTTACGCCACAGTATTCTTTTTTCGTTGCTTCATCATAGGAAGCACCACTAATGTGGTGCCCCGTGCGATTATAGCAGGTTACAAGATGCCCGTAAGAAACCATGCGGCCGGCAAGCTCACCGACGACGATTTCGATCCCGCCCTCACGGGAAGGGATTCGCTTATGTCCAAGCATCGCGATCCGAAGAGCTCCGTTCTTATTTGCAGGCATTATTCTCCCTCCATGCCGAAGACGGCACCGACGGTTTTGAATAAGATTTTGAGATCCGTGCCGAAGCTGCGGTCGGAAATATATTTCAGATCCAGGTCGAGCCATTCGTCAAAGGTAAGACTGTTGCGGCTGGGCTGAATCTGCCAATAACACGTAAGTCCGGGTGTGACGGAAAGGCGCTGACGCTGATAATCGTCGTACATTTCCACCTCCCGAGGCAACGGGGGACGGGGGCCGACCAGGCTCATATCTCCTTTTAAGACGTTCCAGAGCTGCGGGAGCTCGTCGATGCTGGTTCTCCGAATGAAATGACCGAATTTCGTGATACGGGGATCATCCTTCAGCTTAAAAGCGGGACCTTCCATTTCATTTTGATCCAGCAACGTGTCGAGCATGGCTTCCGCATGGGGAACCATAGAACGGAATTTATAAAATTTAAAGACCTTTCCGTTTTTTCCGTGACGGAGCTGAACGTAGATCGGCGATGCACCGGGGCTGTCGATGGAGATAATGATTGAAATAACCAAAAAGGGTATCGCCAACACGACCAATCCAAGGAAGGAGCACAGAACGTCAAAGATCCGTTTGCACGCGCTGTAGATTGGCTTTTTCTCTATGTAAATTTTTGCTTTTTGCTCCGCGGCTTCCGTCGTTACTTCAACGGCAGCCGGGGTTTTAATGATTTCCTTTGTTTCCACAAATATCCCCCGTAGAATGAGCGTTAAAATTAAATTTTCGGCTCGTAAAATAACTCTGAAACAATCTTTTGTACCGACGTACTGTAGGGATAGAATTCGATGAACTCTTCTCCCTTTCTGGATTCGCCGTCGATTTGGCGAATCCCGATGTATTCATACTCTTTAAACTTATTTGCCAGATCCTGCATTTGGGTAACGGAGCGATCGGAGACGATGTAATCGGACATTTCCAACGACGCGTCGATCAAAAATTCCTCATCCTTCTCCACGCATTGCAGGAACCGATCATACAAGGCGTTGAAATATTGCTGCTGACGCGCCATACGGGTACTGTTGGTGTTATCCTCAAGCCCGTAGCGGGTGCGCACGTAACGGAGGGCTTGTTCCCCCATCAGCGTAATTTTTTCGCCCTTGATCAAGGTGTCGTCGATCCCGGTAAAATCATCCAGAACCGTAACTTCGACCCCACCCACAAGATCGTTAAACACGGGAACGGAATCCATCGTAAGGGAAAGATAGTGGTTTACCTTTGCCCCAAGCAAGAGATCCGAAACGGAGTCTGCCGTATTTCGGCAGCTGACCTCCCTGCCGTTTCCGTAGGTATGTGCCAACGCAATTTGCTTCGTGACCGAATCCACGGGATTTCCGGCAACCCCCAAGACGTTGATGTTTGCCATGGTATCCCGATTGACGTGGATTGCAGACACGGTTTTTGCGTCGTTATCGAACACGAACAACAGTAAAAAGTCTGCCTGTCTGTCGTTGTTGTAGGAATCCAGCTCGGGGATATCCCGTTCGTATTTATCGAGACCTAAAATCAGAAAGGTTTCGACGTTTTCCTTCGGAAGGTATTCCTTTCCGTCGTAGATAAATACGTGATCTTCCGGATTCGGATCAGAGTAATGTCCCTGATTCCCTTCCCAGATCTTTAAAACAAGCAACGCGGAGGCAACGAGAAATACAAGAAGAAGCGCGACGAAAGCACCAAGCAAAAGCTTTTTTCGGATTCTTCTTTTCATGGCGTACTCCTCCTTTTAATCGTCATTAAAATTAACAATCGCTCTGCTTTTTGGATTTTCTCCAAACGCCCCAAATTACGACCAGGGCGACGGCGGAGACTGCGGCAACACCGCCGTAAACGTAGATCATCCAGTTATCGCTGGTCGGAGGAGAATCGGTACCTGCTCCGGTATTGACGACGATCGCCATGGGAGACGGGGTTTTTACGGAGAATTTCAAGCTCTTACCGTTATTGATTACCTGCGCACCGCTGACCACCTGCCAGGTTCCGTCCGAATTCATCTGAAGCAGAGCAACGAATTTGTTCAGCGTTTCCGCAGACAGGGTAACATCAAAATTATAGTGCCCCTCGTGGGCATCACAGCCGGCAACGTGGAGATTGAACAGATCGCTTACGGCAAGATCCGATGCTTTAATGCTCTTATCCGACGCAATCTTTGCAAGATCGGAGCTGATTTTCGTCAGATCCGAGGTGGAAGCAACGTCCTTGTACGCTTTTTCCAACAGATTGCGAAGGTCCTCCGGAAGTTCGGCGCGGTCACCGTAAGCCGTAACGACGAGGGTGCCGTCGCAGTCGGCGTTGCCGGGCTTGAACGAATCAACCATGGGAGCCTGATTCCCCGTCGGGCTGGAAACAAAGCCTCCAACCTTTGCGAAGGACACGATGCTGAAATTTAACGCCAACAGCGCCACCAGCAAACATGCAAATGCTTTTTTCATTTTGGATTCCTCCTGAATAAGTTTAAAGAGTCGTATTATTTTGTGAGAGTAAGGATATTCCGTACTCGTTTACTTGATGAAGAAATTGATTGCCGAGGTTTTTGGAAATACTTTGAATTGCCTGATCCAACGTGGGAGGACGGCGTTTCATGTCGTGGCAATCGGAGCCGATCAAATGGATCTTCCCTTCCCGAAGCAAGCGCAACGCTTTCCTTTTTTGGAAAAAGCCGGTGAAAAACGAAGCGTTTACCTGCATTAAAATTCCGCTTTCGTACAACCGAAGCCACGTCGTATCGGTCTGATACGGAAAATACCGTTCCACGTGGGCAAGGACGAGGGAAACGTCCCCCCGACGGGCAATCTCTTCCAATTCCCGCAAAGTATATTCCGTCCATTTGGACAGGGGCATTTCGAGAAGAAGAAGCTTGCTTTCCCCGATCGTCAGCGCGGAAAGCTCCGCCAAACGGCTGATGCCGGGATAATAAAGAACCTCTGCCCCAAGCAGGATCTGCGGAGATTCGGCGTCAATCCTTCGGGAAAGCTCCCGGTAGGAATTTTCCCGCCGCTGGAGAAAGGAATGTACGGACTCGATATTTGCGTCGTAATGAGGGGTTGCAATCACCGTATGGACGCCTTGAGCGCGAAGGCATGACAGCAACGCAAGACTTTCCTCTACGCTTTTGCTTCCGTCGTCGATCCCCGGCAATACGTGGCTATGCCAATCGATCACGTTTCGGTTCCTTTCGAAGCGCTTTGATAATAGCGGTAATACTTATACTTGCGGTATTTGTATTTTCCGTAAGAGCCGTTGTCAAACTTCGCGTCGTTCAAAACGCATCCGAGAACGTTTGCGTTGGAGAGGCTTAATTGACGCAGGCAGCGCTCCAATTCCTTTTTCTCGGTATAATTTTCCCGAATGACGAGGATGATCCCCGTGATGATATTGGAAATAGAAAGTGCGTCCGAAACGATATTCACGGGAGGGAGATCAACGATGATGTAATCAAACGCCTCCTGCAGCTCACTCAAAACCGTTGACATACGGCGGGAGCCAAGCAGCTCCGAAGGATTGGGGGGGATATTTCCGGAGGGAATGATGTACCAATTCTTCAAAATAGAAGATTGGAAATCAGAAAGATTTGCACCCTTCCCCATCAGAAGATCGGTAAGACCCGGAGAGCTTTCCACGTGCATATTTTTTGCAATCGAAGGAATCCGAAGGTCTCCGTCGATCAAAAGAACCTTACTGCCGCGCTCTGCCAGCACGTAGGAAAGATTGATGGCGGTGGTGGATTTTCCTTCCCCGCGCATGGAGCTGGTCACACCGATGATCGGACATTTCACGTCGGCGGGCAGGGTAAAGTCCAAATTTGCGCGGATCAGCTTATATTGTTCCGTGGCGGTAAACGCCAAATTCTTATGCAAGGTTTTCCGGGCTGAACCGGAAGCGAGAATAAATTGCTTCCGTCTGCGGTTTTTTCCAAACAATCCCATATCTTTCACCTATCCCTTCTTTATTCCTGACTCTGCTTGACGGTTTGAGAGTAATACCCTGTTGATTTTCCGCTGAAGTCCAACAGATCGGGAACCTTCCCGAGGATCGGGTAATCGTAGGTACGCAGGATATATTCTTCATCGTGGATCGTGTCGTCCAGCAAGGCAACGACCACCAGGACGATTACGGAAAGCAATACGCCGACCATTAACCCGATAGCGGTATATTTCGTGATGCTGGGAGAAACCTTATCCAGCTCCGGAATGGCGGAATCAACGACCTCCATGCTGGCGCCGTCGATGATCTCGGAAATACGGATGGGCAAGATTTCAGCAATCGTGTTTGCAATCTTGCTTGCCGTATAAGGATCGTTGCAGGTTACGGTAACGAGCATAATTTCCGTATCGTTGGAGGGAGCGTATTTAATCATCTTGGAAAGCTGCTTCCAGGAGTATTCCACTTCGGATTTCTGAATTACGCGCTCCAGGGTGCTGCGGCTGTTCAAAATTTCGCCGTAGGTCTTTACCAAACTTTGTGCCGCAGAAAGCTCCGAGGAGCTGATGCTGAAATTCGTATTCCCCAAGGAAAAAGAACTGTTGTTGACGTAAAGCTTGATGTGGGACGAGTAGGTAGGTTCGATCCCGTAACGGGCATATCCAAACCCGACGGCGCCCGCCAACACCCCGGCAATTACGACCACCCACAGGTATTTCCACAAGGTTTTAACGATGTGTAATACGTCGATTGAGTAGTATTCTTTCTCGTTTCGCTCAAATCTTTCCATTTGTTTTGCTCGCTCCTTCAATATCTCCAGGCAAAAGCCCTTATTGCAATACAAGTTACACGGTCAGCAAAATGAAGGCTTGTAAGCAATCACTACACCGGCGCGTAGAACTCAAATATATATATTTATATATATCATAAGATTGTGACATTTCTATGTATAACTGAATATATAAAAAATGTGTGCGAAAAAATTCACAGTTAAGACGGATAAAAGAAACATTTTGCAGGCAAAATTCCTCTCCCCTCTTGAAAAACGGTCGGCGATATGGTATAATGGGGAAAAAGGAAAAAAGCGAGGAAGCCTTCGTGGAAAAACGAAATTACGGAATCGACTTATTGCGGATCGGTTCGATGTTGATGGTATTGATTTTGCACGTGTTGGGCGCAGGAGGCGTATTGGGCGCCGCGGACAAGCTATCCCTGAACTACGAGGGGGCTTGGCTTTTGGAAACGGCGGCGTATTGCGCCGTCAACTGCTACGGATTGATCTCCGGCTACGTGGGATGGAAATCGAAGCCGAAATACGCAAACATCGTTCTTTTGTGGCTTCAGGTTCTTTTGTATTCCGTTGGAATTACCGTGCTTTTTGCGTTGATTCTTCCGGGTTCGGCGGGAGGTACCGAGATCCTGAAATCCTTCTTTCCCGTCCTCAACAATTACGGCTGGTATTTTACCTGTTATTTTGCGTTGTTTTTCTTTATGCCTGCGTTGAACCACGTGATCGGGACGATGGCGGAAAAGGATCTGAAAATCCTTTGCGGAAGCCTGTTTGCACTTCTTTCGGTACTCCCGACGGCGGCGATGCAGGATATTTTCCAACTGAAAGACGGATACAGCGTTTTGTGGCTGGCGGCGCTGTATCTTTGGGGCGGATGTATCGGAAGATTCGGGTGGTTTCAGAAGATCAAAAAGAGATATTTAGCGCTGATTTACGGCGGATGCGTCGTCGTGTCCTGGGGCGCAAAATACGCCCTTGAGCTGTGGAATAACCCTTGGATTTCCCAATTCACGTACCCGGAGGTTTTGATCCGATACAAGTCTCCCACCATCTTGATTTCGGCGGCGGCGCTACTCATTTTGTTTGCAAAAATCAACCTGCCAAAAACGGGAAAAACCATCGTGAAATTCTTGTCTCCGGCGGCGTTCGGCGTTTACATCGTCCATATGCACCCCCAGATCTGGAATCGGATCATCGTGGGGAAATACGCAAGCCTTGCAACGGAAAACTTGTTGCTTTTAACGGGAAAAGTGTTGCTGACGGCGGTGATTCTTTACGTAATCCTTTCTCTGATTGACTTAATACGGCATCATCTGTTCCGATGGCTGAAGATCAAGGAAAAGCTGGTTTCATTGGAACGGCGGATTTTATCCGGAAAGAAAGAAACGCTATGAAAAAGTTTTATCAAAAGCATCGGGAAGTGATTTCCTATTTTACCTACGGCGCGTTGACTTCGCTGGTAAACGTGGTACTGTACGCCGCCTTCGTGCCCTTGGTCGGGATCACGGCAAGTAACGCGATCGCCTGGTTCGGGGCGGTGGTGTTCGCCTTCGTCACGAACAAATTATTCGTATTCGGAAGCAAAAAATGGCGGTCAAAAAACACATTGAAGGAAGCGGGAAAATTCCTGGGAGCGCGGATTTTTTCAGGGGTTTTGGAGATCGTACTACCTACGGTTTTGTTCTGTATCGGCTTGGACTACGACCTGTTTGGAATTGAAGGATTTCTTACAAAAATCATCGTCAGCGTCATCGTTATCGTGTTGAATTACGTATTGAGCAAAACCTTAATTTTTCGAAAAAAATAAATCATGGATATGCCCGAAATTCGATTCCGACGGAATTGACTTTAAGGAAAACATGTGCTATAATAATTTATATCACCTTTGCAGAAAGGAACCGTCATGGATCTCAACGAAAAAACAAATGTCCCGAAAAAGAATCTGACCGATGCAGACTTTTACGAGCAGGCGTGCGCTTATTTTTATTATCATGCCGGACAAAGAACGACGATGATCAATTATTTTATCGCCGTCTTCGGCGCTCTTTTGACGATGTACGGCGCGCTGATTTCCTCGTATTCGATCGCTTGTATGTTGATTGCCGTGTTTATGGGGATCGTTTCCGTCCTGTTTTACCTCATTGACGTCCGCAATAAGTTTGACGTTAAAAAAAGCGAAAACGTCATACGTCAGATTGAACACGACTACGAAATGGACGTTCCCCGCGGAAATTACCCCTACGGAGTATTCAGCAACGAATCGCACATTTTTGATTATTACGACAGAAACGAACGAAAAAAGCGCAAGAAGGAATACAAAGAGCTTTGCAGACTGCAAAAGCAGGTCGCACGGGGAGTAGCAGAATCATCCTTACTCGATCAAAAAGTAGAAGAATTTATCGGAGACAACAAAACCGTTTCCGCCCACGAAATCCTTCAATGCTTAAATCAACCCACCATCGTACATCTTTCCTCCAGCATCCGACTGCTTTACTGGCTCTGCGCGACGATTAGCGTCTTTGCCTTTGGATTCGCACTGTTTCTTACCATCATAGCGTAAAATTTAATAACCGCTTGACGATCGTCAAGCGGTTATTTTTTTACTTAAATTCATGTACTTTCTTTTTGAAATATTCTCCGCGAACCTCAAAATTCGCAAAGAAATCGAAGGACGCACAGGCAGGCGAAAGGGATACGATGTCCCCCGGTTTTGCAACCTCCCGCGCCCGATCAATGGCGTAATCCCAGGAGGGGCTCATTTCGATGGTCAGTTTTTCCGGATCATAGGACGGATCGGAGGTAATCGCGGCACGGATTTTTTCTGCAGTAGCGCCGGTAAGGATCAGGTATTTTACCTTTTCCAGCACGTAAGGAACCATCGGCTCAAAGGGGATCTTTTTGTCGTAACCGCCGGCGAGCATGATGATCCTTTGGGTTTGGGCTTTCAGGCCGGCAATCACGCGGGTGGGGCTGGATGCGATGGAATCGTTGTACCATTTTACCCCATCCACCTCGCGAACGAATTCCATACGATGCTCCACCCCGCCGAAGGTCTCCGCAACGGTGCGGATCACCTCGTCATCCACGTACCCGAGGGTTGCGGCGATGGCTGCCATATAATTTTCCACGTTGTGATCTCCGATGATGCGGATACAAGAACGGTGCATCAAGGGTTTTACGGTTTTTCCGTCGGTAACGCAAATATTACCGTCAGAATCCAGATATACGCCCTTGGGAACGGGACCGCGGAAGGAGAAGTACAAAAGATCTCCCTTTGCCTCTTCCCCATACCCGCGGGTAATTTCGTTATCGTAATTGACCACCAACCGTCCCGACGGAGTTTGGTGCTGAAAAACGCAACGCTTTGCATTGACGTACTCCGCCATGTCGGTATGCCAATCCAGATGATTCGGCGCCACGTTCGTAACGACGGCGGTTTGGGCAGAACGGTGCATATCGTTCAGCTGGAAGGAGGAAAGCTCTACCACGGCAACGTCATCGGGGGCAATTTCAAAGATCTTCGGAAGAAGCGGCGTGCCGATATTTCCCCCGAGATAGCAACGCTTCCCTTGGGCGGAAAGAAATTTTGAAATCAAGGTGGTGGTCGTAGTCTTTCCGTCGCTTCCTGTTACCGCAAAAATGGGGCAGGGACAAAGCTGAAAAAAGACTTCCATTTCCGACGTGACCACGGAACCGCGGGCGCGTGCTTTTTCAAAAGGCGGAAGATCGCCGCGCATTCCGGGGGTTTTAAAGATCAAATCTCCCTTTAAATCTTCAAGGTAGCCGTCTCCGAGAACGAAGCGTACCCCTTTGTCGGCATATTCCTTCCCGAAATCGCCCAATTCCTCCATGGGTTTTTTATCGTAGGCGGTGACGGTCAACCCTTCCTGAACCAAAAGTCCGATCAAGGGGCGGTGGCTGACACCAAGCCCCACGACGGCAATTTCTTTTCCCTTTAACGAATCGAAATAGGCACGGATTTTATCCATAGAAAACACCTCGATCAGATATATTTGATTACGGGAAGGATCATGGGCTTACGCATGGTCTGACTGAAGATGTACCGATCCAGCTCATCCCGAACCTTATTTTTTGCATTATAAACCCAATCGTTCTGCTTTTCCTTGGCGCAACGGAGAATGACATCGGCGGTGATTTGCTTGACCTTCGACATCAACTCTTCATTTTCCCGAATATAGACGAAGCCACGGGTGACGATTTCCGGCTCGGAATAGAGATTCCCTGTTTTGGAATCCACCACGGCGACGGCGACGATCAAGCCGTCCTGGGCAAGGTGCTTGCGATCCCGCAACACCACGTTTCCGACGTCGCCGACTCCCAAGCCATCGACCAAAATGCGTCCGGAGGGAACGGTGCCGACGATCTTTGCGGAATTTTTATCCAGCTCGATAATATCGCCGATTTCGGCAATCAAAATATTTTTCTTTGCAACGCCCATCCCTTCCGCCAAGGAAGCGTGGCGGTGAAGATGACGGTATTCCCCGTGGACGGGGATGAAGAATTTGGGCTGGGTCATGCCCAACATCAGCTTCAATTCCTCCTGGCAGGCGTGACCTGTGGCGTGAATCTCGTTGTGAGATTCATAGACCACCTCCGCACCGGAACGAAACAGTTCGTTGACCATATTCCCTACCGGCTTTTCGTTTCCCGGAATGGCGGAGGCAGAGACGATGACCAGGTCTTTTTCGTTGATTTCAACAACTTTATGCTCGGAATAAGCCATACGGTAAAGGGCGGACATGGGCTCTCCCTGGCTTCCGGTGGTGATGACGACCAGCTGCTCCGGGGGAATCTTTTTGATCTTGTCGATATCGATCAAAACACCCTTGGGAACCTTCGTATAGCCCAACTGCATGGCGGCTTCCAGCACGGTAATCATGCTTCGTCCGCTGACCGCAACCCGACGTCCGTATTGGGCGGCAAGGTTGATGATCTGCTGAACCCGATGTACGTTGGACGCAAAGGTGGCGACGATAATACGCTTGTTGTCGGCTCTGCGGAAAATATCGTTGAGGGAAGATCCGACCTTGCTTTCGCTCATGGAATGACCGGGCTTTTCCGCGCCGGTGGAGTCGGACAGTAACGCCAAAACCCCTTCCTTGCCCAATTCTCCGATGCGGGGAAGGTCGATAATATCGCCGTCAATGGGGCTGACGTCGATTTTAAAATCTCCGGTATGGAAAATAACGCCGCAGGGGGTATGAATGGCAAGGGCGGCAGAGTCTGCGATGGAGTGGTTGGTATGGATATATTCCACGGAAAGTGAGCCGATTTTAACGGATTCTCCGGCAGAGACCTGCATCAGCTTCGTCTTCTTTTCCAAGTGGAATTCTCTTAATTTATTGACCACGATGCCGAGGGTCATGCGGGTTCCGTAAACGGGGACGTTCAACTCCCGCAATACGTAAGGCAACGCACCGATATGATCCTCGTGTCCGTGGGTCAGAAAGATCGCGGCAACACGGTCTTTGTTCTTCAAAAGATACTGAAAATCGGGGATAACGTAATCAACGCCGGGCATATCCTCGTCGGGGAACGCCATCCCGCAGTCCACGACGATAATATCCTTCCCGCATTCGATCAGGGTCATATTCTTCCCGATCTCGTTCAATCCGCCGAGGGGAATAATCCGAATTTTTTCAATTTTTTTCAAAATGATCCTCCTTAATTTGATCAAAAAACGTTTTATGTAGCCGGCAAACGCCGGTGTTAATCGGGCTTTAGCCCTTTTAGTTTCATAGAATAAAATTCACAAAGCTCCTCCGCCAATTCGGCGTTGGACGCTTCGGATAAGATACGAAAGGCGTTGGCGTTCGACTTCGGAACGATGCGAACCACGCCGGAACGGTCAAAGAAACGGATGCCTTCCGACAATTCGCCGCCGGAAGAAGCCAACAGGCGCATCACGGTGCTTCGGGGCAAATGAACCGTTACGTCCCTTTGCTTTACCGCAAAGGCAGGTAATTTGGAAATAAACTGCTGAAAGGTGCATTTTTCTTCCTGCAAAAGATTCAAAATCAACAACGCTTGCACGTTGGGATCGGTCAATGGAAACAATTTCCGGGCGGATTTGTCGTCAACTGCCGTTCTGATGGCGCGAAAACCGTCGTTTTTTGCGATTTCCTCCGTTAGATTAGGGAAAGAGGTGGGGAAATAGACCGGCGCTTCTTTTCGCCCAAAAGCAAGACAGGAGCACAAACGGATCAAATCCTCGTCAAAGGGTTCTCCGTCGGGGCGTTCAATACGGATCCATTCGGGACCGACGCGCATACGCTCCCGCGCCTCCGACTCAGGGCTTCGGGGCAGCAGGGGTGACAATATGGGGGAGGCAACCACCCGGAGCATCAAGCGACTCGGAATTCCGAAGGAGCGAAGAAACGATTGATAAGACTTTGCACCGCCGCGAAAAATACGGTAAAGTCCGTCCTTTTCTCCGCAATTACTTTCCCCGGACAATCCCTGCACCAGCCTGCGCCCCAACGCCGACGAAAGGGGCATTCCGTTTCCGTCGTAGAGACGAAGGATGAGGTTAGAATAATTCCGTTGAAAAAACGCGCCGCATCGGAAGGCATAATTGCGCACGGTAAAACGAAATTGGGAAAGATCGTTTACCCCGGTGTCATAAACGTTTTTTCCGCAGGACAGAACGCCGCCGCAAAGGGTCATGGTTGCAGATGCGTCCCGCTGCTCTGTCCTTCCGACGACGACGTCACCGTCAAACAATTCGGCAAGGGCGCGTCCGATCTCATACATCGTGGCACCGCCGAAGTCTTCGCCGAAGGGAAAGAGGATTTTTCCATCCTCCGGAACGAGGGAACGCAACTTACGGTGTACGTTCCCGGGAACGAAGGTGTTTTCCGGAATACAGTTCGAAGGATAGATTTTTGCGCCGGCAGGAACGGTCGAACCGGAACCGACCTCACAATCGGAGCCGATCACGCATCCGTCCCCCACCCGGACGTTGGAGCGAAGAATGGAATTTTTACACAAAACGGCGTTCCGGGCTGCTGAACCGGATTCACATCGGACTCCGGTATCCAAAACACAGCCCTCCAGCCGACTTTCTTTCAACACGCAACCGTCGCCGATCACCGTATAAGGTCCGACGTGGCAACGGTCGAGGCGCACGTTTTTTCCGATATAGCAGGGGGATTCGATTACGGTACCCTCTTCCACGGGGCTTTGAACCGATCCGCCTTGAGACGCCAACAAATTCCGGTTACAATCAAGGTAAGAGGAAACCGTACCGACGTCGCACCAATATCCCTTTGCCCGATAATGATATAAAGGGATTTTCTGTTGCATCATCAAGGGGAAAACGTCTTTGGAAAAATCGGATCTTCCCTCCGGGATATAGTTCAATACGGAAGGAGAGCAAATATAGATTCCGGTATTTACGTCGTCGGAATATGCGTGAGACCAATCGGGTTTTTCCAGAAAACGAACAATCCGACCGGTATCGTCCGAGAGCAGAACACCGTATTCCCCGGGATCGCTGACCCGGGTGGAAACCAACGTAAAAGGACCGCCGTGGGCGTGATGAAAATCCACCGCAAAAGACAGGTCGAAATCAAACACTCCGTCCCCGCTGACCACGATAAATTCGTCGTTACAATCCTTGAGGCAATTTTTCACGGAGCCTGACGTTCCGAGAGGAACCGTTTCCTCGTGAAAATAAATACTTAAATTTTTAAATTCCTCCGCCGACAGTACGCTTCGAATCTGCTGCGGAAGATAAAAGAGCGACACGTGAAATTCCCGAATCCCCAGACCGGAAAGATTCCGTAAAATACGGACGATACAAGGAACTCCCACCACCGGAACGCAGGGCTTCGGAATCCCTTCCGTCATCGGACGCAAGCGCGTGCCGAATCCGCCCGCCATGATTACTGCTTTCATACTTTTTTTGCTTCCCCTTCCCAAAAGATCAATACAAAAAAAGTATTTCCGATGGAAAAGAAGATATGCGGCTTTGGACGAAAGCAGAACAAAATTCAAAGAAAGTTCACGGAAGAAATTTTGCGGAAGGAAATCTTTAATTCTCCGACGATACGCCGATCATGGAAGAAAGGGTATCCCGAGCGATTTGGTAATTATCCTTTACACCGGGACGCACCGAAGACCAGGTATCGTCAAAGGTACGAAGAGAAACGTAAAGAGGGGCGGAAAACACGTCGAACCCTTCGGTCTGAAGGGAAACGGCAGACCCGGTTACCTGCCAGGCGTACCCCTCCCCGTCCAACGCGTCGGAAAAGTCGGTCAACGGCTGAAGATACCCGTTCCGATAAAGATAATCGATCCCTCCCTCATCGCCGAAAAGCAGCATAACATCCCCTGCCTGGACGGCGTTGAGATATTGGGCGCGCTGGGTCGCGTCGGAATTTTCACCGACCCGAAGCCCCGTTACGGCAACGGTTACCTCTCCGTCTCCGTTCACATCTCCGCAATGAGACGCGACGGCAGATTCGATCCACGCCAACTGCTCGTTGTACATGGAAGAAGAACCGGTGACGTAATAAACCTGAATATCAAATTCCGGCTTGGTCGCACAGCTGTGAAGGCATACGATCAAAGTGCCCAGGATAAAAATCCCGGCTAAAATATGGTATTTATAGTGATACCATATATTTTCGGCTTTGGAACGAAGGGTCATAAAGGCACCTGTTATTGGGGCAACGCGATTTCGAGGATTTTATAGGTAAATTCCCCGCCGGGAGCAGTAACGACCACCGTATCCCCTGCTTTTTTCCCCAGGAGCGTTTTTCCTACGGGGCTTTGGTCGGAAATTTTGTTTTTGGAGGGATCGGATTCGGTCATACCGACGATGGAATATTCGATTTCCTCGTTGAATTCGTAATCCAGAACCCGAACGACGGAGCCGACCTGGACGATGTCGCTCTTCAGATCGTTGTGATCGACCACCTGGGCGTATTTCAACTGTTCCTCCAAGGTGCTGATGCGGGCTTCGACCATGGCGCGCTCTTCGCAAGCGGCGTCGTATTCACTGTTTTCGGAAAGATCCCCGTGGCCGCGGGCTTCTTTAATGCGTTCCGCAACTTCGCCACGCTTGGTCGCCTTGAGGTAATGAAGCTCTTCCTGCAGTTTGTTTAACCCTTCCTGGGTCAGATAGATAGGCTGGGACATGATAAAGTCTCCTTTTATAGTAAAATTGATAATAGAATACGTTGATATTAACCGAAAATTTGCGTCTCCAGATGGGATAACGCCGCCTGAAGCTGGGGATCGTCCGATTCGTCGAGGGCATAAAAATACTTTTCCTGCTCCTCGCTTAAGGTTACGGTCTCATCCGGCTCCAATCCGATACCGTGATAATTATTCCGCGCCTTTGTCAGATAGTGAAAGGTCGTGATTTTTACGGCAGAATCGTCGGAGAGGCGGAAGGTCGTTTGTCCGATGCCCTTTCCGTAAGAGCGCGTTCCGATCAAGACAGAGCCGTTTACGTCACGAAGACAGGACGCCATCAATTCACTTCCGCTGGCGGAAGATCCGTTGATCAGCACTACCATGGGAAGGTCGGTTTTTTGCTCCGATTCGGAATAAAAAATTTCTTCCGAATTCTTGTATTGGATCACAACCATCTCTTCCCCTTTGGGAATGAGAAGCTCCAAGATATTCTTGACCGCATCCAGGCTTCCGCCCAGATTATTGCGAAGGTCAAAGACGAATCCCTTTGCGCCTTGGGATAACAGATCGTTTAACGCCCTTTGAAATTCCTCTGCGGCAGGGGCGTTAAAGGCATGGATCCGAATAAAACCGACGGAACCGATCATACGCCAGGAAACGTAGGACTGCACGAAATTTTGAAAGGTGACGTCAATGGAAAGCGTCTCGTTTCCTCTTGAAACGGTAAAATTCAAACTCTCCCCTGCGTCCAATCCCATTTCCTCATATACTTGATTATAATCACGGTCGATCACGGAAATTCCATTGATCGCCACGATCAGATCCCCGGCTTTCAAGCCTGCCTGTTCCGCGGGGGAATTGCCCAAAACACGGCGGATAAACAATCCGTCCCGAATCGTTTGCTCCGACTGCAGAGTGATCCCGATGCCGGTATAGTGTCCTTCGTTGGACGAAAGCTGGGCTTCGTACTCTTCCTTCGTCCAGAATTGAGTATAGGAATCGTCCAAACCGGACAGGTAGGCGCGGATCGCCGCAAGTTCCGCTTCTTCCTCCGAAAATTCGAAAACGGCGTGCGTATCGATCACGTCCCGAATTTCGGAAAGAGATCGGGAAACACGGTCATCCTCCGCAAATAAGATTGCCAAAACAAAACCGCCTGCCGTAAAGGTAAAGGTCAGGATTGCGGTTAAAACGACGGCAAATACAAGGGAAAACTGTTTTTTCAAGGGTATGCCTCCGATACAAAAGGAATCGATTCGGCTGAAAAAGCCGAATCGAAACAACGTTCATCAGGAAGTTCCGAGTTGGGTGCGCAGCAACTGCAACGCCGCCTGCAGCTGATCGTCGTCGGCGGCAGTAAGGGTTAAAAACCCGCTGATCTTCTCTTCGGACAGGGCTACGTTGACGTCGGGCGTAATCCCGGCTTCATTGAATTGTGCCCCGTTGGGAGTAATATATTCGTAAGTTGAAATATGGATCGCGGTACCGTCGGAAAGGGGAATATCCCGTTGTCCGACGCCCTTTCCGCGGGAAATATCCCCAACGACCGACGCGGTTTGAGTATCCTTTAACGCTCCGGTGAAAATCTCCGCAACGTCCGAGGTTGCAAAGTTTTGCAGGACGACGATTTTTTCACTCAAATGGGCTTCGTCGGAATAGTAGGCCGTCGGATTCTCCTCGCCCAATTCCTTGACGGAACACATAATTCCGGCGGGCATAACCTTATCCAGAACGTCCAGGGCGGAGGACAAATCCCCTCCGGCGTTAAAGCGCAGATCGAGGATCAAGCCCCGCGCACCGGCAGAACGCAGCGTTTCCACGGCGGCAGAAAATTCCGAAACGGTAGAAACGTCAAATTCGTTGATAAAAAGATAGCCGATCCCGGATTCCAGCAAACGGTACTGAACCGTTTCCGGATCAAAGACCGCGCGGGTGACAGACAAGGTCAAAGGTGCCGCCTCGCCTTCCCGGGTCAGGGTCAAAACGATTTCAGAGCCTTCCGCACCGGACAGCGCAGCAACGGCGTTGCGATATCCCAGCTCCGTCACGTCGGTACCGTTGACCGAAACGATCACGTCGCCGGTTTCGATGCCGGAGGTTTGCGCCGGGGAATTTTGCTTTACGAAATCCACCAAAACGCCGCCGGAATTTTTATCATACGCAGGGCGGATGCCGATTCCGACGCTGGAGGATTCCGCGACGTTGGACGAGAGACGGTAATTGGTCTCGTCAAGATAATAGGAATATTCGTCCCCCAAGCCATCGATATATCCTTCCACGATTCCGTCTAAGATCAGATCGTTTCCATAGACCGGATCGATGGGGAGAATATAGTTTTTGTTGATCAGATCGTTGACCTTATTCAATTTTGCATAGATCTGCTGATTTCGTCCCAAGTTATCCACTTTGCTGCTGACGTAAAAATACGTTGCAATTACCGTCAGAATGACGGCGGTAACCAAAATGAAAAACATCGTTCCGTAGCGGATCCCTTTCGGGGCTTTCTTCATAAAGAACCTCCGTTCAGCGTGTCAGCCAACTGGGTTTTTTCAGGTAATTCAAGGGGTTTTTAGCGCTTCCGTTTACGTAAAAACGGATGTCGAGATGGTATCCGGTGCTGGTGCCGCCGGTCATACCGACGTAACCGATAACGTCACCCTGCTTCACCCGTTGTCCCACCGTGACGGGGGGCTTGGAATTCAGGTGGAGATAGTATGTAACGTATCCGCCGCCGTGGTCAATCTGAACCAGCCATCCGTAACCGCCGCTTCTCCATCCGGCGTAGATCACTTCGCCGGACTTGCTGGCAAGAACCTTGGTATTTCTCGGAACGGCGATATCAATGGCGTAATGGAAGCTTCTTTTGCCGCGCAGAGTTCTCCAGCCGTAGCCGGAGGAAACGTAATGATAACTGTTGCCACGCTCCACGGGCCAGAGCCAATCTCCGTCGTCGTAAACTACGTCGGATTCGCCTCTGCCGGAAAGCTCTTCTTCGATCCATTGATTCAGCTTTTCTTCGTTTTCCTGTTCCTGCTTAATCAATTTATCGTAATACGCCTGGTTGGAATTCATTTTGTTGACGAGGCTTTGCAAGTCGTCATTCTTATCGTCAACGGCTTCCTTGCGCTCTGCAACGGTGTCCCGGGCGGTAATTTGCTCGGTACGCTTTGCTTCTACTTCCGCCTTATTATTTTTGATGGTTTCTATGCTTTGCGTGATGGTATTCAGCAACTCTTTTTCGTAGAGCGCCACCTGTTTTACGTAATCCAACCGAAGAAGAAAATCGGAAAAGGATTGAGCGCCGAACAACACGTCAAGGTAAGAAATCGTGCCCTGCTCGTAGGAAGCCCGTGCCTGCGCCTTAAATTTATCGATATTCTCTTGGTAAGAGATTTCCGCATCCGCGATGGATTTTTCCATCGACACGATCTGCGCGTCCAATTCCGAGATCAAATCGTCGTAAGCGTTGATTTCAGAATTCAACTCGCCCAGCTGCTGTTCCAAAATCTCCTTTTGTTCCATGTAAGATTCTTCTTGCTTTTTGGATTCCTCCAAGAGCTTTTCCAGCTCTTCTCTGCGATCCTGGGACTGTTGAATCTTATCCTTCGCGTCCTCCACCGACGTGGCGGGGGCTGCCGTAAAGGTCATGGGAAGGGAGGTGACGATCAGGGCGATCATCAAAAGGAGGGTAAGGATTTTTTTCGTCATAAAACCACCTTATGAAAACGAGGAAAGGGTTAAACCTTGAGATACTTTTTCACCGGGTAAACCGAACCGATGATTCCGATAAAAACGCCGCCGATCAGGAAAAACGGAATCCAGAAGGTCAATTTAAAGGAAAGGGGCGTAAACAATTCGGAAAGAATGGGGTACAGTATTGCGTTATAAACGTAAAACTGTACGAAGAAGGATACGACTCCGGCAAGAAGCCCGATGATCATACCTTCGATAAAATAGGGCAGCTGGATGAAGAAATCGGTAGCGCCGACGTATTTCATGATGTTGATCTCCAGCCGACGGGCATAAACCGAAAGTTTGACCGAGTTCATGATAATAAACATGGAAACGATGAAGAACAGGGCGATAACCCAAATGGAAAGGAAGGAAAGGACTTGTCTTACTTCAAGAATTCCTTCCACAACGTCACGGCGCTCCTGGATATCCCCTACGCCGTCCAGCTTTTGAATTTCGTAAAGGGTTTGATCGTACTTGGAAATGTCGATAATTTCAAAAATCATCGACGCCCGGAAGGTTTCGGGATCGAGGGCATCCTCCATCCCCGTTTCCTCACCGAGGGATTCCAAATAATTTTCAAGGGCTTGCTCTTTGGTTTCGTAGGAAACCTCGCCGATGTTTCCGATGGCAATCAGCTCGTCCTTAAAACGGACGACGTCAAGTTCGTCCATATCCTCTTCCAGGAAAACGGCGATCCGACTCTCCCCGATCTCTTCCACGAAAGCGTTGACGTTTCGAACGATGAGAGTGGTTGAACCCAAAAGAGAAAGACAAATAGTCAAAACCGTGACCGAAGCAACGGTTAAAAGAATGTTTCGGTATAAATTGTTCCAGGCGCTTTTGACCAGGAACCACAGACTGTCAAGACTCATCGGAAGCCACCTCCGTTTCCGATTCCGGATCGGCAGTATCGGAAACGATACGACCTTCCTCCAAACGGATTACCCGCTGGTTCATCCGATCGACCAAATGCTGTTCGTGGGTAACGACGATAACGGTGATCCCCATTTGATTGATGCGAAGAAGCATATTCATGATCTCCACGGAAAGGGAGGGATCCACGTTTCCCGTAGGCTCGTCCGCGATAATCATGGAAGGATTATTAACAATGGCGCGGGCAACGGCAACCCGCTGCTGCTCCCCGCCGGACAGCTGATCCGGGTACATTTTTGCTTTATGGGAAAGACCGACCAATTCCATCGCCCGTTCTACCCGGCGGACGATCTCCTTGCGGCGGCGTCCCACGACGCGAAGGGAAAACGCGATATTATCATAGACGGTAAGATTCGGGATCAGACGGAAATCCTGAAAGACGATCCCGATCCGACGGCGGTACTTGGGGATCTGACGGCGGGAAAGCTTTTTCGTATTCATACCGTCCACGATAACGTCCCCTTTCTGGGGAACGTCCTCGCAGGTCAACAGATGAACCATGGTTGATTTTCCGGCGCCGGAATTTCCGGTGATAAATACGAATTCGCCGTCCTCGATGCGAAGGCTGACCTTCCGCAACGCCACGGTACCCGATTTGTCATACCGCTTGGACACGTTGATAAACTGAATCAAAACAAACCTCCGATCAATACTTCGTCGGGTTAGACTCCAGATATTTCCGAACCATCAGCGCCACCTTAAAGACGATAGCGTGATCAAACTGCTTCAGATCCAATCCGGTCAGACGGCGGATCTTTTCCAACCGATACACCAAGGTATTCCGGTGAACGAAGAGCTTGCGGGAGGTTTCGGAAACGTTGAGGTTATTTTCAAAGAATTTTTGGATGGTAAACAGGGTTTCGTGATCGAGGGATTCGATAGAACCCTTTTTAAACACCTCCGCAAGGAACATATTGCAGAGGGTGGTGGGGAGGTAATAGATCAAGCGGCCGATTCCGAGGTTGGAATAGCTCATGATGACCTTTTCCACGTCAAAGACCTTGCCCACCTCAATGGCAACCTGGGCTTCCTTGTAAGAACGGGAAAGCTCCCGAAGATTGTTGATGACCGTGCCGATACCGACCACGGCTCGGGTATAGAATTCGGAATTCAAGGTATCGACGATGGAACGGGCTAATTTTTCCAGATCCTTTTGCTGAATACCCGCCTTGACTTCTTTGACCAGGGCAATATCGTTTTCCCCGACGTTTACGACGAAATCCTTCGTCCGTTCGGGGAACAGGTTCTGAACGATGTCGTAGGCGAAAACCTCCGTCCGATCGACCAACCGAATGAGAATGACGACGCGGGGAATATCGCCGTTGAAATGCAGCTCCTTGCTCTTGGGGTAAATATCGCCGGGAAGAATATTTTCCAGCATGACGTTTTTGACAAAGTTACCTTTGTCGTATTTTTCGTCGTGATATTCTTTGATGGTACTCAGGGAAAGGGCAAGAACTCCGGAAAGAGTTTCTGCCGCAGCGTCCGTGCCCTTAACGAACACAAAGCTTTCAAATTTAACCCGCGAACCGATCACGCGGTATGTATAACCGTTGATTACGGCAACGTCGGACATGGTAAAATACTCTGCCACGTTGGTCTCAACGCTTTCGCCGATCATAGACAGATCGCTGCAGGCGACGACGGTGCGGGTCTCGTCAACGACGCCGATAATCCGGTCGGTGACGTCCCTGGTCTTTTGGATCAATTCCTGGTACACTTTTGCTGCCATTGTTTTTTTCAATCCTTCTTCCCTATTATTGAAGCTCCGACTTTATTGTGAAAATAGATATGCTTTTCTGCATTAATACCCACTTTTGTTGGTCAACTTCACCTATATTATACCATATATTGAACAAGAAATCAATGTTATTTTTGTGACATATTACCGAAAAACATCGTTTTTTTGCTGAAATTGTGCAAAATCACGAAAATCAACCCGGATTACGCCACGAAAACGCCGCGTCCCGATCGATCCGAAGTTGCTGCATCAACGCCCCAAGATCGGCAAAGCGGATTTCATCCCGAAGGCGGGAGAGAAACCGGACGGTAATGGTTTTTCCGTAAAAATCACCGCGGGCTTCCAGCAGGTGGGTTTCAATATTCCGAAAATCTCCGTCCTGCACCGAGGGGCGGACGCCCACGTTGGTTACCGACCGATACGCCGTGCCGTCCACCGTAGTCTCCGTGATATATACGCCGTTTTTCGGCAATACCTTTTGCATCGGAGACGCAAGATTGACCGTGGGAAATCCGATGGTGCGCCCAAGGTGCTTGCCTTCCACTACCGTCCCTGAAACGAAATAGGGGTAACCGAGCCAGGAATTTGCCCGTTCGATCAAGCCGTCGGTCAAGGCAGTCCGAATGGTGGAGGATGAAATTTTTACCAGATCGGTCTTCAGGGAAACCACGTGCTGTACGATTCCCTCCACGCAAGCGCCGTCGGTAAGCGCCCCCTCTCCCCCGCAGCCGAACCGAAAATCAGCGCCGCCGAACAGGTGGGTACAACCGTAGCGCTCCTTTAAAAGCGTCAAAAAGGCTTGGGGAGACATTTTCGAGAAAGCGTCGTCAAAGGGGACGTTGCAAACGTGACCGATTCCTTCGGAGAGAATCAAGGATTTCTTTTCTTCGAAATCCGTTAAGTAATAAGGGTCGGTCTGCCGTAAAAAGCTTTTGGTGTTTCGGTCAAAGGTCACGGCGATCGAAGGAATTTTTTGCGAATCGGCAAAAGAGGCGACGTCGCGAAGCAACGCACGGTGTCCCAAATGAACGCCGTCAAAATCCCCAACGGTAACAACAGACACAGGATTTCTCTCCTTTCAGATTATTTTAAAATTATTCTGCCGAAAAGACCGCCTTTGCGTTTCCTTGCTCCACCTGAACGAGCCCCAGAAAACGCTCCGAAGCGGAGTACGCCCGATACAATCCGTCGGAAACGGAAGGGGTAAGGCGGTTTGCAGTTAAAATACCGCCGTTGAGATAATAATGCTCGCCGTTTTGCGGAACGGTAACCTGAGGAAGGTGGGAAAAGGCACCCTCCGCGGAAAGGGAAATTTGCGAAAGTCGGTTTTGCTCCGCGTAAGAAATCACGTCCTCCAAGGAATAGGCATTCTCCAACAAAAAGCCGTTGGAAGCGGTGCGGCGAAGGGCGGACATGGTGGCAACCAACCCCATTTTTGCGGCAATATCTTCACATAAAGTACGAATATATGTTCCGGTGGAGCAGGTAACCGAAAAACGGTATTCGCCCTCCCCGATCCGATCCACGTAAGTAAGATCAAAAATCTCCACGGTGCGGGGGGCTCGCTCCACCTCAACCCCCATACGAGCCAGCTCGTAGAGACGCTTTCCTTCCACGTGAACGGCGGAATACATGGGGGGAACCTGCTGACAAGTGCCGATCATCGACGGAAGGATTTTGCGGAATTCTTCTTCCGTAGGCAGGGGCGAAGTCTGCAAGGTCTCCCCCGTCACGTCTCCGGTATCGGTTTTGATTCCGAAGCGGATCGACGCAAGATAACTTTTTTGATGGGGGAAAAATTGGGTAAGCTTGGTATCCCTGTCGGTTAAAACCGGCAAAAGACCGGTACACATGGGGTCTAACGTACCCGTGTGCCCGATCTTTAACTTATGGGGAGAGGCGTGTTTGATTTTAGCAACGACCTTTTGGGAGGTCATTCCGGCGGGCTTATCGACGAGAAGGATCATACGCCGTCCTCCTGACCGCACAAGCGCGCCTCAATGGCGGAAAGAAGCCGTTGTTCGGCGTCCTCCATCGAACCCTTAATCAGACACCCCGACGCCTTCACGTGACCGCCGCCGCCAAACACGGATGCAACGGCAGAAACGTCAAAAATATCGTCGGCAGAGCGAAGGGAAACCTTGACGTCCCCCTCCTTGGTCTCCTTCAGCGTAGCGCAGACCGCAGCCCCTTCGATCCGACGGATCAAAGAGACCATTCCGGAAACGTCCTCGTCTTCCGCACCGTTTTCCTCCAACATCTTTCGGGTAATGGGCAGAAGAATCACCCTTCCGTCGTGATAAAGGCGCAACGAATCCAAAGCAACCCGTTCCAGCTTCAGCTGGCGCAAGGGAACGATATCGAACATTTTTCGGATCACGGCGGGAGCGTCGAAGGAATACTTCAATAATTCCGCGGTGACCTCGTGGGTATGGGCGGTGGTGTTGGAATAACGGAAGCAACCGGTATCAAAGGCGATGGCGGCGTAAAGCTTTTCCGCCATAACGTCGTCGATTTCCACGTCGCAGGCACGGAAAAGGTCAAAAAGAACCTCCCCCGCCGAAGAAGCGGAGCCAAAGACGATATTGTTCCGGGCGTATTCCGTATTCGTATAGTGGTGGTCGATATTATAATCCACCGTATCGGCGTAACAAGCCAGATCGGGACCTAACATCGGTTGCGTCGCAACGTCCACGGAGACGATGGCGGAAGGCAAAAACGTGGGCTTTAACTCTTCCGCACCGTCGGTAATATCCCGCAAGTTCCGATCTACGGTTCCGGTTGCGGCAACGCAGACCCGGCGACCGAGATTTTCAAAGGCACGCTTTAAGGCAAAGGCAGTGCCGAGACAGTCGCCGTCCGGATTTCGATGCACCAGGATGAGAACGTCGTCCATAGACATCAGTTCCCGGAAGGCAGTAAGATAGGCTTCGTTCATATCAGTCGTTTCCGTTTTCAAGATTTTTGAGAATTTCGTTGATACGGATTCCTTGCTCAAGAGACCGATCCAGAATAAAGATCGGCTCGGGGGTATTGCGCATCCGTACCGTTTCTCCGATCCGACGGCGCACGTATCCTGCGCACGCCTTCAGACCTTTGCGAACCTCTGCCTCATCGTAATTTCCAAGAAAGCTAAGGTAGATTTTCGCATATTTCAAGTCCCCGGACACGTCCACAGATACCACCGTGGGCATGGGAGGAATTCGGGGGTCCTTTACCTCCGAAAGGATCGAAGCGACGGAACGTTTGATCTCCTCGTTGACACGGTTTTGCTTAAAATTCGATCCCATAAGATCCTTTCCGGAAAGAGATCAGTTCTTGACCTCTTCCATAAGGTAGGCTTCGATGACGTCGCCTTCCTTAACATCGTTAAATTTATCCAATCCGATACCGCATTCAAAGCCCTCGGCAACTTCCTTCGCGTCGTCTTTGAAGCGTTTCAGAGAGTCGATCTTTCCTTCGTAAACCACGATTCCGTCCCGAATCAGACGAACCGAGGCGGTACGGACGATCTTTCCGTCCTTGACGTAGCAGCCGCAGATCGTACCGACGCCGGACACGCGGAAGGTCTGACGGACCTCTGCATGACCGAGAAGGTTTTCGGTAAATTTGGGGGCAAGCATCCCCTTCATGGCGGCTTCCATTTCTTCCAGGCAATCGTAGATGATGCGGTAGAGACGGATATCGACCTTTTCCTTTTCCGCCTGGGAACGAACGTTGCCGTCGGGACGGACGTTAAAGCCGATAATAATGGCGTTGGACGCCTGGGCAAGCATCACGTCAGATTCGGTAATCGCGCCGACGGCGTTGTGAATGACCTTGACCTTTACCTCATCGTTGGAAAGCTTCAGAAGAGAAGAACGGACGGCTTCGACGGAGCCTTGAACGTCGGCTTTGACGATCAGATTCAGCGTCTTGACGTCTCCGGTCTGAATTTGAGAGAACAATTCGTCGAGGGAAACCTTTGCCCGATCCTGGAAGGTTTCTTGCTTTCGCTCGAATTTGCGTTTTTCGACCAGCTCGCGCGCCATCTTTTCATCCTTGACCACTTCAAACTGATCTCCGGCGGCGGGAACGTCGGAAAGACCGATAATTTCCACGGGGGTGGAGGGACCGGCTTCCTTGATCCGCATTCCCTTGTCGTTGGTCATAACCCGAACGCGACCGACGGAAGCACCGGCAACCAAAACGTCTCCGGCGTGGAGCGTACCGTTGCTGATCAACACCGAGGCAACGGGGTCGCGGCCCTTATCCAATTTCGCTTCGATAACCGTACCCTTTGCTTCCCGGTTGGGGTTGGCTTTCAGATCTGCAACCTCGGAAACGAGAAGAATCATTTCCAACAGCTGATCGATTCCCTCGTGCTTTACGGCGGAAACGGGAACGCAGATCGTATCGCCGCCCCATTCCTCGGGAACCAGCTCGTATTCGGTCAACGCCTGAAGAACACGGTCATAGTTTGCGGTGGGTTTATCCATTTTATTTACGGCAACGATAATGGGAACATTTGCCGCTTTTGCGTGGTTGATCGCCTCGACGGTCTGAGGCATGATGCCGTCGTCGGCGGCAACTACGATAATCGCAACGTCGGTGACCATCGCACCGCGGGCACGCATAGCGGTAAAGGCGGCGTGACCGGGGGTGTCGAGGAAGGTTATGTCGTGATCGTTAACGTGAATGCTGTACGCACCGATATGCTGGGTAATCCCACCGGCTTCTCCGGCGGTGACGTTGGTGTTACGGATAGCGTCCAGAAGAGAGGTTTTTCCGTGGTCAACGTGTCCCATAACGACGACGACGGGGGGACGGGTTTCCAATTCGGAGGCTTCGTCCTCGTGATCGTTGAACAGCTGCTCTTCAATGGTGATAACGACTTCCTTGCTGACCTTTGCGCCCAATTCTTCCGCGACCAGGGCGGCAGTATCGTAGTCGATGATCTGGGAGGCGCTTGCCATAATCCCCAGCTCCATCAGCTTTTTCACGACTTCTACGTTGGTGGTGCGTAGTTTTGCGGAAAGCTCGCTGACCGAAAGACTTTCGGGAAGAACCACGTTGCTCAGGTGCTTCTTCTTGTCTTTTTCGTACTGCTCCATCCGCTTCAGCTTTGCCTGTTCGTCTTCCTTTTTACTGCGGAAGTTCTGCTTTTTATTATTTTTCTTGTTGATCTTTTGCTTGCTCTTGCCGTAATCCCGATTGCCGCGATTTCCAACGATATCGTCCAGACGGGAATCGTACTTCGCTTGGTTAAAGTCTGCGGCGTTGCGGGTGTCAACGACCATAACGTCACGGCCGTATCCGGAGCGATTGTCTTCCCCGGAAACGATATTGACGCTGCCCTTGGCATCCTCTTTCTTTGCGGGGAATTCCACCCGCTTCAGATTGTCGCGCTTGGAGGCGGGCTTCTTCGTCTGTTGTTGACGGCGGGCGTCTGCGGCGGCCTTTTTGGCGGCTTCTTCCTCCGCTTTCTTTGCGGCGGCTTCTGCCTTTTTGGCTTCCATTTCCTTTTGCTTTTGGGCTTCCTCCGCCGCTTTTCTTGCAGCGTCGGCCTCCGCCTTCTTCTTCGCGGCTTCCGCTTGACGGCGCGCCTCTTCCTTGGCGGCGGCTTCTTCTGCCTTCTTGCGTTCCTCCGCTTCCTTCGCCTCCCGTTCCTGCTTCGCACGGCGTTGCTTTACGGCGTAAGGCTCTTGCCCCTGATACGCCTGAAAATAAAGCGCCAGGGAAGGAATTTGATTTTTCTGAATGAAATAGTCGAACAGATAGTTCAACTGATCCGCGGTCAAAACCGCCTGTTGATTTGCGGGGGCTTCCCCGAAACGAGCCTCCAACAAGGACATAATGTCCTGAGGCTTCATATTGAAATCTTTCCCCATCTCACGGATGCGGTATTTCTGATACAAACTCATGCGTTCTCCTCCTGCAGTTCCAATTTATTCCGAATCATACCGGCAAAGCCGGCGTCGGTGACCGCAATCACGGCGGCCTCTTTGCACCCTACGGCACGACCAAGTTGTTCTTTCGTCAATTCCGGCGACAGGAATGGCTCCGTCCGTCCCGATAAGGAACGCTTTACCCGGGGGGAAGCGTCTGACGCATAGATCAGAAGCGCTACGGGCTTACGGTATTTTTGAATTGATTCCACACCCAAAAGAAGCTTTCCCGCCCTGCGGGCAAGTCCCAAGGTGGAGAGGAAATTTTTATCCATCCAAGCCCACCTCCCGACGAAGCTCTTCGTAAAGAGTTTCGGGAATCGTCCCACGCAATAAGTGGGAAAGCCGGCGGGTTTTACACACCTTGCGGACGCAATCCTGATTGCGGCAAAGGTACGCGCCCCGTCCGGGGGCAGTTCCCTCCCGATCAATGAAAGGATTTCCTCCCTTAGGCAATACGATACGGATGTAGTCGGTTTCATCCTTTCGGGAACGCAGCCCGCAGGATGCGCACATCCGAATCATTGCTCCTTTTTGCCGGATATTTTTTTTCATTTCTTATTCCGCCACAATATCAATGTGATAATTGGTCAAACCTGCTGCAAGGCGAACGTTTTGTCCGGTCTTACCGATGGCAAGAGAAAGCTGATCGGCGGCAACGGCAACACGGCAGGTGCGATCGTTTTTGTTGATTTCGATAATACGAACCGAAGCGGGAGAAAGGGCTGAAACGATAAATTCTTCCGGATCGGGGCTGTACTTGATCAGGTCGATGCGCTCTCCGTGCAATTCGGAGAGAATGGAATTGATACGCATCTGCTTGGGTCCGATGCAAGCGCCTACGGGATCGACGTCGGGGTTTTTGGACCAAACGGCTACCTTCGAGCGAGAGCCTGCCTCCCGGGAGATCGCCATAACGCGGACGGTCCCGTCGGCAACCTCGGGGATTTCAACCTGGAACAAACGGCGAAGGAACTCCGCGTTGGTTCTGGACAGGACGATCTCCTGGCTCTTGGCGTTGCGGCGGATATCCGAAACGCAGACCTTGACGTGATCGCCGTCCCGGAAGGTTTCCCCGGGGATCTGATCCCGAAGATTCAGGGGCAAGGAATAGCCGTTGATGTTCAGATAAACCACACGGTTAAATTCGTCCACGCGATCTACCGTACCGGTAACGATCGTGCCCTTTTGACCTTCAAATTCGTTGATCAGAGAACCGTTGACGGCTTCGTTGATCCCCTGAACGATGACGTTTTTCCCGACCTTTGCGGCAATACGGCCGACGGTGGCGGGATCAACCTCGTCACGGACGTAATCGCCCAGCTGATATTTTGCAGAAACGGTGCGGGCTTCCTCCACGGAAATTTCAATGGCGGGATCCTCCACCGTATCGACGACCAAGCGCTTAATGAAAACGCTGATGGTTTTCTTGGTTTCGTCGAAGACCACGTCAACGTTTTCCGCAGGAACGCTCCGATCCCGCTTGACCGCAGACGCGATGGCGGCACGGATCTTTTCAAGCATATACTTCTGGGGAATTCCCTTTTCCTGCTGAAGCAGGGCGAGGGCTTTGTAAAATTCTTCGTTCATTTTCCTGTTTACCTCCGTTTATATCAAGTCAATTTTTATTTTCGAAATAGATTTCCGTTCGAGGGAATAGGTTTGATCCCCGACGGTTACGGTGAGGATTTCCTCGGTGACGGCGTCGAGACGCGCCGAGAACTTTTTGGGAAGATCCCCTTCGCCTTTATAAAGACGAACCTCCGCCTCGTACCCGAGAAAGCGACGGATGTGCTCGGTCGTTTTCAGATCCCGAATCAGTCCGGCAGAACAAATTTCCAAATGATAGCTTTGGGAAATGGGATCCGCCTCGTCCAGAATCGGATCTAACGCACGGGACACCGCTTCACAGTCGTCAATTCCGATCCCGCCTTCTTCCCGGTCAATATAGACACGCAAAAAATACTCGGATCCTTCTTTGACGAATTCAACGTCCCAAAGAATCAGTCCTTGCTCCTCCGTAATGGGCAGAACCAAGGGTTTTACAACGTCGGCAACCGCCATAATCTCATCCTTTCCGGAGAGGTTCTCCGTACAAAACTCGAAGAGCGGAAACAACTTCCGCTCTTCGCAAATCATTATACCATAATAATATGGAAAACGCAAGTTTTCACAATACAATCTTCATAAAAAAGACATATTTAACGGTAAAATATTTGAAATTTCATATTTTTTAAACTCTTTTGATTTTATTTTGTCACAGATTTATACGGAATAAACGGGCGGCATTTTCCCTCGTAACCCGTGCGACCTCGTCGAAAGGAATCTTTTTGACGGCGGCGATCGTCTCAGCGACGGCGCGGACGTGTCGTGGATCGTTGCGCTCTTTCTGCAAAGGAACCGGGGCGAGGTAGGGGGAATCGGTTTCAATCAGAATCCGTTCCAAGGGCAACGCCTCGATGGCGCGAAGGGATTTTTTTGCTCCCTGATAGGTTACGACCCCGGTAAAGGAACAGTAAAAGCCGATCTTGACCAATTCCACCGCCATCTCCGCCGAGGAGGAATAACAGTGAAAAACGCCCTGTACTCCGGCGTTACGGACGGCGTCAAAGCACTCCTGATGGGCTTCCCGATCGTGGATGACGACCGGTTTTCCCAGCTCGAAGGCAAGGCGAAGCTGCTGCTGAAGCCAATAGCGCTGCGTGTCTCGGACGACGGGATCCTTTTCCCAATAAAAGTCCAGACCGATCTCGCCGATGGCAACGCATTTCGGGTCGGAGGCAAGGGCGGAGATCCGATCAATATCCTCGTATTCCATGGAAAGGATCTCCCCCGGATGAACCCCTGCGGCAAAATAGATATTCGGATGGGCTTGGGCGATCGATTGCGCTTTTCGGGAAGATTCCAGAGAAGAGCCGGGAATCAACAGGTGGGAAACGCCGTGGGAGGGCAACGATGCGATCAGGTCTTCCCTGTCTTCATCGAAGGCTTTATCGTCGAGATGTGCGTGAGAATCAAATAACATAATAACCTCAGAAAAGGAAGGACCGAAAAGGTCCTTCCTAAAAAATATCAGCGGATGCGGTCGCCGGGATTGGATTCGTCGGCAAACATAACGTGAATGTTTTCGCCTTGACCGGAAGCCAGGATCATACCGAAGCTTTCCAGCCCGAAAATGACGGCGGGCTTCAGATTTTTGACAACAACGACGTTATGACCGATCAGGTCGGCGGGGGCGTAAGCCTTTGCAATTCCGGAAACGATCTGCCGTTCCTCGTTGCCGAAGGTGACCTTCAGCTTGAGCAGCTTTTCACTGTTTTCAACGGCTTCACATTCCAAAACCTTTGCAACGGAAAGATCCACGTTCAGAAAATCCTCAATTCCGATTTCCGCGGCGGGAGAGGGCTCGGAGGATTTCTTCTTTTTCTCTTTCTTTGCAGGCTTTTCCGCGGGGGTGTCTTCCCCCAAGCCGACGGCGGAAAGTTCCTTTTTCACGTCAATGCGGGGGAACAATGCCTCACAGGGCGAAACGGCAATTTCGCCGGACAGACATCCCTCTTGCGCGCAAGAATCCCAGGCAACGGCGGAAGCACCGATGCAGGAAAGGATCTTTTCGCAGGTATCGGGCATGAAGGGAATCAGAAGATTGGAAATCACGCGGATTGCTTCAAAGAGATTGGCAAGGACGGTGGCAAGGCGGTCGGATTTTTCCGGATCCTTTGCCAAAGCCCAGGGCGCCGTCTCGTCGATATATTTGTTTGCGCGGGAAACCAGCTTGAAGATTTCGGTCAACGCAAGGGAGAAGGACATGGCTTCCATGTAAGGCTTCGCGCTTGCGCCGACGGTTTTGGTAAGAGACAACAGTTCTTCGTCCACCGGCTCGGAAACCCGGGCGGCGGGAATTTTTCCGTCAAAATACTTGACTGCCATCGCCGTGGAACGGGAGACTAAGTTCCCCAAATCGTTGGCAAGATCCGCGTTGATGCGGTTCATCAAGCCGTCGTAGGTATATTCTCCGTCAGAGCCGAAGGGCATTTCCCGAAGAAGGAAATAACGGACGGCGTCTTTTCCGAAATGCTCTGCAAGGAAGATGGGATCCACGATGCAGGCGGCACCGGACGCCTTACTCTTGGAAACCTTGTCTCCGTTCATCTGCAGCCAGCCGTGACCGTAAACCTGCTTGGGCAGTTCCACGTCAAGCGCCATCAAAACCGCAAACCAAATAATGGTATGGAAGCGGACGATGTCCTTACCAACCAGATGAATGTCGGCAGGCCAATATTTTTTCATCAGACCGTCGTCGTCGGACTTGTAGCCCAGGGCGGTCAGATAATTGGAAAGAGCGTCGATCCAGACGTAGGCAACGTGCCGTTCGTCAAAGGGCAGAGGAACGCCCCATTTGATGGTGGTGCGGGAAACGCAAAGATCCTTCAAGCCGGGCTTGAGGAAATTGTTGATCATTTCCGCGGCGCGGGCTTCGGGCTGCAGCAAGCCGGGATTATTTTCCAAAAGCTCGATCAACCGATCCTGGTATTTGGAAAGACGGAAGAAATAGCTTTCCTCCTTTGCCTTTTCGACCGGACGGCCGCAATCGGGACATTTTCCGTCCACCAGCTGGGATTCGGTCCAAAAGGATTCACAGGGGGAGCAATAGTGTCCTTCGTATTCGCTCTTATAGATCTCGCCTTTATCGTAAAGCTCCTGATAAATTTTTTGTACGGCGGCAACGTGATAATCGTCGGAGGTACGAATGAATTTATCGTAATGAATTCCGAGAACCTCCCAGATATTTTTGATATCCGCAACGATCTCATCGGTGAATTCCTTGGGGGTCTTCCCTGCCTCTTGCGCCTTACGCTCCACCTTTTGACCGTGCTCGTCGGTGCCGGTGAGCATCATCACGTCGTATCCGCACATTCGCTTATAGCGAGCCATCGTATCGGCGGCAACGGTGGTATAAGAGTTGCCGATGTGAAGATGCCCCGAGGTATAATAGATCGGGGTAGTGATGTAAAAGGTCTTTTTTTCGTTCGACATAGGAACCTCCTGTCGTGCAAATGAGCACGGATTCGTCCATGAGGACGTTATAATAGATTTATTATACCAAATTTTAAAGGAAAATCAAGTACTTTTGCAAGAAAGTTGCAAAATATTCGGAAAAACAGAATCTTCAGACAATTTTTTCCGAATTTTTTATGAACCCTATAGATTTTACGAAGCGGATGTGTTATAATATATGAAAGGTAAAAAAATTTCAGAGGTGGAGATTGCATTATGGACAAAAAACTGTTTCGGAGCATCGTAATAATTCTTTTGATCGCGGCACTGCTTGCCCTTACGGTCATTAAGTTCGATGCGATTTTTTCCGTAATCAAGCTTCTGATTTCCATATTATCCCCCGTGATTGCCGGGGTTTTGATTGCTATTTTCCTTGACCGTCCCTTTTCTCTGTTCAAGCGGCTGTTTCTACGATGCTTTAAAAAGGCAAAGCACAAGCACGCCCTTTCCACCGGGTTTTCCGTTGCCATGACCTACGTTTTACTGTTGACCTTCGTGGCGGTGTTTTTGGTCGCCGTAATTCCGGAGGTAACCGCAAGCGTCACGAGCTTACTTGCCAACATCGGACGGTACGTTGAAAACGTAGAAAATGCGCTGAACGGCGTGATTGCCAATTACGAATTTTTGAAGGAAAACATCGAACCCTTTGACTTTACCGAATGGGAGAAGGGCATTACTGCCCTGATCAGCACCGTTGCGGAAACGGTTCAAACCCGCCTGCCGGAGATCTTCAACATCACCAAGAGCATTGCGGGGGGATTGACCAACGCGATTCTCGGCATCATCATCTCCATATACATTATGGCGGGACGCAACCATCTGAAATGGCAGGCGAGAAAGACCATTTACGCCTTTTTCCCCAAGAACGTTGCCGATAAGATTCGGGAGATTGCTAAATTGACGGCGCGCACGCTGACGGGATATATTTCGGGCAGAGTGATCGACTCCATCATCGTTGGAATTCTGTGCTTTATCTTTATGAAGATTTTCGGCTTTGAATACGCTTCGCTGATCAGCTTTATCATCGGCGTTACTAACATCATTCCCATGCTCGGTCCCTTCATCGGGGCGATTCCCTCGGCGTTTCTGCTGTTGTTGGTCAACCCTGGACAATGCTTCTGGTTTATTATTTTCGTCATTATTCTGCAACAGGTTGACAGTAATCTCATTGACCCCCGAATCTCCGGAGAAGCGACGGGGTTGCCCGCCATCTGGGTGTTGATCTCCATTACCCTCGGAGGCGGACTGTTCGGAATTTTAGGCTTTATCCTGAGCGTTCCTCTTTGCGCGGTTCTTTACACGCTGACTCGTAAAGAGGTGGCACGCCGCACCGAATTAAAGGGACTGCCCCTGAACGACGAATCGGATCGGGATCCGCCGGTCAAAAAGTGGACCTTTTCTGAAATCAAAGAAAAAATCGCAGCAAAAATAAAAACTCCGCCAAAGGAGAAATCATGATCGTTTACAGCCATTCCGAGGAAGAAACGAAAGAATTGGGACGCTCCCTCGCCCAACGGTTTCAAGGGGAAATGATCTGCCTGTTCGGGGAAATGGGATGCGGCAAAACCGAATTTGTAAAGGGATTTCTTTCCGGGCTGGGGTATCGGGGAGACGTAACGAGCCCCACCTTTGCACTCTGCCACCGCTACGAGGCGGACAAGACGGTATATCATTACGATTTGTATCGGCTTTCCGGGTACGACGATCTTTATTCCATCGGCTTTTTCGATGGAGAACCGGGATCGGTCAGCCTCGTGGAATGGAGCGAAAATGCGGAAGAATATCTCCCGGAAGGCGCTCTTCGGATCTATTTTGAATACGGAGACGGAATCGAAGATCGAATCATACGGATACAGGAGGCAGACGAAACGTGACGATATTGGCTTTTGACGCCTCTACCCTGGCTTGCTCTGCTTGCGTGATGCGGGATGGAAAAATCCTTGCTTCCCGATATTTAAACACCGGGCTTACCCATAGCCAAACCTTGCTTCCGATGATTGAAGGGGTTTTGGCAGACGCGGGGCTGACGATAGATCAAATTGACCGCATCGGCGTTACGGTGGGTCCCGGCTCGTTTACCGGGATTAAAATCGCCGTGGCAACGGCAAAGGGGCTTGCGCACAAAAACAAAACGCCCTGCGCCGCAATCTCTTCCCTGCACGCCCTGGCGGAGGGAATCGGCTTTGATGGGATCGTCTGCGCTGTGGAAGACGCCCGTCGGAATATGCTTTACAATGCAAATTTCAAAAACGGAAAGCGGCTCTGTGAGGATCGGCAGATTTCCGTTTCGGATTTGTTGAACGAAACGGACGAGCCGTTGCTCTTTTGCGGAGACGGTTCACAGATTGCCTTAACGGAGGCAGAAAAAGCGGGAAAAACCGCGTTTAAACCGACAGCAGACCGCGGCTTTATTCGGGCGGAAACGGTGGCACAGATCACCGAAAACCTGCCGAAAGACGCCCTGCTGACCCCGGAACGGCTGGAGCCTTGCTACTTAAGATTACCCCAAGCGGAACGGGAACGGAACGAAAAAGAAAATAAATTGACCGAAAGGACATAAATACCATGAATCTTGTTATTGCCAGCGACCACGCAGGGTACGGATTGAAGGAAAGCGTCAAAAAATACCTTGCAGAGCAGGGACACAACGTGATCGATTGCGGGACGAACAGCGAGGAATCCTGCGATTATCCGGTCTTTGCCAAAGCCCTTTGCAAAGAGATCAACGACAAAAACGCGGAATTGGGGATTCTCATCTGCGGAACCGGAATCGGAATGTCCATGGCTGCAAACAAAGTCAAGGGAATCCGCGCCGCCCTTTGCTCCGATTACTTCTCTGCCAAATTTACCCGCGCCCACAACGATGCAAACGTCATCTGCCTCGGCGCACGGGTAACGGGAGAAGGGCTTGCCCTGGAGCTGATCAACGTCTTCCTCAACACACCCTTTGAGGGCGGAAAACATTTGCGCAGAATCAATATGTTTGAAGAATAAAGGAGAATCATCATGAACGTCAACGTTACGAATCATCCCCTCATTCAGCACAAGCTTGCAATTATGCGCCGCACCGACACCGGATGCAAGGAATTCCGGGAATTGGCAAGCGAAATCGCCATGCTTCTTTGCTACGAGATCACCCGCGATCTGGAAACGAAGGAGGTTGACGTGACGACGCCCTTGGTAACGGCAAAGCTCCACGTCCTTGCCAACGAAAAATTTGCCGCCGTTCCTATTCTGCGCGCCGGCTTGGGCATGGTGGACGGGGTGGTAAATCTGATTCCGAACATTAAGGTGGGACATATCGGACTTTACCGGGATCCGGAAACCCTGGAGCCGGTAGAATACTACTGCAAGCTGCCTGCGGATATCGAAGACCGTCACGTATTCCTGCTTGATCCCATGCTTGCCACCGGCGGTTCTGCCTCTGCGGCGATCTCGCTTTTGAAAAACAAAGGGGTTAAAAACATCAAATGCGTCAATATCATCGCGGCTCCCGAGGGAGTTCAGCGGATCAACGACGATCACCCCGATATTCCGGTTTACTGCGCCGCGTTGGACGATTGTTTGAACGATCACGGCTATATCGTCCCCGGATTGGGCGATGCGGGCGACCGTATTTTCGGCACGAAATAAAGAAACCTCTCTGCGGAAAAAGAAATTTTTCCGCAGATTTTTTTTGACACAAATTATCTACTTTTCAAAAATAATTGTTCCGCATAATTTTGATATACTATAATTAAAATAAATCGCAAGGATGGATTTTATGGAGTTTGAGCCTTCCAACATTTATGATCCAAACGGAAACCCCATCGGAACGCCGCGGAAAAAGAAACGCTCCCCTGCGACGGGGATTGCCGTAATTTCGCTGATCTTATCGATCGCTCTGTTGATTGCGTTGGGAAAGACGATTTCCTTTTTTAAGGAAGAAAATCGACGGTTAACCAAAGAATACGAGCAGAAATTGGACGAGCTGAAAAACGACGGATTGCAGAATTCTTCCGACGGTTCGCAGGAAGATCAGCAGCCGACACAAATCGTAATCGACGAAACGTCTTACGCCCTTTCCACGGTGGTCTCTGCCGTCCGTCCTTCGGTGGTCTGCGTTTGCGTCACCGTTCCCTCCCAGACCATTGATTACGGATTTACCCACTATCAGACCGAGGCGGCAACCTCCACGGGATCCGGAATCATCTGGAGTGAGGACGGATATATCATCACGAATCAGCACGTCGTCGAATACGCCCAACAGTACGATTCGGCGTATATTACGATCTTGTTTGACAACGGAACCGAAGCGGACGCAACGCTGATTGCGGCAGACAAGCAGACCGATCTTGCCTTGGTAAAGGTGGAAACCGAAACGCCCCTGCCGAAGATTTCCATCGGTTCTTCTTCCGCCTTGGTGGTGGGGCAATCTGCCATCGCCGTGGGAAATCCTCTGGGGATTGAATACGCAAACAGCGTCACGGTGGGAATTATCAGCGGACTCGACCGAAAGGTGACCGGGGAAAACGGCGTTTCGACCATGATACAGACCGACGCTGCCGTGAACCCGGGGAACAGCGGCGGCGCTTTGGTCGATGCTTCGGGGAAATTGATCGGCGTGGTATCCGCAAAAATTTCCTCGACGGACGTGGAGGGAATCGGATTTGCCATCCCCATCGACGACGCCATAAAAATCGTGACCAGCCTGAAGGAATACGGCTACGTCAAGGACCGTCCTGCGACGGGAATTGCGGAAGGTACGGAAATCACCGCAAGCATGGCAAGAAGATACCGACTGCCCCAAGGATTTTACGTTACTCAAATCACTGCAGGTAGCGGCGCCGAGCTTGCGGGAATCCAAAAATACGACGTAATTTTAACCTTTGACGGGCAGGAAGTTTCGACTCTGAACGAAATTGAAGAAATCAAGAAAACCCACAAGGTGGGCGACGCGATTCCCATTCAGTTTTATCAATACCGAACCGGGAAAACCGTGGAAACGACCTTAACGCTGACCGAGGACAAGGGATAAAAATTTTTACCGCATCTGACAAAATCAGGTGCGGTATTTTGTTTGAATAATTACTTTTTGATCGGAAAAACTAATTTCGGTGAGGTGATAAAAATGAAAGCCGAAATCAACAAATCCGGTTGTATCAAGTGCGGACTTTGCGCCGATATCTGTCCTACGGTCTTCCGTCAGGAGGGCGGCGAAGCGGCAAGCGTCCGAGTGGAAGAAATTCCCGCAAAGGTAAAAAGCGAAGCGGAAATTGCCGAAGAACAATGCCCGACCAACGTAATTAAAATCCGCAAGTAATACAAAATCGCTCTCCCTTTTTCAGGGAGAGCGTTTTTTCATTGATGATTTCCACATTCACAGGCGGAGTCAAAATAACCGACGAGGGAAACCGACATCCGATCTTCCCCCTCCGGCTGAAAGCGTAACGCCTTCAGCAACGGAAACAAAGAAGCGTCTTTGCTCCACGCGACGGTAACGCCGGCGTATTCCATACTGCTCATGGTCGCCTTCAGAATTGCGGTGTGCCACGGCGTTGCGGCGGCATCCACGTCTTCGATGGAGCAGATCTCCCCCGTTTCCGAGGAATAGTAGCATTTTGCAAGGAGTTTTTCATCCTCGTAGAGGCAGAACATTTCCCGATCTAAGGTCAAAGGCAGAATTCGGATCATCGCTTCACCACCTTTACGGCGACGTTGCGATCGCCCAAAATTTCCTTCAGACGGCTCATCAACGCCCACGAGGGATCGACGGCTTCTCCTTTGAAGCGGACGGTTCGGTTTTCGTCGGGGAAATGGAAGAACACCTCGCTATTCCCCGGATGAGACTGAAGCGCTTCGATGGTATCCCGAATCCGGGCGGCTTCATCGGAATTGACGCGCACGTACAGCTGCTTGACCTCCTGCACCACCCGTTGGACGGTGATTGGCTCGTTGGGGTTGCTGACCGTTTCGATCTCCTGGGCGATCAATCGGGCAGGCTCGCGACCTTCCGACTCGTCGTCCTCCCGAAGGGAATCCTCGATGCTCAATTTTCCGGAGATGATTACCACGTCGTCCTCGTTTAATTTGGGAGAAAGGCGCTCGTAGGCTTTCCCGAACACGAGAACCTCCATCGAGCCGGTCAGATCCTCTAATTGAAGGATTGCCATCATGGTCTCGCTCTTGGTCATCTTGCGGGTGACCTTCGTTAAAATCCCGAAGGCGCGAACCTTATCGTTATTCTTAAAGCCCTCGTCCTCGTCGTTAAAGGCGGAAATTCGGGTGGCTTCGGTGGATTCGAAGAGAGGCTCGTATTCGTTCATGGGGTGGTCGGAAAGGTACAAGCCTGTGACCTGCTTTTCCAGCGCCAGCAATTCTTTTTTGGAGTATTCCGGCACGTCGGGATAACGGTAAATGGCGGCGGCGCTGTGCTTGCGGTCATCCTCCGTTGCCATGCCGAACAGGGAGATCTGCCCTTCCTGCTCCTCCCGAATGGAAACCTGCAGGGATTTGCGGATATCCGCATAAGCGGTTATCAACTGCTTTCGCTTTAATCCAAAGGAATCGAAGGCTCCGCTTTGAATCAGACTTTCCACGGTGCGGGAATCCACGTCGCGGCTTGCCTTCATGGTACGCTCACAAAACTCGTAGAAGTTTAAGAAATTACCGCCCTTTTGGCGCTCGGCGATAATCTGCTCCACCACGGCTCGTCCCACGTTTTTGACCGCGGAAAGGCCGTAACGGATTCCCTTCCCCGCAACGGAGAAGTTGACCTCGGATTCGTTGATGTCGGGGGGAAGAACCTGAATCCCCATCCGCTTACATTCGTTGATATATCCCACCATTTTGTCCGGCTTGTCCAAAACGCTGGTCAGAAGCGCGGACATATATTCCTCCGGATAGTGGCATTTTAAAAACGCGGTGTAATAGGTGACGAAGGCGTAGGCGGCGGCGTGGGATTTATTGAAGGCATATTTGGCGAAATCAATCATTTCGTCAAAAATATCGTTGGCAATCTCTGCAGGAACGCCGTTGCGGACTGCCCCGGGCAATTCCATCGTTCCGTCGGCGGAGAATTTCCCGTTGACGAAATATTCCCGTTCCTGCTCCATGACCTCCATCTTCTTCTTCCCCATGGCGCGGCGAACCACGTCGGCGCGGCCGAAGGAATAGCCTGCAAGCTCACGAACCACCTGCATGACCTGCTCCTGATAGACCAAACAGCCGCTGGTAACCTTCAAAATGGGAATCAGAGATTCGTGCTTGTAGGTAATTTGATCGGGATGGTTGCTGTTAAAGACGTATTGGGGAATGGATTCCATCGGACCGGGACGGTACAAGGAAATAACGGCGGTAATATCTTCGATATTCTTCGGCTGAAGCTGGATCAGCGTCTTTTTCATTCCGCCGGATTCCAACTGAAATACGCCGTCGGTGTAGCCGTTGGAGAGCATTTTATAGGTTGCCGTGTCATCCATATCCACGGCGTTGATGTCAAAATCGCCGACTTTTTTTCGGATCTGCACGCAGGCGTCCTCGATGACCGTCAGGTTTCGAAGCCCTAAAAAGTCCATTTTTAAAAGCCCCAGCTCTTCGTTAATCACCATATCGTATTGGGTTACGGGCATTCCGTCCTGAACCGCAAGGGGCACGTGGGTGGCAACCGAGGGATAGGTAATAACCACGCCGCAGGCGTGCACCGACGTGTGGCGGGGGGCGTTTTCAACGCTGGCGGAAAGGTCGATCAATTCGTGGATTCGGGGATCGTTTCGGTACATTTCACGCAATTCGGGAACTAATTCCACCGATTCCATGATCTTCATATTATCCTGAAGCAATTTGGCGATGGCGTTGGCTTCCTGGGGGGTAAATTCCAAAACGCGGGCAACGTCCTTGACCGCCATTTTTGCTTTCATCGTTCCGAAGGTGACGATCTGGGCAACGCATTGAGCGCCGTATTTTTCGATACAGTAATCGATGACCTCCTGGCGGCGATCCACGCAAAAGTCCACGTCAAAGTCGGGCATGGAAACCCGTTCCGGATTCAAAAAGCGTTCAAAAAGCAGATTGTATTTGATCGGCTCGATGTTGGTAATTTCGATGCAGTACGCAACGATACTGCCTGCCCCGGAGCCACGGCCGGGACCTACGGGGATTCCGGAGCGCTTGGCGTAGCGGACGTAGTCGCTGACGATCAAGAAGTAATCGACGAAGCCCATCTTGTGAACGACGCTTAATTCGTACTCCAGCCGTTCGATCAATTCGGGGGTGCGTTCTGGATATTTTTTATCAAAGCCCTGATACGCCAATTCCCGCAGGTATTCGTAGTGATCCTTATCGTCGGGGGTGCGGTAGTCGGGCAAGTGGTATTCCCGATGATCGGGATCGTCCAGGTTTTTAAAGGATACGTTACACATATCCGCGATCTTTACCGTATTGTCGCAGGCTTCGGGGATATATTCGAACAAAGAGCGCATTTCTTCTTCCGACTTGACGTAAAATTCGTCGGTTTCAAATCCCATGCCGCACTCTTCGTTGATGGTCTTTTTAATTTGAACGTAGAGCAACACCTTTTGGGCTTTAGCGTCGCTTTTCCGCATATAGTGGGCGTCGTTGGTGGCGACGAGGGGGATTCCCGTTTCCTCGTGGATTCGGAGAAGTCCGTCGATGACCGGCTTTTGATCCGCAAGTCCGTGATCCTGGATCTCCAGATAATAACGGTCCTTTCCGAAGACGCCCTCGTACCACAGGGCAAGCTTTTTTGCTTCTTCGTACTGACCGTTGAGGATCAGTTGAGGGATTTCTCCCCCAAGGCAGGCGGAAAGGCAGATCAGACCTTCGTGGTATTCCTCCAGCAATTCATGGTCAACGCGGGGCTTATAATAAAAGCCCTCGGTATTGCTTTTGGAAACGATCTGGATCAGATTTTTATAGCCTTGGTTATTTTCACAGAGAAGCACCAGGTGGGCGTAGCCGGAATCAAACTCCCGTTCTTTTTGGAAGCGGCTACGGTTTGCAACGTAAACCTCGCACCCGATAATGGGCTTGATTCCGTGGCTTTTTGCGGATTTATAAAATTTGATGGCGCTGTACATATTGCCGTGGTCGGTAATGGCGATGGCGTCCTGCCCCAATTCGTGAAGCAGATCCATCATTTTGTCGTTATGCTTTTTGTCTTCCCCGACGATGCACATTCCGTCCAGGAGACTGTATTGACTGTGGACGTGAAGATGAACGAATCCCATTTCAGGCACCTCCCTTTTCTTCTGCTAACGCGCAGATTTTTTTCAAACGGTGTGCGGCCCCCGCCTTTGAAATGGGCGGATCGCACTTTTGCCCCAAGGCGGACAGGGTGTCCTCCGGATATTGCAGCCGCAAGCGGGCAATTTCCAACAGGGGATCCGGAAGAGAAATATTTTTAGAGAATAAAAATTCAATGGCTCGGCGATGATCCGTTGCCGCATCCACGGAGCGCTGGATATTTGCCGTATCGCAATTAAAACGGCGGTTTGCGGTGCTTCGGAAGGAATGCTCGATCTCCCGATTTGCAAGATCATAGACCGCGTCCTTTGCACCGATCAGCGCCACGAAATCCTTGATAGAATCCCAGGATTTAAAATAGATCAGCTTTTTTCCGTTGCGGACGGTAGAGCCGGGCAACAGATCGAAGGCGTCCTTGCAGAATTCAAAGAATTCTCCGCCTAACGTCTGGTGGGCGGTTTTAAACTCAATACTACAGGTTTTTTCCGGGGAAACCATGACGCCGTTTGCCATGAAAACACCCCGGAGAAAGGCACGGCGGCAGCAATCCTTTTCCAAAAGAGAAGGATCGATCCGTAAGGGAGACGCAAAAGAAACGCTTCCGAGAAATTCCCGCAGGTTCCGTAAATCCCGGGGGTGGGAAATGCGGCAAAGATATTTTTTTACCGTTTTTCCCTGGCACGCCAATTCAAATTTCTTTACCCCGGCTTCCATTAAAAAGTTCAGATACCGAGCACGGATTTCCGGGTAGGCGGTAAAAAGTCGGATCTCCGAATCCGAAACGGTATTGGAGAAAAGAAGAAATCCGTACAATTCCGCCTTGCGGCAGCAAGAACCTGCAGAAATCGACAACAATTTTTGCTTTACGTCATAAGAATAAGACACGGATTCTTTTCTCCTTTCGATGTTATTGTTCCAAAAAGCGGATTTCGGGCTCTAACAAAACGCCCGATTGATCCCATACGGTTTTGGTGACGTGATCCATAAGACGCTTTACGTCCGATGCGGTAGCGCCGCCCTTGTTGACGATAAAGCCTGCGTGCTTTTCGCTGACGCAAGCACCGCCGATCGAATATCCCTTCAGCCCCGCGTCTTCAATCAATTTCCCGGCAAAATGCCCGACGGGACGCTTGAAAGCGCTTCCTGCGCTGGGATATTCCAAGGGTTGCTTTTCCCGACGGCGGGAATCCAGATCGGAGATCGTAGCGCCGATCTCGGCAGGATCGCCCGGCTCACAGGAAAACACCGCGGAGCAAACGATTCCGTCGTGATCGGTAAAATAGGAATGGCGGTATGCAAACTCCAGCCCGGAGCCTGAGGTTTGGTGAATCTCCCCATCGGGACCGACCCATTCGACCGATTCGACGTAGGTTGCAATTTCCGAGCCGTACGCCCCGGCGTTCATGAACACGCCGCCGCCGACACTTCCGGGAATTCCGTGGAGAAATTCAAGTCCGGCAAGACCTTCCTTGCGGGCAAGGTTGGAAACCGACGTCATACTGCAGCCGGCACCGGCAAAAATGCGGTTTTCTTCCCGGCGGAGTTGATTCATATCCCTGGTAAGGATCAAGATCCCCCGATAGCCCTCGTCATCGGCTAAAATATCAGATCCTCTGCCGAGGACGAAATAACGAAGCTTGTTTTGATGTAAAAAACGGATCAAATCCGCCATCTGCTCCGTGGTTTGAGGAAACAGGGCGACATCGGCGCTTCCGCCGATGCGGAAGGTGGTATGCTCCGAAAGAGGAAGATCTTTTTCCAGACGGATGCCTGCTTTGGCGCAAAATTCGGTAATCATACGTCACTCTCCGGAGACATTTCGTTCATGTGCTTCAAAAGGCGGCGGTTGAATTCCTCCGCGGCGTTGTAGCCGCTGCGCTTTTGGCGGTTGTTTGCGGCGGCAACCTCAATGATGATGGCAAGATTCCGACCGGGACAGACGGGGATGGTAACCGACGGAATTTTATGATCTAAAATCTCGTATTCCTGGGTTTCCAGCCCAAGGCGGTCGTAATGCTTGGTTTCGTCCCAATTTTCCAGCTGGACGACGAAATCGATCCGAGAGGTATCCATCACGGAGCCCATCCCAAAAATATGCCGCACGTCCACCAATCCGATGCCGCGCAATTCGATCATATAGCGGATCAACTCCGGCGCAGATCCGACGATGGTTAAATCGGAAACGGCGCGAAGCTCCACCGCGTCGTCGGCAATTAAGCGGTGACCCCGTTTGAGAAGCTCCATGGCGGTTTCGCTTTTCCCGACGCCGCTTTCCCCAAGAATCAATATTCCTTCTCCGTAAACGCTGACCAGAACGCCGTGACGGGTAATGCAGGGCGCAAGCTGGACGTTGAGATAATTGATCAAGGAAGACATGAAGCGGGACGTGGGGCGCTTGGATGCCAAAACCGGAATTTCGTACCGCTTGGCACTTTCGATCAATTCATCGGGAATGGGAATGTTGCGGGTAATGACGATGGCGGGAATGTTGCGGGAGAACAATCCGTCGAAGATAACGGTGCGTTCTTCCGAGGTTTTCTCCATCAAAAAGCTCATTTCCACGTTGCCGAGAATCTGAATCCGGCTGGAATCAAAATGGTCAAAAAAGCCGGAAAGGGGCAGTCCGGGACGGTTTACGTCGGTGCTGACGACCAAACGCTTTGCCCCCTTCTCCCCTGCAGACTCGGGCATATGCACGATCTGAAGATGCTCGGATGCAATAACCTTATCGAGGGTGACAGACTTTTCCATAACGTCGCCTCCAATTAAAATGACAGGTGTGCCGCAGATAAAATCCGCCGCACACCCATTGAGATATTACGATTTTATGCAGGACGGAATGAGTTATTCCTCAACAGAACCGTCTTCCGCAGAAGCTTCGGCTTCCGCTTCTACAACAGCTTCTTCTGCTGCAGTTTCTTCTGCAACGACCTCTTCCGCTGCAACCTCTTCTGCGGCGTCAGATTCTTCTACGGCTTCTTCCTCCGGCAGGGTTGCTTTGATGGAAAGGCTGACCTTCTTGGCGTCGTAATCGATTTCGATGATCTTGGCTTCGACCTCGTCGCCAACCTTCAGAACGTCGCCGACCTTTTCCACTCTCTGATTTGCGATCTGAGAAATGTGAACCAAGCCGTCGATGCCGGGGATTACGGAAACGAAAGCGCCGTAGGGCATGAGCTTGAGGACGGTGACGGGAATCACGTCGCCAACTTCATACTTTTGGGGAAGGATCATCCAAGGATCTTCGTTTGCCTTCTTGAAGGTCAAAGAGATCTTGTGGGTTTCGGGATCAAACGCCTTAACCTCAACTTCGATGTTATCCCCTTCCTTGACGATCTCGGAGGGATGCTTGATCTTCGTCCAGGCAAGGTCGGTGATATGAACCAAGCCATCTACGCCGCCGATATCAACGAAGGCGCCGAAGGAAGCCAGGGATTTGACGACACCGTCGTACTTTTTGCCCACTTCGATGGACTCCCAAACCTTTGCCTGCGCGGCATCCTTCTCTTCCTTGAGAACGGATTTGATGGAACCGATGATTCTCTTGCGGCGTCCTGCATTTTCCAATTCGATAATGCGGAGACGAACCTCCTGATCCTTCATGGTTTCCAGATCGGTGTCTTTTCTCAGGGATGCGAGGGAAGCGGGAACAAAGACACGGACGGCGTTGACGTAAACGACCAAACCGCCTTTGACGACTTCGGAGACCGTTCCGGTAAGGATTTCGTTGTTATCTCTTGCGGCTTCGAGCTTTTCAAAGCCTTTGATGGAATCCAGCTTCTTCTTCGACAGAAGAACGGTGCCTTCCACGTCGTTGACTTTCATTACGAACGCTTCGACTTCATCGCCGGCTTTCAGAGTTGCAAGTTCTTCCTCGCTGAACTCCGAAGCAGGGATAAATCCGGTATGCTTGCCGCCCAGTTCGACCTGGACTTCATTCGTACCTACGACCCCGATCGTACCGCTGATGCGCTGACCGACACGAGTGACCTGCAGGGATGCTTCGAGAGCCGCTGCAAAATCAATATCCTCCTCCATAAGATTGACGTTGTTGTTTTCATTCATCATGGTGTTTATGACCTCCTCGATTGTACTGCCGGGTGTCGAAGCTCCGGTAGTCAATCCGATTTTTTTATACTCACTTAAATAATGTGGTAACTCAGTTACGTCCTCTATATAACACGCGGAACAGTAGTTCTTTGCAATTTCATAGAGTTTTTTGGTGTTGGAGCTGTGCTTGTCGCCGATGACGACGATATAATCACAGTCCTTTGCCATTTTCTCCACCTCTTTCTGACGGTCGGAGGTAGAATGGCAGATGGTGTCACAGATGGTGACGGGGCTGACGGGGAAATTTTCCCCATCCAATAACACGCCGTCCACGGTGCGGAAGGATTCAACGTACTGCTTCATTTCCAGCCACAGCTCCATATTGAAGGTGGTCTGGGCGACCATGGTGTAGGAGAAATCCGGATGCTCGCGGAGAACCGTTCGTAATTGCTCCAATGTGGTTACGGCACGGTAATCGCCCTTTGCATCGCCGAGAATCCCTATTACCTCCGGGTGGTGAATATCACCTACCATCAGAAGACGTTCCGTGGATTTGGCGACGTTGTGGATCTTCTGAACGTAAGGACAGGTAAGATCCATGTACTCCACGCCCCGATCCTTCAATGCCTGAAGGACGGAACCGGAAACGCCGTGGGTGCGGATAAAAACGAGCGACCCGGGCTCGGCAAGAGAAATATCATCAATGACCGCAACGCCCCGTTGGGTGAGCTGGTCGGTGATACGCTTATTGTGAATGATCGGACCGTAGGTATAACATTTACGGTCAGGTTGTTCATCGATGGTTTTGAACAACGCGGTAATGGCGCGGTTGACCCCGAAGCAGTAGCCGAGATATTTGGAAACGATCAGCTTCATGGGCGACCTCAAAGGGAGTAAACCGTATCGATCAACCGTTCGCTGGCTGCCTTGTATTCCTCCGGCGTGCCCTTTTCGATGCCAAGATCAGAGGCGGCAACGGGCTTTCCGATGGTCAATTCGATGTGATTGAGGAAATGGAAGCGACGGCGGTATTCCACGTGAACCGGGAGAACCGGAGATTTGGTCTTCCATGCGAACATGGCGATTCCGCCCTTGGGATCGGAAATTTTATCCCCCTTGATGCGGGTTCCTTCGGGGAAGATTCCCAAAACCTCGCCGTTTTTCAGGATCTTTAACGCCGTTTTGGTTGCGGTCAGATCCACGCGGGTGCGATCCACCGGGAAAGCGCCGCAAGCACGGGCAAAGGCGCCGACGACAGGGGTTTTAAAGAGGGTGTGTTTGCCCATAAAACGGATCTGACGCTTGAGTGCCACCGCCATCAGGAATACGTCAAGGTTGGAATAGTGATTTCCGAAAACGATGAGAGAGCCTTCCGGAATTTCGTTTTCCTGCCCTTTGACGATCAGACGGTTGAAAACGTAAAAATAAAACTTAAAAATAGCGCGAACAACTTTGTACAGCATCATAGCGAGACCTTGCTCCTTATGATTTCAAGGGCGGCGGCAACGGTGCCCTCCGCATCCAGATGGGAATTATCCAAAAGAACGGCGTCGTCCGCTTGCTTCAAGGGAGCGATCGGGCGGTTCATATCGTTGTGATCCCGTTGAAGGACCTCCGCAAGAACCGTATCAAAGTCGGCGGAAATTCCCTTTTCCGCAAGCTCTCCCACCCGGCGGGCGGCGCGAATCTCCGGCGTTGCGTTAAGGTAGATCTTAACGTCCGCATTGGGAAGAATGACCGTTCCCACGTCACGACCGTCCATAATCACGTCGTTTTTGGCGGCGATGTTCCGCTGAAGAGCCAGAAGGAACTCCCGAACCCTCGGATACGCGGAAACCTTGGAGGCCGCCATGGCAACGGGCTGGGTACGGATGAAGGGGGAAACGTCTTCCCCATTCACATAAACGTGCTGAACGGAATCCTCGTAACGGAGATCCACCGTCAGAGACGGAAGTAAAGAACAGACCTGATCTTCGGTGAACTGTTCCGAAAACCGTTGAAGAACCGTATATCCAATCGCCCGATAAAGAGCGCCGGTATCAAGGTAAAGAATCCCCAAGGTTTTGGAGATGGTTTTGGCAAGGCTGCTCTTTCCCGATCCGCTGGGACCGTCCACAGCGATATTTATCATAAAAGAACACCTCCTGTTTATCGTCCCTTAACGGACCTCCGCAAGGGCAAGACCGGCAAGATAGCCGGTAGAAAAAGCAATTTGAAGATTAAAGCCTCCCGTGTAGGCGTCCACGTCCAGCACCTCACCGCAAAAATAGAGCCCGGTGCAAACCTTGGAAGCCATGGTGCGGGGATCGACCTGAGAAACCGAAACGCCGCCGGCAGTGACGATCGCCTCGGCAATCGGGCGGGGATTGCGCGCCGTAAGGGATAGATCCTTCAGGTTGCGAAGAATGATTTTCCGTTGTTCTTTGGTTAAAGCGTGAACCTTATCCGTGGGGTTCAGCCCACACAAAGCAAGGAAGGGCATGATCAATTTAGACGGAAGAAGATCGTCAAAGGCGTTGGCAAGGTTTTTCATCCGATATTTTTCGAAATCCGACAGAAGCCGTTTATCCAACTGCTCCTCCGTCAAGGCGGGCTTCAGATCCAGATGAAGGGTCATACCCGGTTGAAGAACCGTGCTGGCGGTAAGGATCATCGGTCCGGTAACGCCAAAGTGAGCGAACATCATTTCTCCGAAATCGGAGAAAACGGTCTTTCCGTTCCGTTCCGCACGAAGCGCCGTATTTTTTAACGACAACCCTTGCAGAGATCTGCAGAAATCTTCCTCCTCCACCTCCCAGGGAACCAGGGAAGGGCGGGGAGAAACCACCGAGTGACCGCAGGCTTCCGCGAGACGGTAACCGTTTCCGTCAGAGCCGGTGACCGGATAAGACGCACCGCCGCAAGCGATACAGACCTTATCACAATCCAGAACCGTGCCGTCGGAAAGACCGACGCCGATGACGGCGGAATCTTGCGTAAGAATTTGGGTAACAAAGCCCTTTTTCAAAACGACGCCGCAGTCGGTACAGTATTTCTGCAACGCGCAGACCACGTCCGAAGCCTTGTCGCTGACCGGAAAAACCCGATTGCCCCGTTCCACCTTCAGGGGAACGCCCAGGGATTCAAAGAACGCCACGGTATCTTCCGTAGAGAAAGAAGAAAGGGCGCTGTAGAGAAAGCGGGGATTGTTGACCACGTTTTTCAGAAATTCGTCCCGAGAGCAAGCGTTGGTCAGGTTGCATCTGCCTTTTCCGGTAATGCCCAGCTTCCTGCCGCAACGGTCGTTACGCTCCAGCAAAAGAACGTCGGCTCCGTTCATGGCAGCGGTAGCGGCACACATCATGCCGGCGGCTCCGGCTCCTATGACAACGATCCTCACGGTAAAATCACCTGTACTATATATTTTAACATATTATAATCAAAATAGCAAGCGGTTTTAGAAATATTTCCACTTTTGAAACAGAAAAACCACAAACGGGGAAAGAAATGGGGGTTTCTTTCCCCGCCAAGGGAATCAAAGCTTGGAATAAACGTCTTCCACGTTTGCCAGCTGACGCGCCAAAGCCTCCCGCTTGGCACGCTCGTCGTTTACCACCTTTTCGGGGGCTTTGTTGACGAATCCGGGGTTGTTCAGTTTTCCGTCAATGCGGGCAATATCCGCAAGCAGCTTTTCCTTTTCCTTTTCCAAACGCGCCTTTTCCTTTTCCACGTCAACCAATTCGCCCAAGGGGATAAACACCTTTGCGTCGGAGGTGACGACGGTGGCGGCATTGACGTCGCCGGAAAGGGGTTCAAAGGAAATTTCCGAGGCGGCGGCAAGGCGCTTGAGGTATTCGGTTCCGGCACGATAGGTGTCGGGATGCTCGGTAACGAGATACAGATTGGTCTTCCGAGAGAAGGGAACGCCCATCTTTTGACGCAACTGACGAACCTGCTTGATCAGATCCATCAGATAGCCCATCTGCTCGGCTTCCGCGGGGAATTCCAGATCCTTGGAATAGGAGGGGTATTCCTGCAGCATCAAAATGTCGCCCATTCCCTTGATATGGGGAACGGAATTGTACAGCTCTTCGGTGATGAAGGGCATGAAGGGATGGAGCAATTCCAGAGTGCGAACCAAAACGTAGCCGATGGTGTTTTGGGCAGAGGAACGGGTGGCTTCGTCGGTGTTGGTCTCGAAGAGGCGGGGTTTAATCAATTCGATATACCAATCGCACAGATCGTCCCAAACGAAGTCGTAAAGCTTTTGGGCGGCGATGCCCAATTCGAATTTTTCAAGATTTTCCCGAACGTCGGCAATGACCCGATTCAGCTTATGCAGAATCCACTTATCCTCAGGCTGGAGATCGGCGGGAAGCTCCACCTCGTCCTGGGTCAGATAGGTGAGGGCGAAGCGGGTGGCGTTCCAAAGCTTATTGGCAAAGTTTCGGGAGGATTCCACCCCTTCGTTGCTAAAACGCATATCGTTTCCGGGCGCGTTTCCGGTGACGAGGGTGAAGCGCAGCGCGTCGGCGCCGTAATCCCGGATAATTTCCAAGGGATCGATGCCGTTACCCAGGGATTTGGACATTTTACGCCCTTGCGCGTCCCGGACGAGTCCGTGGATCAATACGTTTTGGAAGGGGGCTTTCCCGGTATATTCCAAGCCGGAGAAGATCATCCGAGAGACCCAGAAGGTAATAATATCGTAGCCGGTAACGAGGGTGGAGGTGGGGTAGAAATATTTGAGATCTTCCGTATCTTCAGGCCAACCCAACGTGGAGAAGGGCCAAAGGGCGGAGGAAAACCAGGTGTCGAGGGTGTCGGGATCCTGGTGCATGGGCTTTCCGCACTTGGGACAGACCGAAACGGCATCGCGGGAAACGATCATTTCCCCGCAATCGGGATCGTCACAGTAGTAGGCGGGAATCCGATGTCCCCACCAAAGCTGGCGGGAAATACACCAATCGCGGATATTTTCCATCCAATGGAAATAATTCTTTTCAAAGCGCTCGGGAACGAATTTGATATCCCCGTTCCGAACTGCGTCAATGGCAGGCTTTGCAAGGGTTTCCATGGCAACGAACCATTGTTTGGAGACCCGGGGCTCTACCGTCGTGCCGCAACGGTAGCAGGTGCCGACGTTGTGGGCGTAATTTTCGATACGAACCAAGAATCCGCCCTCTTCCAAATCGGCGACGATAGCCTTACGGGCCTCGTAGCGATCCATACCGGCGTACTTGGGGTAATCGGCGGTAATTTTGGCGTCGTCGGTCATGACGTTGATGACTTCCAGACCGTGGCGAGCGCCCACCTCAAAGTCGTTGGGGTCGTGGGCGGGGGTGATCTTAACCACGCCGGTACCGAAATCCTGCTCCACGTAGTCGTCGGCGATGATGGGAATCCGCCGTCCGACCAAGGGCAGGATCAGATATTTTCCTACCAAATTCTGATAACGCTCGTCCTTGGGATTGACGGCAACGGCGGTATCGCCCAACAGAGTTTCGGGGCGGGTGGTTGCCAATTCCAGATACCCGGAGCCGTCCTCCAGGGGATAACGAAGATGCCAGAAATGGCCTTGCTGTTCTTCAAATTCCACCTCGGCGTCGGAAATGGACGTGAGGCAGTGGGGACACCAATTGATGATCCGTTCTCCCCGATAGATCAAGCCCTTTTCGTAAAGGTGCATGAACACGTCCTGAACCGCCTTGGAGCATCCTTCGTCCAAGGTAAAGCGTTCTCTCGTCCAATCACAGGAGGAACCCAATTTTTTCAACTGCTCGATAATTCTGCCGCCGTAGGTCTCTTTCCACGCCCAGGCGCGCTCCAAAAATCCGTCTCTGCCGATATCGTCTTTGGAAATCCCTTCCTTGCGCATAGCTTCCACGATCTTGGCTTCGGTGGCGATGGACGCATGGTCGGTGCCGGGAAGCCAAAGGGTAGCAAAGCCGCACATCCGCTTGTAACGGATGAGAATATCCTGAAGGGTATTATCCAGCGCGTGCCCCATGTGCAGCTGACCGGTAATGTTCGGCGGGGGAATGACGATGGTGTAAGGATCCTTTTCCGAATCCACCTCGGCCTTAAAACAGCCGTTATCGTTCCACATTTTATAGATTTTGTCTTCGATCAACGCGGGATCGTAATTCTTTTCCAGATTTTGCATGAGCGAGAAAATCCTTTCTTACGTCTATATATAGGTAATTATTTACTGAATTGATTGCGAGCCGACGGACAACAGATCCTCCGCGGCGGCAAGGGTGGCGTCGGTGGGAGAGATTCCCCCGATGATCCGCGCCAATTCTCCGATCCGACCGACCCGATCAAGGGGAGTGACGGTCGTAAAGGTGCGGTCGTCCGAAACGGACTTTTGAATCAAGAAATGCTCGTCTCCGTAGGCGGCAATCTGCGCCAAGTGGGTCACGACGATCACCTGCTTGCCTTTGGAGATTTCCTTTAATTTAATGGCAATTTTTTCTGCCGCTTTTCCGCTGACGCCGGTATCAATCTCGTCAAAGATCAGCGTTTCCGCGTCTTCCTCCAGGGTGAGGCAGGTTTTCATGCTCAACATAATGCGAGATAATTCCCCGCCGGACGCGATCTTGGAAAGGGGGCGAAGGTCTTCCCCTAAATTGGCGGAAAGGAGGAATTCCACCGTGTCCGCCCCTTTGGGCGTAAAGGTGCCTGCAGGCTCGATCTTCACGAAAAAGCCCGTGTTGGGCATATCGAGAAACGCCAGCTGTTGGGCAAGGATGGTTGCCAAGGTCTCCCCTGCCCGTTTTCGGGATTCGGTCAATGCGGCGGCGGCGGATTTTAATTCCTCGTAGAGCTGACTCTTCTCCGAATTCAAATCGTTCAACTGCTCCGCGGAGGTGTTGATGGAATCCAGCTCAGCGGCGGCGTTATCCCTGAAAGCAAGAATTTCTTCGACGGATGCGCCGTATTTCCGCTTCAAACGGTAGATCAGATCCAGCCGTTCTTCCACCACGTTCAGCTCCGTGGGATCGAAGGACTGACTTTCCAAAAAATCCCGAAGATCGGCGGACAGATCGTCCAGCTGGTCGGAAAGGGAGGTCATCCGCTGGGACAATTCCGAAAGGCGGGGATCGAACGCCGCGACATTTTCCAGATCGACACAGGCGGATTTCAATTTTTCCCGAGCGTTGTCCTCGCCGGAGCAAAGGGCGTAAGCCGATGCAAGAGACGCTTCGATCTTTTCCGCGTTGGCAAGAACGGTGCGGAGATTGGACAGGCGTTCCTCCTCCCCGGGCTTCAGATCGGCGGAATTAATTTCGTTGATCTGATAGGTCAGAAGGTCGATTTTTTGCATCCGGGTCTGCTCGTCGGTGTTGATTTGGGAAATTTTGCGGAGCACCTGCTTCAATTCCGAAAAGACCGACTCGTAGCGGCTGCGGACGGAATCGTTTTTGGCAAAGGAATCCAAATAGATCACGTGGGTTGCGGGATCAAGCAAGGCGCGGTTATCGTGCTGACCGTGGATGTTGACCAAATTCCCGGCAAATTCACGCAGCATGGACACCGTAGCGGGGCGTCCGTTAATCCGAACGGAGGATTTTCCGTCCGCGGTCAGATCCCGCTGGAGAAGAACCTCTCCTTCCGATTCAAAGCCCTGCTCCCGCAGAAGACCGATCGTCTTTTCGGAAAGCCCGGTAAACAGACCGGAAACGGTAGCCTTCGGACAACCGGAACGAACGATATCTTTGCTGACCCGTTCCCCCAAAAGAAGGTTCAGGGAATGGATCAATACGGATTTCCCGGCGCCGGTCTCCCCGGTAAGAACCGAAAACCCGGAGGCAAGATCCAAATCTGCGGACTCAATGACCGCAAGGTTTTCAATATGAAGACGTTCGAGCAAGCTGTATCACCTCAGGATTGCTTTATAATCTGCCGGAATTCGTTTTGCAGGGCAACGGCGGCGTCCAGGGATTCTGCCGCCAGGAAAATGGTATCGTCCCCGGCGATCGAACCGATAATTTCGGGATGATCCACGCCGTCGATGACCGCGGCAACCGCCTGCGCCATTCCCGAATGGCAACGGATGACGACGATCTGCTGGGCGGTGCGGACGTCGATCACACCGTCCCGAACCAGGGCGGTGAACCGATCCTTACGGTCGGGAATATCGGTAGAAATCTGATCGGAAGCCATGTATTTATAGCGCTTTTGAACCCCCGAGGTTTTGATAAGATTTAAGTCCTTGATGTCTCTTGACACCGTTGCCTGGGTTACCTTGAAGCCGAGATTTTGCAGGTAAAGGGTGATTTCTTCCTGCGTCTCTACTTCTGTGGAAGAAATCAGCTTCAGGATCTGCGCCTGGCGCTTCTCTTTGACTTTCATGTGTTTTATCTCCTATTAATTATAATTCAATTTAGCGGAAAGCACCGTTCCGAAAGGTGCGTGGGAAAAGCGGATCAGCCGAGTGACGAGGGGGGATTTGGAAATTTCGATTACGTCGCCGGTTTGTAAAAGATAATTTTGTTCTCCGTCGAAGGTCAGGTACGCTTCGCCCTTTTTCTGGGCGCAAACCCGAAGAGAAAGTTGGGCGTCGGCGGAAAAGACCGTGGGGCGCGCCGTCAGAGAATGGGCACAAACGGGGGTGGCAAGGATTGCTTTTAAGACCGGATCGACGATGGGGCCGCCGGCAGAAAGAGAATAGGCAGTGGAGCCGGTGGGGGTGGAAAAAATCATTCCGTCCGCGTTGTAAGAAGCGTAGGCTTGTCCACGTTCCGACAATTCAAAGGATACGAGGTGGGGTAATTGTCCGTAGGAAACCACTGCGTCGTTCAGGCAATCCGCCCGAAAAATTTCCTGCTCATTCCGAACGACACGGGCGGTAAGCATCATCCGTTCTTCCACGTCGTAATCTCCGGAAAAGAGCCGTTGTAATTGATTCGGGTCTTCCCCATTCAATTCCGCCATATAACCGAGATTTCCGCAGTTGATCCCAAGGATCGGCAGCTGATGAACGGCGGCAGCGTGGGAAAAACGCAAAATCGTTCCGTCTCCGCCGAAGACGACGGCGAAATCCGCCCATTTTGCGCCTTCACAAGCGGAGGTTTGCACAATATCCGGCATAGGCTCGGTACAACGCAATTCCGCCCCGAGATGTTTCAGACGTTCGGCGACGGCGCGGGTTACCGCCAAGCCCTGATCTCTGGCAGGGTTTGGAACTAATAGGATGTTGGGTTTTTGATTCAAAAATATCACCCCGATATTACAATGATGTATGGGCGGTTGTTACGACGGACGGAAGATCCACCGCGGAATTTACACCGCCGAAGCGAAGATGCAAAAGATATTCAATGTTGCCTTCCGTACCCTTTACCGGAGAAAAATCCAGCCCTTGTACGGAATATCCGAGAAGATTGGCTTGGTCGATGACCGAACGAAGCACCTGTCGGTGAATTTTCGGATCACGAATCACGCTTTTTTTGTGACGCACCTCGAATTGGGGCTTCACCAGGGCGACGACGTCGGCAGAAGCGGCATAATCGACCAGATACGGAAGCACCTTTTCCAGCGAAAGAAACGATACGTCGATGCAGATAAAATCCGGCTTTCCGCTATAATGAAGGGCAAGATCCTTAACGTGAATCCCTTCCAAATTGTGAACCCGCGGATCGGACAGAAGGGACGGGGCAAGCTGACCGTGCCCCACGTCAACGGCGAAGACCTCCGAGGCGCCCCTTTGCAGGGAGCAATCGGTAAATCCGCCGGTGGACGCCCCGACGTCGAGGACGGTTTTCCCGGTCAGAGAAATCCCGAAGGATTGCAGTGCCTTTTCTAATTTATGACCGCCTCTTCCCACGTATTTGAGCGTTGCGGTAACGGAAATTTCGTCTGTCTCGGAAACGTCGGCGCTGTTTTTCAGGCAGGGTTGTCCGTTGCGAAGCACCGCCCCGCAGCGGATCAGCTCCTGGGCTTTTTCCCGACTTTCGGCGAGGTTGGATTGCACCAGATAAACGTCAAGTCTCACGGCCGCACATCCGGAGGGTAAGCTCCCGCAAAAAGGCGGGGTTGGGGAAATTCTGAAGAAGAGATAACGCCCGTTCGGTAAGGGCTTCCACTTCCTTTTGCGCCCCTTCCATGCCGAGCAGATCCACGAAGGTGGTCTTGTTTTCGTCGGAATCCTTTCCGGGGGTTTTGCCCAGGGCTTCCGACGTGCTGATGACGTCCAAAATGTCGTCGCGGATCTGGAACGCCTGTCCCACCGCGCGTCCGTACGCATCGGCATCGGCACAGAGTTTCGGATCGGCACCGGCAGCAATACAACCGAGAACGCAGGAGGCGGAAAGCATGGAGGCGGTTTTCAGGTCGTTGACCTTTTCCAGATAACTGCGATCGACTGCGCGATCGGAATTTTTCATATCCAGAACCTGTCCGGTCAGAATTCCGTTCAAACCGGAGGCAGAGCAAAGGATTTTGACCGATTGCAAAATGCCCTCGTCGGAAAGTCCGTATTCCTTGCCGAAATCCAGCACCGTTTCCAGCGCCTTATCGTACAAGCCGCTTCCGGCAAGAAGGGCGACGTATTCGCCGTAAACCACGTGGTTGGTCGGTCTGCCCCGCCGAAGGGTATCGTTGTCCATGCAAGGCAGATCGTCGTGGATCAGAGAATACGTATGGATCATTTCCACCGCGGCGGCGGCAGGCAAGGCGGTTTTCAGCACCCCTCCGCACAATTCACACCAGGCAAGGGTTAAGATCGGACGGATCCGCTTCCCGCCGGCAAGAAGACTGTACCGCATGGAATCCACGAGGATATTGTCTTTTTCTTCCGGCAAAAACCGAGAAAAGGAATTTTCGATTTCGGTGCGGTAGAGAGAATACCGTTCATCGAAGGTCATCATCGGTTAAGGGAACCTCCTCTCCGTTCCGCACGAGGGTAATTTCTCCCCGGAATTTTTCCAGGATCTTGGAGCATTTTTCGGACAAAGTCAGCGCTTCCTTATAAACGCGCATGGTTTCGTCCAGGGAAAGCTCCCCGGATTCGAGGGACGCTACGATCTCCTCCAGCCGGGCAATCATTTCTTCATAGCTTGCGGGATTTTTTGTATTCTGTGACACAGCCGATCACTCCATCATGAAAATGTAAGGTAAGGGGATCTCCGACGGAAATCTCTTTCGCAGATCGAACGGGTTGTCCGTTTCGTTCCGTAAGAGCGTATCCCCGGGACAACACCGAAAGGGGGTTCAACGCCGACAATCGGGCGGTAAGGGAAGAAAAATCCGAACAGATCCGTTGCATTTGCCGTTCCCCGGAGGATTTTATGCGAAAGTCCAAATGATCCAACCGTTGGGCGTGATTTTGCAGGATTTGAGAGGGATCGATACGGGCGGACAAGCTCTGAAGGGTCTGCTCTTCCAACCGTAACCGTCCGGAGGCAAGGGTAAAAAGGCTACGCTTTGCCCGATCCAGACGCTCGGAGAGGACGGGGGCTTGTCCCACCGCAACCTCTGCCGCAACGGAGGGAGTTGCCGCGCGGAAATCGGATACGAAATCGAGAATCGTAAAATCGGTCTCGTGGCCGATGGCGCTGATTACCGGCAACGGGTAATCCGCAACCAGGCGGGCAAGGGCTTCATCGTTAAAGACCGACAGATCCTCGTAAGAGCCGCCGCCCCTGGCGATAATGACCAGGTCGGTCTCCGGTCGCGCGCGGAAATACTGCAAGCCTTCCGCCACCGATTTCGGGGATTCCGCCCCTTGCATCAGGCAAGGATAAACGCAAAGGCTGACCGAGGGGGCAAGGCGGGCACAAACGCTCAAAATATCGCGGATCGCGGCTCCGGTCACGGAGGTGCAGATCCCGATGGAGCGCGGGTATCGGGGAAGCGTTTTTTTTCGGTCGAAAAGTCCTTCTGCCTCCAGCTTTGCTTTGATCCGTAAAAATTCCAAATACAGACCGCCCAATCCGTCGGGAAGCATTTCCTCCGTATAAAACTGGTACTGTCCGTCACGCTCGTAAAGGGAAACCTTTCCCCGCAGTAAAACCTGCATTCCGTCCTTGGGGGCAAAGGTCAGGTTGGACGCTTGCCATTTAAACATCACGGCTTTTACCGAGGCGTCCCGATCCTTGACGGAAAAATAACAATGACCGCTTTTGGAATTACGGACAAAATTGGAAAGCTCCCCTCGGATCCAGACCGATTTCAGATTCCGGTCGGACTCCAAAAGGGATTTGACGTAAAGATTCAGTTGTGCCACGGAGAGTGCTATGGGGGGATTCATCGGATCACTCCTTCGTGACAAAGTTTGGTTAAGTAAGCGATTCCGGCGGCATTGTCGCAGGAAAAACCGTTGCCGGCAAAAATCGCGCCGTAGCGTTGGGTAAGACGGCGGCGAAGAATGGAATTGGAGCAAACCCCGCCGATCATCAACAGGGGCAGGTTCGGGTGCCGCAACAGGGCGGCGTCGATCATCCCTTCCAATTCCGCGGAAACGGAATCAACGGCGAAAAAGGCGACGTCTTCTTTGGAGCAGCCGTCCGCAATCATTTTCTGCGCCTTGTTTTCGTAACCGGACAGAGAACAGCATCCGTCCTTGAGACGGACGCGATGCTTCGTGGGCTTTTCTCCGCGCAGGGCGTCCGGATCCATCGCGGCGCCGCAGGGGAAGGAATACCCCAGCAAAACCCCGATTCGGTCGATCAGCTGACCTGCGTGCAGATCCAGCGTGTGGGCGACAATTTGAATATCCCGAATTCCGTTGACCAAAAGAAGCTCCGTCGTTCCCCCGGAAACGTGGAAGGCAAGAAAGGGAGAAGAAAGCAGATCTTCCCTCCCCGAAGACCAGACGCCGGCGGCAATATGTCCCTGCTGATGAGAAAACTCGTACAAGGGACATCCGTGGGAGCGCGCCAACACCCGGGCGTAGGACACGCCCGAACGAAAGCAGGGCATATAGGAATCGTCCGTATTGCGGGGCTTGGACGATACGCCCACTGCCGTCAAGGATTGCGCCTTGGGCAGGGTGTCAAAAATATCGGGAAATTGCTTTACGTGAAGGAAGACCGCATCGCTCTGACGAAGTCCCCGTTCCCCCTCCCGAACCGGGAGAAGCCGTCTGCAGCTTTCCATCCCGTCGGAGCTGTAAAGGGCAACGGAGGTGGTATAATTGCTGGTGTCGATGCCGAGATATTCACTTTTCACGGACATAAGACGCCAGCACCCCGTTTCCGTAAGAGGCGGATTCGGGGGAATCGTAGGTTTTGATCAGATTGACCGATTCGTTGATTACGATCGCCGTGGGCGTATCGGTGCAGATCAACTCGTAGAAGGCGATCCGCAGGGCGGTCAACAGCATTTTGGAAAGGCGGCTTACCGTCCGCTTGTTGCAATAGCGGGAAATGAGACCGTCGATTTCGTCCTTGCGGTCAAGAACGCCGTGAAAAACGGAAAGTACGAAATCATCCACGACGATTTCGTGGTTTTCCGCGGCAAGGCGCAGGACGTCTTCCCGGTCGGGCTCGGCTTGAAACGCACATTCAAACAAAAGGAGGAAGGCGTTGTTCCGGGCTTCGGAGCGTTTTAACATAGTTCTGACGCCTTTCCCTTATTTCGTAGATTTTTTCGCAGGTGCTTTGGGCAGAGCAACGCTGACCACCGACACGTTGACGGCGTTGACCGTAATTCCGGTCATGTCGGAGACGGCTTCCTTCACCTCACGCTGAACGACGGCGCAAACCTCCTGAACCTTCGTTCCGAAGAGAACGGAAATCTGAACGGTCAGCTCAAGCCCGCTTTCCGAGGGGGCCAAAAGAACGCCCTTCACGAAGGTTACGCGGGAGGACATGATGTTTTTTGCATTTTCCAAAAGACGCTGCTGAACGCCCGCAACGCCGTCCACGTCCTGCGCGGCTTTGATTGCGATGTCGGCGATGACCTCGTCGGAAATGCGGATGGTGCCGTTTTTGTTTTCTTCCATGATGAGACCTCCATAGGCAAATTGAAATCAAAATAATATTTTATAATATTATAACACAAATTGAATCGTTTGTATAGAGGTAAAATGGAATTTTTTCTGAATTTTGTATAAAAATTCATCATTTTTTCACGGATAGGTCACGATTTTGACCGATCCGCTTTCAAATCCGGTCTGGGCAAGCACCGCGTCGAAGATCTGCGCCGATTGCTGATCGGACAAGGTTTCGGCGGCAATAACCACCGTTGCCGTATCGGAGGTAAGAAAAACGATACATTCTTCAAAGCCCTTTGCCTTCAACACGTTTTCCAGCGCCGCCTCCCCTTCCGTGATCTTTGCGTAAGCCACCACCTCGGCGTAGGCGTTTTTGCGGGTGTCCTCGTCCACGGCATCGTCGTTGACGATCTCGTTCAGCATCGCCAGAGCCTCTTCCCTTGATTGGGATCGGGAATAGCGCGCGTTCTCAAAATAGTTATCTTCCGTTTGCGCCCCGGCTTCCACGGACGGAGATTCGGGAGATTGGGATCCCTCCGACGGAAACAAATTACTGAGCAGAGAAAATTTCCAATTTACGGCAACGGCGACTAATACGAAAATCGTCATTCCGACAATCGCTACGATAGTTTTCTTTTTCATAAAAATTCACTCCTATGGATTCATTTTTTTTACGGCGATACGGTCTGCGGTAAGACCGAGGGTGCGGGATAAAATTTCGGTCACGTCGCTTTTTACACGGGCACTGTCACCTCCTTCACAGATTACGGCAATCCCTAATACCGAGGGGGAATACACCTTCAACACCAAGCCGTCGGAACGGGATGAGATCAGGACGTACTTTCGGTCGGAATCGGTTTTTCCCTCCGACGTGGAAAGGTCCTCGTCGTATGCGTAAACCGTCTCCCCTTCATCGGAAAAGGTAATGAATACGGTGCATTTTCCGACGCCGGACATTTGGGAAAGCGTCGTCTCCAGCTCCTTTTGCAAGGTTGCGGAATAGGATTGAAAATTCGTTGATTCTACGGTGTTTTTCCCGCCTGTTTCATTCCCGTTGAAGAAAACGAGCAACAGAATCAAAGAAAGAACGCTGAGGATAATCATCCAGCGGTTCTTCCGAAAAAAGGCGGAAATTTTAACCGGATCCATCCGAGTCTTCCCGAACGACGGTGAATCCTTGGAAGGAAAAAGCCTCTTGAAGAGCACGCTGCACCTCCTGTTCGTTGCCGGATCGGATCACTACCCGGATCCACGTTAATTCATAGGTATCCTCATAACACTGTAAATCACTTTCCACCGAACGGGGCGTCTGTCCGGTCAGGGAAAGAACCTGATCGGACACCGCGGATTGCAGGGCTGCCGATTCGGGGGAAGAATCGGAAAATTCAAGAATGGCGTCTTCCGATTCGGGGAAAGAAAAATCCATTTTTCCCAGCTGTGAGCCGACGGAAAGCATCAACACGGAAATCAACAAAACGTATATCCATTCGGTTTTTCTCCCCGACGGAAGAATCATGGAAATCAGTCCGAAAAACAAGCAGGATAACAGGAGCGATACCAACATATCAACCTCCCGTCAAAAGCAGAAGGGCGGAAGAAACGACCACGAGCGCACACAGAGAAAAGGAGGTCATCATGGCAAAGGTATCTTTGATATCCGCGAAAAAATCCGTAAGTAAGCCCACCCCAAACAGGGAGGCGACCGAAGACAAAAAGGAATAAAGAAATACGAAAAAGAGACCGCAAATACAGGGCGTTGCAAAAAGCACCGCAACGGCTAAAACGCAAAGAACGCCGACTCTGCCGCAGATACTCCGACCGCAGGCATAGACCGTTTCGATGCCGTCGGTCAAAGCCCCGCCCGCAAGGGGCAACACCTGGAGCAGAGCAAACCGCACCCCTTTCCGCGCTACGGTGTTTGCAGACGCCACCGCCGCCCGCTGAACGCAAAAGACACCGACGGAAAGCCCGGACAAAATCTCCACGCCGCGGGTACAGAATTTTTTGACCGAAGAAACCATCGGACGAAGGGAAATTTTATCTCGGAAAAATCCGCTGAGGGAAGCGGCGTAGCAGAACCAACACAAGGGATAATACAGGGTGGAAACGGCGGACGAAAGCACCGTGAGAATCACGGGCAGGGTGGCGGAGATCATTCCTGCCCCGGCTTGAGAGCCCGACCAGATCTGCGCCGCGCTGATCACGGGTAAGGCTGCCGTGAGAAAAGACGAGGTCTGCTGTGTAATTTCGGTGAGAGAAGACAACAACCCCTCGATAACGGTAAAGGAATAAGCGCCGGAGGAAATTACCGCAAGATAACCCAGGGATTCCAACAACCGTTCCCTTCCCCGACAGAGGGACGATAGTAATTTAAAAACCAAAACCATCGCCAAGCCCGTGGTAAATAAAGGGAAATGCTTTGAGATCGCGTCGCAAAAAAGAGATAGAATGAAAGAAACCGTGTCGGACAAGCCCAAGGCGGGCGCATCGGCGGAAAGGTCAATTCCGTACCGTTCAAAAAAATCCAGGCTTTCTTCTGGGATCATCTCAAAAAAGGACGCGTAACCGATTTCTTCTTCGGTCTTGTCCAAAATTTCATCGACGCTTTCGGCAGAAAGAGTAAGAGAAAAGACACCGAAACAAAGGAAAAGAAGAAAGAAGCATAGAAACGTCTTTTTCATAGTTTTTCTCCGTCTTTAAAATTCCGTTTCCAAAATTCGTCCCGCAAGCTCTAAAATCAGCGGAACGGCAAGGGATACGATGGCGATCTGTCCGCAATAATCCACCGTCTCTCCCAAGGCTTTTTGACCGCAATCACAACAGATTCCGGAGGCAATTTGGGTGATAAATCCGATTCCCACACCCCGAAGGATCAAGGCGAAGGAGCCATCCTCGATTCCCGATTTTTGCCCAAGCTCCTGTAAGGCAGAAAGAATGGTCTCCATCTGCGGAAGCAAGGCAAAAAGCAAAAGAATCACCGACGTTAACGGCAAAAAAGAGGCAGTTTCCGGGGAATAACGCCGCAACAACTGAAACCCGATCACCCCCACGAGGGCGATCCCCACGACCCACGTAAAATTCACAATCCGAACACCGCCTTGATGGTCTCAAAAAGAGTTCCGATCTCCTTGACGATCAGGGCAAGCACCAAAACGAGCCCCGCGATGGTAACCATCAACGCCTGCTCCGATCGGTCGGATTTTGTCAAGATCAGATTCAACACCGCAACGATGATCCCGACGGCGGCAATTTGAAATAAAATATCCGTATCCATAACGCCTCCGTCATAACAGCATCAGAACCAAAACCGCCCCCAAGGAGCAGCCCAAAACCATCGCCGGCTTTCCATTCTTTTCCATGGCGGTTTTTGCATTTTTTTCGGCTTCGCAAAAGGCAGAATCCGCCAAAAGCAAGCAGTTTTCCTGCTCCGTCACGTCCCCCTGTCCGAGGGAATGAAACAGCTGATCGGACACCTTCCATTCCGCCTCGGTAAAAAACATTTCTCCACGGCAGAAGCGCTTTGATTTTTCATAGGAGGCGGTCAGATCGAAGGGGTCGGAAAGCTCCATTTCCCGCAACAACGGAAGATTGGAAGCGGATTTTTGATCCGACAGAATCCGGGGCAAGGGCGCGTAAGAGCATCGAATTTCCCGACGGAGGCAACGGATCAGATCCTGCATTTCAAGAATTTGACGGCGTCGGGCAGAGAGATCCAGCGCGTAAATCACTCCGCATCCCGCACAGATCAGAAATACCAGCGTCAGAAGAAAACATTTCAACACACAGATCTTCCCTTTCCTTGATCTCCCGCACCGTACCCACACGGACGGGATCTAAAAACGCGGCTACGTCAATTCCGCCGGCAACGAACAATTCCCGCACGGGAGGACGCTGCATCAGTTCCTCTGCAGAATAGGCGTGGGCGGAAACCACCAGCGATACGCCGCTGCGAAGTCCGTCCAGCATGGCGGAAACCTCGGCGGCAGTTCCCACCTCGTCGCAAAGGATTACCTTGGGAGACAAGGTGCGCAAAGCCTGTAAAATCCCCACGGATTTGGGATAACCCCGAAGCACGTCGCATCCGATGGGAACGGGGCGGGAGGAGGGAAAGATCTCTTCCCTTTCATCGATTACGGCAACCTGAACCCCTTTGGACAAGGCGCGGGCAAGCTCCCGCAAAACGGTGGTTTTCCCGCTGCAGGGAGGACCTAAAAGCATCAGATTGCGGATGCGGTCGTCTCTGCAGATCCGAGGGAGAATTTCATCGAGATCGATGGAATGATCCCGTGCGATGCGAAAGGACAACCCGCTGACGTCCCGCACGCTCTCCACCCTTCCCCCCTCCCCCAAAACCGCAGTTCCGACGATTCCCACCCGATGACCGCCCGGAATGGTTACGAAGCCGGCGCGGATCTCGTTTCGGTGGCTATAGGCGGAGGAAGCGCAAATTTTACGGAATACCGATTCGAGTTCCGATTTGGAAGAAACGGTATCGGGGAGGATTTGACGCCCGAAGCCGGAATAGAAGAACGTCGGATTATTCATTTGGATTCGGATCTCCCGAAGCTCCCGTTGCTCCCTTTCCGTCAGAGAAGCTACGGCTTTTGCGGTTTTCTCCGGAAGATAGGGAACGATCTCCTCCAAAACGTGATCCATGACCGACGATTCCTTTCCGTTGTTCTACTTTCATTTTATGCGCCACGGACAGGTTTAGAACAAAAAAAGAACCCGGAAGCTCCGGGTTTCGATAAATATATGATTTTATTTCATTTTTGGCTTAAAAATCAACGATGCCAGCAAGGAAAAGACAATGGCGGCGGTAATGCCTGCGGCGGTGGAGGTCAAGCCTCCGGTCAGGATTCCGAGAAAGCCCTTTTCGGCAATTCCCTTCCGCACGCCCTCCGCCAAAAGGTGCCCAAAGCCTGTCAGGGGGACGGACGCGCCGGAATGTCCGAATTTTAACAGAGGCTCGTAAGCACCGACGGCAGAGAGAAACACTCCGACGACCACGTAGCCCACCAAAATCCGCGCTGGGGTCAGACGGGTGCGTTCAATTAAAATCTGCCCCACGACACAAAAAAGGCCGCCGACAAAAAAAGACGATACATAATTCATAACATTACCTCACTGTGCGGACAATTCCACGAGATGGGCAATCCCGGGAACCGACTCCCCCTGCATGATGCTGGTGGGGCTCATCAACGCCCCCGTGCCCATAACCAACACCTTTTTCCAGGTTTTTTTCATCATCTGCGGAAGAATATAGCCGCACAACACCGACGCCACGCAACCGCACCCCGAACCGCCCGAATGAACGTCCTGGCGCTTGGGATCAAAGATCATACAACCGCAATCGTTGTAGTTTTCGCCCAGGTAGATGTGGTCGGTCTTCAACAATTCAACCAAAAGCGTTGCACCGATCTTCCCCAGATCCCCCGATAAAATCAGATCGTAATCGTCAGGCCCGGTGGCGGTATCGTCAAAAAACCGTTTTAAGGTCAGCGCCGCGGCAGGCGCCATCGCCGCCCCCATATTTGCCATATCGGTGATCTTCATATCGATAATTGCCCCCGGGCAAAGGCGGTTAATTTTAACGCCGTTCCCCTCAGAAGCAACGACGGCACATCCGGCACCGGTGACCGTCCATTGTGCCGATTGGGGACGAAATCCGCCGTATTCCAAGGGGAAACGGTATTGGCGCTCCGAGGAGCAGAAATGAGAGCTCGTGACGGCGGCGCAACGGTCGGCAAAGCCTCCGTCGATTGCCATAGAAGACAAAATCAGCCCTTCCACCATCGTCGAACACGCGCCGTACAGGCCGAAAAACTGTACGCCGCTATCACGAAGGCTGTAATTAGAACTAATACATTGATTGAGAAGATCGCCCGCGAACACAAGGTCAAGATCTTTTTCAGATATTTTGGCTTTTTGGAACGCATATTTCATCGCCTCCTTCTGGAGAAAGCTTTCCGCTTTCTCAAAGCTGCTTTCTCCGCAGTATTCGTCGTCCTGCCAATGGTCGAAATACTCCCCCAAGGGACCTTGCTTTTCCTTTTTACCCACCATGGCGGCAGAAGAAAGAATGACCGGGGGCGTTTTCAGCTGAAGCGTTCCGCTTCCCAATTTTTTCCGACTCATCCAACCACCCCGATCTGAAACAGGATCTAATAAATCAACCCGTAAAGGGTAGATGCGGCAACGCCGTAAGCGATGACCGAGCCTGCCACCGAGAAGATCTTCGGACCGATTCCCAAAACCATTCCCTCCACCCGAAACTCCATGACCGGGGACGACATGGCGTTGGCAAAGCCTGTGATCGGCACGAGCGTCCCCGCGCCTGCAACCCGGGAAAGGTTATCGTAAACGCCGAATCCGGTCAAAAGAATACTGCAAAAGACCAGCGTTACCGACTCCATCGCGGAGGCTACGGTTTCCTCCAAACCAAGGGCAAGATAAATTTCCTGAAACACCTCGCCCAACAAACAAATCGTACCGCCGATCAAAAAAGCACCGAGACACCCTTTCCACAAGGGCTTTTTCGGCGTATGTTTCCAAACCAACTGCTGATAATCTTCCGATCGCATATTCTGCCTCCTTTTCTTCCTTATTTTTTACCCAAGTAAAACAGAATATGCAAAAAAACACTTGCTTTACAAAAGAAAGCAAGTGTTTTTGATAGGAAGATGTTCCTTAATCTCTCTCGTGCCGTTCGATCCGCTTGCGGGTGCGTTTGCAGAGGAACAAAAACACGACGGTCGGGATTGCGGGAATGAGAGAATACAAGGTGTGATAGTCGTGACGCATGACCAAAATTCCGCCCAAAAGCGTCATGACGGCAAAGAAGATCATCAGGGAAAAGAAGGTAATCAGCTTTTTCTTTTCCCGTCTGAAATTGTATCTTCTGCGCATAAAATCACCCCGCAAACGGCGTTATTGTTTTAAGATTTTTGCAATTCTTCCTTATGAGACTGAAGGGTATATAGCTGATAGTAGCGTCCCTTTTGGTGCAAAAGCTCCTGGTGCGTTCCCTGCTCGACGATCTCTCCGTTGGAAAGAAGAATGATATTGTCCGCCTTCTGAATGGTGGAAAGACGGTGTGCCACGATCAGCATCGTGCCGATAGTCATCATTTTTTCGAGGGAATTCTGGATCAGAAGCTCCGTTTCCGTATCGATATTCGCCGTCGCCTCGTCAAGGATCATAACGGAGGGCTTATGGATAATGGTACGGGCGAAGGACAACAGCTGACGCTGACCGGCAGAAAAGTTGTTTCCGCGCTCCCGAACCGCTTCGTCCAAGCCGCCGTCCAACTTATTGATAAAGGAATCGGCGTTGACGTAGCGGCAGGCTTCCATGACCTCCTCATCGGTATAGGAATCCTCCCGAAGGACGATGTTACTGCGGATCGTTCCGGAAAACAGAAATACGTCCTGGAGCATCTGACCGAAATGACGCCGCAGGGAAGAAATTTTAATTTTTTTGATATCGATTCCGTCAATGAGGATCTGCCCTTTTTGAATATCGTAATTTCGGCAGATCAAGGACAGAATCGTGGATTTTCCCGATCCGGTAGAGCCGACGAAGGCAACGGTCTGCTTCGGCTCAACCTTGAAGGAAACGTCCTTTAAGACCCATTCGCCCGGGACATAGGAGAACCAGACGTTTTTAAATTCGATCTCCCCTTTGATCTCGTCCAATTCCACGGCGTCGGGCTCGTCAACCAATTCGGGCTCGGTGTCAAATACGGTAAAGATCTTTTCCGCCGAGGCAAAGGCAGACTGTAGCCAATTAAACTGCTCCGCCAAATTCTGAATGGGATTGAAGAATTTGGAGATGTACATATAAAACGTAACGACCGTCCCTGCGGTAATGGTCTGTCCGAGGAAGGTGGTATTATCAATATACCCCTTACCGCCCAAATAAAACAGGCAGAGAACAGAAGAAATATAAAGCAGATACACCATGGGGCGGAAGATCCCGAAGACGAAGATCTGATTCTGCTTTGCCCTGCCCAAAAAACGGCTTTTTTCCTCGAAATCCTTCTTTTTCCGTTCCTCCCGATTGAAGATCTGGGTGATCTTGATTCCGGAAAGATTTTCGGAAAGATAGGTGTTGATATCGGTGGTGCCGTCCTTTACCTTCCGATACGCCTTTCGGGAAAACTTGCGGAAGATCACCGTAAACAGAATAATAAAGGGAACGAAGCACAAAACCATCAGCGTCAATTCATAATTGACGGTCAGCATGGCGATCAGCACCCCGAAGATGATGAAAAAGTTCTTCAGCAGGTTGACGATGATGTTGGTAAACATCATGGAAATGGCGTTGGTATCGTTGGTTACACGGGTAACCAGCTTGCCCACGGGGGTCTGATTCAGCTGATTATGGGAAAGGGATTCGATATGGGTAAACAGATCCTCCCGAATGGAGGACAGGATCTTCTGCCCTGTTTTTTGCAGAGTGATCGACTGAACGTAAGTACAAATAACGGAAATGAGAAGCACGCCACCGTAAAGGGCGACGGCGGAAAAGAGAAGCGTTAACTCAAAATCCGACTTGACGATCTCTTCGATGTAACCGACGATCAAGGGGGCGACGATATCGTAGGCGATGGAAAAGATCATAACGACGATTACGAACAAAAAGCTTTTCCAATGGGGCTTTGCGTACTGCAGAAGCCGACGGACGATTTCGGAATCCTTCATATTCCGATCAAAGCCGATGGCTTCCTTTTTGTTTTTCAGCGTTGCAAAGGCAACGATAAAAATCGCCGAAAGAACGCCGACGATGGCACCGACCAGGAGAAGGGGGTAATATTCACGCATGATTCCGTTCTCCTTCCTCTTCCAGCTTTTGCAGATCGACCATGCGGCGGTAATCGGCGCACCGTCCGTACAGCTCCTCGTGAGTGCCGACGGCAAGGATCTCACCGTCGTCGATGAAAATAATCTTATCCATCTTTTCGATGGTAGAGATGCGGTGGGCGATGAGAATGGTGGTCTTTCCGGCGCGGGTATGGCGGAGATTTTCCAGAATTACCTTTTCGGTTTTGGTATCGACGGCGGAAACCGAATCGTCCAAAATCAGAATGGGCGCGTTTTTCAGCAACGCCCGTGCGATGGAGATCCGCTGCTTCTGTCCGCCGGAGACGGTAACGCCCCGTTCGCCCAAAACCGTTTGGTAGCCTTCCTTAAACTCGGAAATATTGCCGTGGACGTCCGCCAATTTTGCGACGGTCTCCACCGTTTGTTCATCGGCAGAATCCACGCCGAAGGCGATGTTGTTATAAATCGTATCGCTGAACAGGAAATTGTCCTGGGGAACGTAAGCAGAAGCGGCGCGAACCTGGGCGATGGGAACGGTATTTACGTCCCGTCCGTCGATAAACACCGTGCCGTCGGGGACGTTGTACCCCCGCAGGATCAGATCGACCACGGTGGTTTTCCCCGCGCCGGTCTTCCCTACCAAGCCCACGTTTTCCCCTGCGTTGACGGTGAAGGACACGTTTTTCAGCGCGTCGTATTCCCCCTCCGGAAAGCGGAAGGTCAGGTTGCGGAATTCAATTTTACCGGAAACCGAGCCAAGATCGGTAACGTCATCCCGATCGATCACGTCCTGCTTGGCATCCAAAAGCTCCGAGATGCGCTTCAAGGAAGCCTTCCCCCGGGAGGACATTTCCACCAACTCGGAGACTGCCATCACGGGCCAAACGACGGCGTTGAAGTAGCCGATAAATTCAATCAGCTGTCCGGCGTTAAAAACCCCTTGATGGACCAAATATCCGCCGTAACCGAGAATCACGCAAATGACCGACTCCACGAACAGGGTAACGAAAATGCGAAGAAGGGTGGAGGATTTGGTATATTCCACGTTTGCCTTTTCGTTTTGCTTGTTCAGTTGACGGAAGGCGAGCAATTCCTTCAATTCCTTGACGAACGCCTTGATAACGGCGATGCCCGAAAAGCTCTCCTGGGAAAAATCCGACAGATCGGAAAAGGCTTCCTGGCGAACGTCCCACTTTTTCATCATGGATCTCCCGACGATGGTGGCAATCACCAAAAGGAACGCCATGGGGATCATGGAAAGAAGGGTCAGACGGAAGCTCATGTTCCACATTTTTACGATGGCAAGAGCCCCTAAAAACAGCGCGTCGAAGAACATCATCACGCCCCAGCCGAAGCACTCGTGCACCGTATCCAGATCGTTGGTAAACAAGGACATCAGATTCCCGACCTTGTTGACCTGGTAATACTGACGGGAAAGATCCTTACAATGATCGAACATCCGATTCCGCAAATCGGTCTCCATCCAAACGGCGGCGCCGAAAAAGCAAACCCGCCACAAAAAGCGTCCGACGATCATGGCAAGGATAATAAAGATCAAGGGAAGGCAGACTTTATCCAACAAAAAATCCAGATCAAAGGCAAGGGTCTGTCCCTCGGACGTGATAAAGCCGTGATTCATGCCGTTGACGACGGTTTTATATAATTCCGGAATCTTCAGTTGAAAATAATCGACCATAATCAACGCCGCCAGCCCCAGCAAAAAAAGCCAGGAATATCGCAGATAATAGCGGTTGATATGTTTTCCGAATACCATAAAATACTCCCCATAAAAATCCTGTAATTTGAGTATATTATAGCACGAATCCTTGTTTTTTGCAATACTTGGGGGAAAATTGTTTCCGTTTCTTCATAGTTTTTTTCTCGCGTAAGGGGGTTGATAAGAAATTTTAAGTCAAAAAAGAATATTTCCCGGTTTTTTTCAATACAATGCAATACAACCAACAATCAGGGAAAGGTGATTGAAATGTTTATTTTTTCGACGAAACTGACAAAAACGAAAATTTTGACCATCGCGTTGGTCAGCGCCTGTCTGGTTCTGCTTCTGCTGATCTCTCTGCCCACGGGGATCAAGGCGTCGAAGGACACGGTCAAGGGCGAAACCAACGAGGAACGCATCGAGTATCTGCAAACCTTCGGCTGGCAGGTATCTGACGATCCGGTTGAGGTGGTAAACATCACGATTCCGGAGGAATTTGACGCTACGTACAACGAATACAACGCCCTGCAGATCAGCCAGGGATTTGATCTGAGCGACTACAAGGGGGATGCGGGAACCCGATATACCTATACCATTTCCAATTACCCCAACGAAACGACGGCGCAGGTGTTGGCAAACGTGATCGTCATTGACGATCAGATCGTGGCGGCGGACGTATCGAGCGTTTCTGCCGGCGGATTTATGCACACGCTGGAAATGCCGGAAAAATCCAACTCCGAAGCCGTGGATCAGGAATCCGCATCGACGGGCGTTACCAAAGAAGAAATGCTTGATTCCCTGGGATCGGGATCGAAATAAGACCATTTTGCCCTTGACATTCTCCCGACAAAGTGATATAATATTCTAAATAAGGAATTTATATCCGTCGGGAGGATTTTTATGAAACGGATCGTTGCGTTTTTTCTTTTTGCTCTGTGCCTTATAACTCTGTCCGTGTCTTCCCTTGCGGCGGACAAATCCTCGCTGGCGGCACTTTTGAACGAGGTTTACGATCCTGCCGAATACACGGCGGAGACCTATCAGCCTTATCAAAAGGCGGTCAACGGCGCCGTTCCGATCTACGAAAAGGACGGAGCAACCCAGGAAGAAATCGATCAGGCCGCCGCGGAATTAAAAACGGCGAAAAACGGGCTGATTCCGATCCTGAACCGCGACCTGCTTTTGGAATACGTTGACGAGATTGAAGATTATTTATACTCAACGACCTACGATCTTTCCCCTGAAGCCGAAACGCTTCTGACCGACGCCCGAAAAGAATTTTTAGCGCTGTACGAGGATAAAAACCTGACGAAGGAGCAGTTGAACGGCGCGGAGAAAACGTATCAAAACGTCATTCAGATCGCCGGGGAAAGCAAGGAGATTCAAAAATTCTCCGCCGAAGAGGCGGGCAAGAACGTGGTCATTCCGGAAAAGGTCATCAGCAATTCCGGGGGCGTGGGACGCGTAACGACCATCCGTCTGATCCTGCTGGGCATCGGAATCGTGGGGATCCTGTTGGGAACGACCGCTTCGATCCTATACTTTAAACCGCCGAAATTTTTACAATAAGATAAAAAATCCTCCGAGATTCGGAGGATTTTTTTAACTTAAAGCGACGGATTTTTTCGGACGAGGAAGGAGTGGGAGGATACGTATTTGTCGTATTCGATGGTGAATTTCATTTCCGCGTGGGGGGCGAAGAGGATCTGGGCGCCGGATTCGTCGAACATTCGGTTGGCGTTGAATTTCCGCAGGGGTTGTCCCGGTTCGACGATAATCAGCTCGTCGCCTGCGCTTATTTTGTTCTTCTCCGTAACGAAAAGACGGCGGTGTAAAGCGTCGTAGCCGGTGATTACCCCGACCAATTCGTAATTGCGGATGTAAGAGGGCTCGGCATAATTCTGTCCGTTCAGCTCCGGATCGGGGAAATAAAACCCGGTGTAATACGGACGGTGGCTGACCATATCCACCTGCTCCACGTAGGAAGGAAGATTGTTTCCGTAGGCGATAACGTCGGAAAAGCAGTCGTCCAACGCCCGACGGTACGCCTGGGTAATGACCGCCACGTAATATTCGGTTTTGATCCGTCCTTCGATCTTAAAGCTGGAAATCCCCGCTTCACAAAGCTCAGGGAGATGCTCGATCATGGAAAGATCCTTGGAATTCATAAACAGAGTGCCCTTGTCCGTTTCTTCCACGGGGAAATACTGACCGGGGCGTTTTTCTTCCATCAGAGAATAACTCCAGCGGCAGGGCTGGGCGCAATAGCCGCGATTGGAATCTCTTCCGGTCAAAAATTGAGAAAGCAGACAGCGACCGGAATACGCCATACACATGGCACCGTGAACGAAGGCTTCCAATTCCAGATCTTGGGGAACGCGGCGGCGGATGTGGATGATCTCCTCCAGGGAAAGCTCCCGTGCTAACACGATGCGCTTTGCGCCGAGATGATACCACGCCATGCAGGTTTCGTAATTGGTTACGTTTGCCTGGGTGGAAACGTGGATATCCACCTTGGGAGCGTATCGGCGGAACACGGAGAAGGAACCCAAATCCGAAATAATGACCGCATCTACCCCCACCTCCTGCAAGAAGGCGGCGTATTCGGGAAGGCGGTCGATCTCCTCATTTCGGGGGACGACGTTGCAGGCGACGTAAATTTTCTTTTGTTTTCCGTGGACGTATTCCACAGCACGCTTCAGATCCGTCCGAGAAAAGTTTCCGGCGGCGGCGCGCAGAGAATATTCCTCTCCCCCGACATAGACCGCGTCAGCGCCGTATTCCAGGGCGTAGATCAAGCGGGAAAAATCTCCGGCAGGGGCTAAAATTTCAGGTTTTTTCATCGGGCGTACACCTCCGCTTCACGGACAAAGCCATACCGTCGCTGATGGGCAGAACGGTGGTTGTTAATCGGGAATCCTGCTTTAATAAATGAAGATATTCGTCCAAACGGTTGACGATGGTTTGATTGCGGTGACAGTCGGGCTTTCCGGCAGAAACCTGCCCGCGGAACAGAACGTCATCGGTAAGAAAGATCCCGCCCTCCGCAAGCAAACGGACACATTCGGGGAGATAGGTCGGATATTGCCCCTTTGCCGCGTCGAGATAGATCAGATCGTACGGACCGGACAGATTGGGCAAAATTACCGCCGCGTCTCCCTCAAACAGGGTGATATTTTCCTTTTGAAACCGCGCAAAATTCTTCTTTGCATCGGGGATCATCGCCGGGTTGCGTTCGATGGTATCAATCTGCACGCCGGGACAAACGGTTGCCATGGTAACGGCGGAAAAACCGACGCAGGTGCCGATTTCCAAAATCCGCTTGGGTTGGCGGACGGTGCAGAGAAAAATCAGCAACTCCATCGCTTCCGGCGACGACACGGGGAAGCCGGCAGAACGAACCTCCTCCTCAAACTCCGAAAGAGATTCGGGCATCAGAGACGGCAGGGTGCGAAGATACCGTTCCGTGACCGGATCGATCAGACAGTCAAGCGCCATGAACGGCTCTCCTTATTTCAAATACTTGTTGACGTTTGCCAGATGCTCCTGATAGGTTTTGGCGAAAATGGTGACTCCGTCGGGGGTTCCGATAAAGTAGAAATAATCGCTTTCCTCCGGCTGGCAGGCGTAGATCACCGCTTCGATGCGGGAGCAACAAATGGGGGTGGGAGGCAATCCCTTCCGCATATAGACGTTGTACAGGGTATCGGTATTCAGCTGCTCGTAGGTACAGCCGGGGCGGCGCTCGTTCTTGGGGATCATGTAGTTAACCGCCGCGTCGCTCTGCAATTTCATATCAATTTCCAACCGATTGTTGAAGACCGAGGAAATCAAGGGGAAATCGGAGACGTTGCCCGATTCGCGTTGAATGATCGAACCGAGGATCATCGCCTCGTACACGGTCATATCGGCGGCTTGGGCTTTTTCCGCAAGGGCGAATTCTTCGGCTTTTTTATTGAATTGGTCAATCATTTTTGCAAACAATTCCTCTTCGGTGGAATCGAGGAAGAAATCGTAGGTATCGGGATATAAAAATCCTTCCAGGCGTGCGTAAGAGGGAACGCCCCGAGGCAAGGTATCCAGGTCGGGAATGTAGGGGCAGTTGTAGTCTGCCTGCAGTGCCTCGTTGAAGCCTGCCTGACTCCATTTTGCGCCGTTTTCCGCGCCTACCTCAAGGAATTTTTCAATAATATCCGTAACCTCCGCCCCTTCGGCAAAGCCGATGCGAACCGACGGACGGTAGTTGGGGGCTTTTTTAAGAATGTTCAGAATCTCCTGATAAGAATCGCCGACACTGAATTCGTAAGTGCCGATCTGCAATTTATTATCCACACTCTGCTGGCGCGCCATCAAAATAAACCAGAAGGGGAAGTCGATAATTCCCTTTTCCTCCAGCTTTGCGGCGATCCGCTTGGTGCTGTCTCCGGAAACGATCTCGATGGTAATAAGGTCGGTTAAGGAATCGTCTCCGTTGACGTCCTTCTGAAGATTGGAATAAACCACCCCGACGGTGATGGCTGCCGCGGCAAGCAGGGCGACGATCACGCCGATGATAATCAAAGGAATCCACTTTTTCACTTTGGATTGCTTTCCTCTTCTTCCCATATTATTTTTCTCCTTTTGTCTTTTTTTCTTCCCAGCGGCGGGAATTTTCATTGACGCGAGAGCGATCTTCTTTCTCATTTTTGAGAATCAGTTTTTTCAAAAGATGTAATACGTGGCAAAGGGCGCCGATCAAGCAAACGACGATGATGTGAACCGTCAGATCTCCGATGCCTGCATCGGTCAGCCGCGTCCCGAAAAGGGAAAGAAAATAAGAAACGAAATTGGAAATCAGGTGGGCGGCGACGGATGCGTAAAGAGAGCCGGTAAAATAGACGATCAGCGCCAGGATGACGCCGGCATAAAGATCGGTCAAAAAATACCATCCGGGTCCGTGGAGCATCATAAATAAAAACGCCGAAAGACCGATAACCACCGCGTTTTTCAGCTTTGCAGTCCGAAGCATGGTCAAAACCGCGCCGCGGAAAAACAACTCCTCAAACAGGGCGGGCAAAAGAGCGATGCACAAAATCGCAACGCCGACGGAGGAATAGCCCGTGCCGGAAAAGGCGGGGGGAGCCTCCACGGCAAGAAGGCGGTAAAAAATTGACGTCAGATAATTGAGCAAAAAAGAGCCGCAAATCAGAAGAATACAAAGGCTTACGGTCAATTTCCACTCCAAGGGAGACATGGGATTGAAGGAAAAAAAGCGGGGGGTGCGGATGCGGGGGGTCAACACCTTGAGCGCCATTGACCCGAAAAGGAACAACGCCGCACCGATCAAAGACAGGATCAGAGGGTTGTCCGTAACCTCAAACAGTTTCAGAATCCACAGGACGGCGAAAATCAACGCCGACGTTATGGAAACGGCGATTACTTTTTTCATATCATTCTCCAAAGGGGGGAAGGTACAAATTTTTGCGGACGGTCTCGCAGGTTTCTTTTCCCACGAGAATCTCTCCTAAAATATATCCGAATTGCCAGGCGGCGCCGGCAGCTTTTGCGGTTACGATACGACCGTCACGGACGACGGGTTTTTCCGAGATCCGAGCACCGAAAAGAAAATCTTCGAACCCCGGATAGCAGACGGCTTCTTTCCCCTGCAGATATCCACGCTTGCCGAGCACCATAGGGGCGGCGCAGATGGCGGCGAGAACTCCGCCCCGATCATACACCCTTTCGAGGATTTCCGTCATTTGGGGACATTCGTCCAGGTGCGTCGTTCCGGGCATTCCGCCGGGAAGAACCACCATTTCGGCATCGGAAAAATTGACGTCGCACAGGGAGGCGTCTGCCGTAACGACGATTCCGTGGGCGCCCGACACCGGGGCTCCGGTCAGAGAGACGGTCTTAACGGTTACGCCGCAACGGCGCAAAAAATCCACGGGGGCAAGGGCTTCGATCTCTTCAAATCCGTCGGCAAGAAGAACGTACACCATGCAATTCACTCCAATCCTTACGATTCCAGAAGATGCTCGATCTTGCGGAAAATGGCGTCGGAAATCACTTCCTTGGGAAGCATATTTCCTTGGTCGTCCAGGCAGGCAATCCGATGAAAACCGAGATTTTCACAGCAATACAAGCCCATTTCGTAGCATCGGCGAAGATATTCCGTATTCCGTTCGTGAATATCCTTTTTCGACTCATCCCCCTCGTAACGCCCGGTCATCAAGCCGCCGGTGACCTTGGGGGGCACGTCCAAATAGAAAACCGCGTCGGGACGGGGAATGCCCATCTTGTTGAACTCGAAATCATAGAGCCATTCCATATAACCGATCCGTTGCTCCGCCGACAATTTGGCACATTGGTGGAGCAAATTGGAAGAAACGTATCGGTCGGACAGAATGACCTTGCCCTTTTCGTAATCTTCGCCCCAGCCGGTTTTGAAATAGGCGAACCGATCGACGGCAAAGAAGGCGGAGGCGGCGTAGGCATTGACCGAATCGGCGTCCGATCCGTAAGCGCCGGAAAGGTACTGCTCCACCGGGGCGCAAGCGGGAGAACCGTAATTCGGGAGCTTGATCTGAACCACGTCCTTCCCTGCGTCCAGCAGCCGTTGACGGAGCAGGGAAACCTGGGTCGTCTTCCCCGACCCGTCGATTCCTTCGATAATAAACAAGCGCTTCGTAGCCATACATCCTCCGCTTTAGTTATAATTTATTATAACTAATTATACCATAACCGAACAGAAAGCACAATAGAATTTCGTAAAATGATACATTTTTTTCACCATTCGTCCAATCCGGAGCGCTGAAGAGCACCGAAAATACGCTTCCGAAGCCCCGGATAGCGTCCTTCCAGCTCTTTCATCAGATCCTTCATTTCCTGCCGCTGGGTCAAGCCGTTTGCGGGGCAGGGGTTCTCGATGACCGGAATTTCGTTGGAACGGCAAAAGCTTTTGACGGATTTTTCCTGGACGTAGATCATCGGGCGGATGACGGTAACCTCCATACGATCCAGGTAGGTAACCGGTTGAAAACACCCCAATCTGCCGCCGTGAACCAGGTTCAGAAGAAAGGTTTCCAAAACGTCATCGTAATGATGCCCCAGGGCAACCTTATTGCACCCCAATTCCGCCGCGGCGCGGTTCAACGCACCCCGACGCATGACGGCACAAAGAGCGCAGGGATTTTGCTCCTTGCGCAGATCAAAAATGATGTGGGCGATATCGGTCTTTTTTCGGACGCATTCGATCCCCGCGGCACGGATTTTTTCCTCCAACGGAGTATAATCCATGCCCACCCCCATATCGATGATTACCGCGACGAGGGTAAACTTTTTGGGATAAAAATGCGACAAACGCTCCAGGGCGAATAATAACGCCCCGGAATCCTTTCCGCCGGAAACCCCGACGGCGATCCGATCCCCTTCGGAGATCATATCGTATTCCTGAATTGCCCGACGGATCGGGCCGACAATGTTGGTCAAGGAACATCCTCCAAAAAAGAAAAACGGAGACCAAAAAACAACGCACTCCAAAGACGGTTTTGAGAATAGAACGTACCGATAGAAAAAGGACGAGGGATTGCTAAAATTCCGCGTCCTTTTCTTTCCACCGCAAACCTGTAAACAGATGCGGTTTATCGATATGCCTCGTTTGCGTAGCAAACATATCGAAGATCCCTTCCGGGATTTATATCGATGCGCCGTGTCCCTGAGGACACGGCGCGAACGGTCTCCGTTTTGTTCAAAATTAAAGAGCCGCTTTCGCCTTCTCAACCAGAGAGGTAAATGCAGCGGGATCGGAAACGGCAAGATCAGCCAAAACCTTGCGGTTCAGGGAAATGTTTGCCTTCTTCAGACCGTTGATAAAGCGGGAGTAGTTGATGCCGTTCTGGGCGCAAGCCGCAGAAATGCGGGTGATCCACAGAGAACGGAAATCTCTCTTCTTCAGCTTTCTGCCGATGTACGCATAGGTCAGAGACTTCATGACCGCTTCGTTAGCAGTACGGAATTGCTTGGATTTTGCACCAAAGTAGCCTTTGGCAAGTTTCAGAATCTTCTTACGTCTTTTGCGCGTCATCATTGCGCCTTTTACTCTAGCCATTTTCTATCTCTCCTCCTCTTACGCGTAGGGAATCAGCTTTTTAATGGTGGGGGCGTTTGCAGGGCTGGCGTAGCCGGCTTTCCGCAGACCTCTCTTGTACTTGGTGGTGTGTTTGGTAAGGATGTGTCTTCTGTTGGCGCGGTTCAATTTGACCTTGCCGCCCTTGGTAACGCTGAAGCGCTTGGCAGCACCCTTGTGGCTTTTCAACTTAGGCATGATACTTTCTCCTTTATTAAAATGATTTGATTAACGGTGATATGGAAATCCCCACGCAAAATTATTTCGCAGGTCTGGGGGCAAGAATCATAATCATGTTTCTGCCTTCCAATTTTGCGGGCTTTTCAACGATACCCAATTCGGAGCAGGCCTGGGCGAAGCGCTCCATAACCTCCTGACCGAGCTCGGGATGCTGAATCTCACGGCTGCGGAAGCGAAGGGAAACCTTGACCTTATCCCCACTCTTTAAAAAGCGAAGGGCGTGGTTTTGCTTGGTTTCCAGGTCGTGCTGTTCGATACGAACGCTGAGCTGGACCTCCTTGACCGAGACGATCTTCTGATTCTTCCGGGCTTCCTTTTCCCGCTTTGCCTGCTCGAAGCAGTATTTGCTGTAATCCATGATCTTGCAAACGGGGGGAACTGCCTGGGGAGAAATCTTGACCAAGTCCAATCCTCTGTCGTAGGCGACCTTTTGGGCGTCACGGGCAGACTGAATTCCCAGCTGGGAGCCGTCCGCGTCGATCAGACGGACTTGAGGATCTCTGATTTCTTCGTTGAGTTGAAATTTTTTTGCGTTGATGGGAAAACACCTCCAAAAAAAAAGAAAATCGACAGAGCAAAATCCGTCCGTCGATAGAGCATCCTCGGGATGCTTTCGATATTAACCCGGCTCGCGGTGCGGCAGGGTGAGACGAAGTCTGCTTCATTGTGCTTGAATATTATACTATATTTTTTTCGATTTGTCAAGAGGGAATTGTAGCAAAATTTCAACAAATTGAGCCGACGGCGGAAAAATCGGCGCCGCCGTGCCCATTTTATTCCTCTATGATTACGTTTAACGTGTCGGGATAGGAGGACAAATCCTCGTAAAGGGATTCTTCGTTTCCGGCAATGTTCAGCGTTCCCTTGGTGATATCCAACGTGATGGCTTTCGTCGTTTCCAGCTTATTGTCACTCAAATCAAGATACTGCAAATGAGAAAAGCCCAGCACCTCGATGGTTTGAAATCCGTTATTCGAAAGATTCAGCGTCGTCAGCAGGGGCAGGTTCGTCATATAAGAAACGGAGGTGAGATCACACTTGGAAAGGGTTACGGTGCGAAGGGCGGGAAAATCCTTTATGACAGGGGCGGAAAGATTTCCGCCGACGACGGAGAAGGATTCCAGGGCGGGAAGGGACGTAATCCCAGCAACGTCCGTAAGCTTGGAGCAGGAATTGAAATGCAACGCTTTTAAGGTTGCAATCCCGCTGATGGAGGGGGTGATCACGGAGCTGTGGGAAATAGTCAGCGTTTCCAAGGCGGAAAGCTTGGAAAGGAACGAAAGGGAGGCGTCGTCTCCCCCATAGACGGTCAGGGTCTTCAAGGAGGTCAGTCGGGCAAGGGAATCGGAGGAAGCGCCGGAAAGATGCACCGACAGCGTTTCCAACTCGGGAAGAGATGCAAGCAGATCCGTTTGAGACGTAAATTCCTCGGAAAGATCCAGCAGCTTCAACGCAGGAAGATTCAACGAGACCGGCTCGGTAAATTCCGTATTGCACGCCATTTCCAACGAAGCAAGGGAAGGAAGATTCAAAGTCAATCCCTGCAACGGATTGTCGGAAAGGGAGAGAGACAGTAAGGACTGGGAAGAAAGGGAGAGCGTTTCCAATTCGTTGTCCGAAAGGTCGGCGGATTCCAGCTTCGACGCATTTCCAAGGGAAAAGGACGAAAGAGCGTTGGAAGAAAGATTCAACACCTTCAGCCCGCATTCTCCGCCGGAAACCGAAACGGAAAAGGAGGTTAAGCCGTTTTCGGAAAGATTTAATTCTTCCACCTCCGACCAGGCGTCGGTCAAAACGAAGGATTCGATTTTATTTCCGGAAAGGTTCAGTTTCTTTACCGCGGTCTTCCCCGTGGGGAGTACGGAATCGGTAATTTCATTTTCGGAAAGATTTAACTGCTGCAGCAGACCAAAGCCGGAAATCCAGGAGAGATCCGAGATCTCACACCCGGAAAGGGACAGAGATACTAATTGAGCTGCCTTGGTCAAGGCTTCGTAATCGGTCAATGAAACGCCGTCGAGGGTAAGGGTTTCCAGCGCCGTCAGAAATTCCAAAAAAGACAGGTCGATCCCCCGGGTGCGGGTCAGATCCAGGGAAACCAGCCCCGTGCAGAAGGCGAGGTCGGAAAGGGTGGAGATCTTGCAATCGGCGGCGACGAGGGTTTTCAAATTGGGGCATTTCGTGCCGATCGCATCCAGGGAATCCAGGGAATTTTCGGAAATGTCAAGGGATTCCAGCCGCGTCATAATGGGCAGGGCGGAAAAGGACAGAATGACCGATTTCCCGGACAAGTCCAGCGTCTTGAGGGGCAATTTCCCCAAAATATCCAAAGAACGGATATCCGCCTCGGCATCGTCTTCGGACAAGGTGGAGGAACGCGCCGGGTTATCCGCCAGAGAAAGATGCTCCAGCTTGGAAAGGTAGGCAAAGCCTGCCAAATCCTCCACGCTGTTCCCCGACAGGTTCAGAGATTTTAAATTGGGGAAATAGCGGAAATCGTAGGATACGCGGATCTTTGCGCCGAGATTTTTATCGTAGGTGCAATCCAGCTCCTCCAGGGAAAGGCAATCGCCGATGGTGATGGCAACGTCGTCGTCCAAGCCCAGGGCGGTGCGGACGTGGGGCTCCAACCCGCCGTCGATAAAGGACATGGGGGTGGCGTAGATCGATTGCTTTAATCCCTTCAACGCCGAAACCGCTTCGTTGACTTCTTTTTGCGTCGCCTGTTCGTTCTGATTTACCAAAGAATAGGCGGTGACGAGGGTTGCCTGGTCGAGGGTTTGGGGGATGGTCTTGAAATCCTCCAGCAAAGAGACCAGCGCCGTCTTATCCACCGGGGCAGAAGACAGCACGGGAGCGTCCTCACAGGCGGAAAAACCGGTGAGGATCAGGACGGAAAGCAATATCAGTATATACTTTTTCAGAGCGTAACACTCCTAACGGTTCGAGTTTTGTCGAATTAAGTATAACATATTTTTCGCCTTTTGTCAACGCAAGGAAAAATCCACCCGAAGGTGGATTTGATTATTTGTACGCCTTGCGCCGTTTTCGGACGGAGGTATTCTCTTCAATAATCCGCTGCGCCTCCTCGACCAATTCCCGGTCGGTGCAGGCAGATTCCGGACGAAGAATAAAGATCGCCTGGCTGAAAATTTTGCCTCCCCGCGGATTTTGAATAATAACGGCGTTCTGAAATAAGCCTCGTATCATGACGTGTCCCCTTTTCTGCGGTTCTTTTCCACAGTTTTACCGAAAAATACGGGGCTTATTCAAGGGGCGAAAAATCGGTCAGCCAAGCCAATCGATAAAGGTCGAAGTCTCTCGGAAACAGGGGTTTTTGAGAAAATCGTCTGCCCAATTTGCGGAGCAAAGCATGGGGTGGCGGGATTGATAGGATTTTTGTACGTAATTATATTTTTGCGCTTCCTTTCCCCAAAGGAACCATACGGGGTGCGCCTGATCCTCGATATAACGAATCAGATCGTCCATGATCGGCTGCCACAATTCCGCGTGGGAGCCGGGGTATCCGGGCTTGCAGGTCAACGCCGTGTTCAGCAGAAGCACGCCGTTTTCCGCCCAATAAGAAAAGAGACGGTCCGGAGGAAGGATGGAAAAATCTCCCCGATCCATGGCATCCAAAACATCGGAAAATTTGGTCCGGTAGGGATCGGCGCCGGTGTAAGAGGCGTATAAAAGGCGGACGATATTTTTCAGCGATACCTGCCGAAAGGGCTGCTTCCAGGAGGAAAGCCCGTTGACCTCAAAGGCAAGTCCGGTGGCGGCGCCGGGGGCGGGATAGGGATCCTGCCCCAAAATAACGATCTTAATTTCATCCACCGGCTGTGCCGCGCGGAAGATTTTTTCGGCAGAAGGGGTGCAATCATCCCCCACCTCCCGCAGGACGGTATTCAGATCCGGTCGATTTCTCAGAAAATTCAGCAAAAAACCTCAGTTCCCTTCTTGACAGTTTTCGTTTTCTCATATATAATAGAGATGAGAAACACATCTTACTACCATTTTACCATATTTTTGAAAAAAAAGCAAGTAGCAACAGGAGACGCCATACTATGTTTACGTTGGACACCCGCCTTGCGGCGGAGCAGGCAGAGGATCAGGTTCGGGAGCAATTCCGCAAGATCGAGGAAATCGAACAAAAAAATACCCAAAAGGTAATGCAGGCCTTTTGGGATCATAGGGTTTCCCAGGCGACGATGTACGGAACCACCGGATACGGACACGACGACAAGGCAAGAGACACCCTCGACGCCCTATGGGCGCAGGTGTTGGGGGCGGAAGACGCGCTGGTGCGCCATAATTTTTCTTCCGGAACCAACACCCTGGCAACGGCGTTGTTTGCGGTATTGAGACCGGGCGATACGATGCTTGCCGTCACCGGAAGACCCTACGACACGCTGTTGCAGACCATCGGGCTTTCCGGAACGCCGGGCAACGGTTCTTTGGCGGATTTCGGGGTAAAATACCGGGAAATCAATCTGCTGGAGGATTTCTCCCCCGACTACGACGCCATCGAAAAAGCGTTGCAAACCGATCCTTCGGTCAAAATGGTTTACGTGCAACGCTCCCGCGGATATACCACCCGCCCTGCGCTGACCATCGACGTGATTGAAAAAATCGTTCGGACGGTCAACAAGCGCGCCATCGTGATGGTGGATAACTGCTACGGAGAATTTACCGAGCTGCGCGAGCCCACCGAGGTGGGGGCGGATTTGATCGCCGGGTCGATGATTAAAAACGCCGGGGGCGGAATTGCCCTGACGGGAGGATATATTGCCGGCCGCGCCGATTTGGTGGAAAAGGCGGCGTACCGTCTGACTGCCGTAGGCTTGGGCAAGGACTGCACCCCCTCGCTGGATCAGATGCGTCCCTTGACGATGGGATTGTTTATGGCGCCCCACACCGTGGCAGAAGCCATGAAATGCGCCGTATTTGCCGCAAAATTATTCGAAAACGCCGGATTTGAAACGACGCCTTCCTACGACGCGAAGCGAAGCGACATCGTACAGACCGTCACCTTCCGAGATCCGAAAAAGCTGGTGCGGTTCTGCCAGGGAATTCAAAAGGGATCGCCGGTGGATTCCTACGTTTATCCCGAACCCTATATAGAGGACGGATACGACGACCAGGTAATTATGGCGGCGGGGACCTTCGTTTCCGGCGCGTCCATTGAGATTTCCGCGGACGGTCCGATGCGCGACCCCTTCGTGGGATATTTGCAGGGCGGATTGACCTATTCCAGCGGAAAGCTTGCGATTATGACCGCCTACGAAGAAATGATGAAAGAATGATACGATGAACCGAAAATACGCCGTTATTTACAACCGATCCCTGGAATCTGTTTTTGGGAAGCAAGCCCGCGCCGTTGCACGGGAATTGGATTGCCCCTGCCTTTACACGGACGAATTGCTTTTCCTCGGGGATGAAGAGATCGAATTTGAAAAATGCGTTTATTTTGACAAGGACGTTATTACGGGGCTTCGGCTGGAGATGCTTGGCGTCCGCCTATATAACAACATCGGCTCGATTGAACTGTGCGATGACAAACGGCGGACGGCGGAGTTATTGCGGAGAGATCTAAACCTTCCGAAGACCGTGCCCTCTCCCCTGTTATTTTCCGACGATCCGATCTTCCGCGGGGAATTTGCAAGGCGGGCGGGGGAACGGCTTCAATTTCCCTTGGTGGCAAAATTAGCCTTTGGATCGTTGGGGCAACAGGTAAAACTGATTGCTTCCAAAGAGGAACTGATTGCTTGTTGTGACCAATGGAAGGATCAACCTTATTTACTGCAGGAATATATTGATACCTCCAAGGGAAAGGATCTTCGGATCTACGTCGTAAAGGGAGAAGCCGTCGCCGCCATGGAACGGTACAATCCCAATGATTTTCGCTCCAATATCGGTGCGGGGGGACGGGGAACGGCGATCCGACCGCCCAAGGAATTTGAGGATGCGGCAATCAGCGCCTGCGCCCTTTTGGGGCTGGATTTCGGCGGCGTGGATCTGTTGTACGGCAAACACGGAGAGCCGATCCTGTGCGAGGTCAATTCCAACGCCCTGTTCCAAGAATTGAACGCCGTCTGCGGCGTTGCCGTCGAAAAGCACATCGCGGACGCGGTGCGGCAGGAGGAAGCAAATCCGTTGGATTTTTCCGTTTTTCAATGATATAACGATACAAGAACCGGAAGGAGAAATTCCTTCCGGTTCTTTTTACATCTTCGTTTTTGGGTATTGGCTGTTATAAATTTTGGAGTACAATCCCTTTCGCGCTAACAGATCGGCGTGGGTTCCCTGCTCGACGACGTGACCGTTATCCACCACCAGAATAACGTCGGCGTTTTCGACGGTGGAGAGCCGATGGGCAATAACGAAGGCGGTACGGTCCTTCATCAGATCGTCCATCGTCTGCTGGATCAAAAGCTCGGTGCGGGTGTCCACGTTGCTGGTGGCTTCGTCAAGGATCAGGATCGGTCGATCCGACAGATAGGCGCGGGCAATCGTCAAAAGCTGCTTTTGTCCTGCGCTGATATTGGTGCTGTCCTCGTTGATCTCGGTATCGTATCCGTCGGGCAACGCGTCGATAAATCGGTCGATATGCGCTTTTTTTGCGGCTTGCATTACCTCGTCCCGCGTTGCGCCCTCTTTTCCGTAGGCGATATTGTCATATACGCTTCCCGAAAAGAGCATGGTGTCCTGCAGAACCATCCCGAACATTTCCCGCACGTCGGTACGGCTCATGGAGGTAATATCCCTGCCGTCCACCAAAACCTTTCCCGATTTCGGATCGTAAAAACGCATCAAAAGGTTTACGATGGTCGTTTTCCCGCCGCCCGTAGGTCCGACGATCGCCACCTTCTCCCCCGGCTTGACGCGTAGGTTCAGGTGCTCAATCAAGGGCTTATCGTCGGTATAGGAAAAACAAACGTCGATCAATTCCACCTCGCCGCGAACGGTTCCGACGCCTTCGGGCTCGTGCTCCTCCATCTCCTCTCCGTCAAGGTATTCGTACACTCTTCTTGCGGAGGCGATCGTAGATTGGATCATGGACATTCCGTTGGCGATGGATTCCAAGGGTCCGGAGAATAGCTTGGTGTACATGATAAAGGCGACGAGGGAGCCGACGTTGACCCGTCCGTGGATCACGAGATAGGATCCGATCACGCAAATTGCAACGTAAGAAAGGTTGTTGATCAGTCCGACGATGGGGCTGACGAGTCCCGAAACGAAGTACCCCTTGGAGGAATATTCGGCGTACTTTTTCGTCACCTTTTTATATTTTTCGTTCTGTGATTTTTCGATGGAGAAAATTTTGACCGCGTCAAAGCAGGCTAAATTTTCTTCGCAAATGCTGTAAAGCTTTCCCGATTGGACCCGAAACTCGTTAAAGTGCTTTTCGCTTTTCGACGCAAGCAGGGCGGAAAGGATCAGAGAAAGGGGGACGAACAGGATGACCGCCAACGCCATGACGGGCTCTTCCCGAAAGATAATCATCGAGATCATTCCCAGCTGAATGACGCCGTTAATCACGACGCCGAAGATATCGTGGATCGAGCCGCCCATCATGGAAACGTCGTTGGTCATGCGGGATATGAATTCTCCGTTTGGCGTGCTATCAACGACTTTGATCGGAATCTTCGCTATTTTTTCGCTCATCTTCACCCGCAATTTACAGGTAAAAAAGCTGCTGACGGAGTAATTCATAACTCCCTTGGTCAGCGCGCCCAAAAGGGCGGATATGAGATAGATCGCCACGAGAATTATCATGCGACGAAAGAACAAAGGGGAATCCATGACGATCCCTGCGTCGAGAAAATCGTAAATCTGATTGGTCATGTTTCCGAGAATTTCCGGTGCCGTCATGGCAAGGTAAGCAGAACCGATGCTCAAGACCGTGGCAAGGAGAAGCCAATGACCGATCCCCAAGGAATCCTTCAGGATGCGAAGGATTACCTTGATCGAGCTGAATCCGTTTCGTTTCGTATTCTTTTTCATTTCGAGCTCTCCTTTCCCTTGCCAAGCTGGGATTCGGCAATTTCCCGATAGATGGGGCAGGATGAAAGAAGCTCGTCGTGGGTCCCGATGCCGATGATTCGCCCTTGATCCAGAACGTAGATGCGGTCGGCGCTCATCGCCGTGCTGATCCGCTGGGTTGCGACGATTCTGCTTTTTCCCTGCAGGAGAGCAGCGTAATTTTCCTTGATCTCGCTTTCGGTAAGAAAGTCCAAAGCGCTGAAGCTGTCGTCGAAAATATAGACGTCGGCGTTTTTAATGACCGTTCTTGCCATGTTGAGCCGCTGACGCTGACCGCCGCTTACGTTTTGACCGCTTCCGACCAAAAGGTAGTCCAATCCCTCGGAGTGGGAATCGACGAACTCTGCCATTTTCGATAATTTCAGCGCCCGATATATTTCCTCGTCGGAGGCTTCGGGATTGCCCATTTTGATATTATCCCGCACCGTGCCTTCAAAGATCTGCGCCTTTTGGAGGGCGACCGAGAAGTGGGCGCGGACGTCGGATTTTCTCATATCTCCGTAAGACACCCCGCCGATCCGAATTTCTCCCTCGCCGGGATCAAAAAGACCTGCGAGCAATTTTATCAGCGTGCTTTTTCCGCTTCCCGTGCCGCCGATCAGGGCGATATGCTCCCCCTCCCGAAGGGTAAGCGACACGTTTTCGATGACATTTTTGGTGGCGTTGGGATAGGCAAAGGAGAGGTTTTTAATTTCGACGTCAAATCCGTCCGCGGTTTTCCCCGCGCCCTGCGGAATCGTTTCCTCGTCGGGGGCGGAATGAATTTCATTCAAGCGGCGCAGGGAGACCCTTACCTTGGGAAGCCACGCAAGGGTCCAGGAAATGCTGATCAGTGCGTTGGATATCATCCCGATATACTGCAGTACGGCGATTACGCCGCCGGTGGTAATCCCGGAGCCGAGCTGCGCCCGAATTCCGCCGAAGCAGACCACCGCCACCGTGGCAAGATTCAGCAAAAGCATCGCAAAGGGATCGACCATTCCGCCCCGGGTATTGGCGCGGATCATGTACTTTGCCATTTCCTCCGTGGCAAACTTGGCTCTTCCGTGCTCCCGCTTTTCGTTGTTGAACGCCCGCACGACGCGAAGCCCCGACAGGCGCTCTCTTACGATTTTATTCTGCAGATCCACGTACCGATCCGACCGATCCCACATATCGTACAACGGCCGCATCAAAATCAGAACCATAATAAGAATCGGCGGAATCGACAGCATAAATACCGCAGACAATACGGGATCGGCCAAAAACGCAAGGACGGCGGAGCCGATAAACATGACGGGAACGGTGAACAGCGTGTAAGGCAGGCCGGTGATCGTCCCCTCCACGTTCCAGATATCATCGGTGGCTCGCGTCAACAATCCGGAAGGTCCGATTTTCGTATAAGCGGAATAAGAAAGGGAATTGATCTTCTCGAAGGTTTTACTGCAAAGATCCGCCGAAAAACCGGCTGAAATCCCGGTGTTCAGCTTGGCGGAGATTACGTTTGCCGTAACCGATACCACCGCCAAAAGCACCATAATCCCCGCGTATTGCCACACGAGCGCAAGGTTTTGCTCCGAAATTCCCTTTTCGACGATTTCGCTCATCACGAAGGGCATCAAAAGGGCACAGATCATGCCAATCCCGTCAATCACGGCAACGCCGATCAGTTTTTTTCGATAAGGCTTTAATAATTCAAGTATGTTTTTCATTTCGTTTTTCTTTCAGATTTCGTTCCAAGGGTGTTCTCCGAGAGAAACGATAAAGCACCCGTGAGCCGCCCACGGGTGCCTTGAACACAAAAAAATACCCGGGGCGTACTCGTACGCACCGGGATGACAAACCGTCAGACGGTCTGATTATGCTTTATGATCCTCGGAGGGGAGTACGTTTGCGTTGATAAAATTGTGATTGTAAATGCGGTTTGTCATCGTATTCTCCTCCTTTCATAAAAATTTATGAGTAAATTATAGCACAGTTTTATTGATTTGTCAATAGCGGAAATGGAATTTTTTTCAAAAGGCGGCGTGATTTAACACACCGCCTTGATTTGGATAAGATTACAGAGCGTTCAAGAAGCCTGCGAGGCGTTCCGCCACCAGACGATGACCTGCATCGTTGGGGTGAAGTCCGTCGGGCATGAGCTTCTCTTTAATTACGGGAACGTTGGGTTGGATTCCGCTGACCGCCCAAAGATCCAGGACGGGCAGAGAATAGTAAGCGGCAACCTCACGAATTGCCTGCACGAAGGCAGACAAGGGAACGCCCAGAGCCATTTTGTGTCCCTTTTCATCGCCGAAAATATTATCCTCCGAGCAACGGTGCAGGGGGGTAAGAATGACGATGGGCTTGCCGGGATAACGGTTGATCAACTTCAGGCACAAATTCTTCATCGCGCCGTAAAAGGTATCGTCGGTGGTATCGCTCATGCTTCCGAGAGGGGCGTCGCCGTGACCGAAATCGTTGGTTCCGCCGAAAACGACGACACCGTCGGCGTCGGGATCCATGGATTCCACCCGATTGCCGAACCAATTTTCCTCCACGTAATCGCCGTGATTCGGGTGCTTGCGGGGTGCGATCCGCGTAGCACTGATGCCGTAATTGTTGGCGGCGGCAAGGTTTAAAAGCTCCTTCGTTTGGCTGACGTAGCGGGCTTCGGGGCAGGAAGCGCCTACGCCCTGGGTAATACTGTCACCGAGAAAATTGATTACTTTTCCGTTCCAATTCATAATAAATCCTTCCTGTATGAAAAAGAGAATCCTCCGAAAGGCGGATTCTCTTTTTAATTTCAAAAATTACGCCTTGTTCGCAGAGCCGAACAGCTCGATCTTTTCACGGACGGTAGCTTTGATGGCTTCGACGCCGGGAGCGAGAAGCTTGCGGGGATCAAAGCCCTTGCCCTCCAGATCCTTGCCTGCTTCCACGTATTTGCGGGTAGCGGCGGCAAACGCCAACTGACATTCGGTATTGACGTTGATCTTGGAAACGCCGAGATCGATGGCTTTCTGGATCTGATCGGCGGGAATTCCGGTACCGCCGTGGAGAACCAGGGGCATCGTTCCGGTTTTTTCCTGAATGGCAGCCAGGGTATCAAAGGACAGTCCTGCCCAATTGGCGGGATATTTGCCGTGGATGTTGCCGATCCCTGCGGCGAGCATGGTTACACCGAGATCGGCAATTTCTTTACATTCGTCGGGATCGGCACATTCGCCGGTACCAACAACGCCGTCTTCTTCTCCGCCGATGGCGCCGACTTCCGCTTCCAGGGAAATTCCCTTTTCGCCGGTCAGCTTGACCAATTCGGTGGTTTTTGCAATATTTTCTTCAATGGGGTAATGAGAACCGTCAAACATAACGGAAGAGAATCCGGCTTCGATGCAGGCAAGAGCGCCTTCGTAAGAGCCGTGATCCAGGTGCAGGGCGACGGGAACGGTGATGCCGAGTCCTTCGATCATCCCCTCGACCATACCGACGATGGTCTTGTAGCCGCACATATATTTGCCGGCACCCTCCGACACACCGAGGATAACGGGAGAATTCATCTCCTGGGCGGTGAGAAGGATGGCTTTGGTCCATTCCAGGTTGTTGATGTTGAACTGACCGACCGCGTAATGACCGGCCTTTGCTTTGGTGAGCATTTCTTTTGCGGAAACTAACATTTCGTTTTACCTCCGAAATTGATTTCTTTTCTACCCTATATTATACAACATATTTTGATGGATTGCAAGAGGTTTTTCGGAAAAAAAGTGCAATTTTTTGTGACTTGACAAATTTCTTCGGTTGCGGTATAATAAAATACGGACAGAAGGGGTGGATTTGAAGGAATATTTTTGCGATATTGCGGCGGTTTCCGCGCAGGAGTTCGAGGGCTGGTATTTTGAGATGTCCCCCGAACGGCGGAACAAATGCGACCGCATGACCAAAAAATTGGCAAAAAAACAATGTATTGCGGCGGATCATTTAGCGAAGGTCGCCCTGTCGGAAGCGTTAAACGTCCCCCCGACCGCGGTGGAAATCCTCGTCTCCCCCTCCGGAAAGCCTTACGTGGAGGGGAATCCGGTCTATTTCAGCCTTTCCCACTCGGAAAACGTCGTGGCTTGCGTCGTTGCCGACCGTCCTGTGGGAATTGACGTTGAAGTTATCCGCCCGATAAAGCCGTCGATCCAGGAACGGATCTGCACCGATCACGAGTTGGTATATCTTCGGGCTTCGGAAAATCCGGAAGAACGAAATCTCCGCTTTTTAACCCTTTGGACGCGAAAGGAAGCGGTTTTTAAGCGGAACGGAATTCTCCCGCGGAAGGATCGGCAACAAAACGTTTTATCCCCTTCCGACGGCGTTGTTTTCCAAACCCGCGTGGAAGACGGCTACGTAATTTCCGTGGCGGGATAACCCTTGACAAATTTCGCGTTTTATGGTAAAATATCAGCATAAGAATGAAAGGAGTTCTCTTATGGAAAACAAAATTCTTTTTGGGATCATGACCATCATCTTCAATGCCGTCGGTGTTCCTGATTTTATGCAGGGCAACGTCGGAAAAGGAATCGGCAAGATTGCACTTTCTCTCTTTACCTGCAGCGTTGGTGCTATCATTCTGGAAATCAAGGGCATTATCCAGGGAATTAAAATCCTGAAGATGTCCGACGAGGAATACAAAAACACCTTTCTGACGAAGTAAAATTGCATATGAAAAGAACAGAGACACTTCCGAAAAAGTGTCTCTGTTTTTTTATCGATCCAAATGAACCTCAAGCTGCGGATAAGGAATTTCGATTCCCTTTTCATCCAGGGCTTTTTTGATATTTTCCTTCAGATCAAAATTGACCTGCCAATAATCCTCACTCTTGACCCAGACGCGGAGGGCAAAATTCAAGGAAGATTGCCCGTGCTCCGCAAGGCGGCAGAAGGGGGCGTCCGGCTCGGACAAAACCAGGGGATGCGCTTTTGCCGTTTCCAACAAAAGGGCTTTCACGGTCTCGATATCCGCGTCGTAAGAAACCGAAAGGGTAAAATCAAGACGACGGCGGTCGTGATAAGAATAATTGGTGATGGCTTCGTTGGAAATGGCACCGTTGGGAATGACGATGCGGCGGTTGTCGGGGGTGGTGAGGATGGTGTAAAGGATCGTCACCTCCGTCACCGTGCCGGAGCCTTCCGCGGTATCGATGTAATCGCCCACCTGGAAGGGCTTGAAAATCAAAATCATGATTCCGCCGGCAAGGTTAGAAAGAGACCCCTGCAACGACGCACCGATGGCAACGCCTGCAGAAGCAAGCAACGCCACGAAATTGGTCATGGGAACGCCCAGCAGGGAGACGGCGCTCAACACGATCATAATCTTTAATACAATGTTCAAAAGGCTGGTCAAAAAGGTCTGCACGCCTGCATCCATTTTTGCAAAGGCTTTTGTTTTTTGCAAAATTTTCAACAACCATTTGCAGAGCTTGAAGCCTACGAATAAAATTAAAATCGCACCTACGAGACGGAGCCCTGCGGTGGAGGCAAATTCTCCGAATTTCGTAAGGATCGTTTTCAGAAATTCTTCCATGGATAACGCTCTCTTTCGTTTTTCTTTTATTATAATACTTTTTTCGGAATTTGTCAAGAAAAAGCATTGACTTTCCAAATAAAATGTGCTATACTGAAAAAAAATTCAAGGGAGTTTTGTGATGATGGATACGATTAAGCTTTCCTGCGAAAGAAAACCGCTGATGGTTGCCCACCGGGGTGTTTCCGGTCTGGAAAAGGAAAATACCCACGGAGCGTTTATTGCCGCCGGGAATCGCTCCTATTACGGCATTGAGACCGATATTTACCGGACGGCGGACGGACGTTACGTTTGCCTGCACGATTCCAATACGGCACGGGTTGGGATTGACAATATCAACGTAACGGAGTGTACCTACGATACGATCCGCAAAATCCAACTATGCGGAATAAGCGGCGAAAAGGATCGGAACGATATTTGCATCCCCTTGCTCGAAGAATATATCCAGATCTGCAAGGGGTATGAAAAGGTTGCGGTCGTGGAATTAAAGCAGATTTTTACAAAAGAGCAGCTGATTGAAATTTGCGATATCATCAAGGCGCAGGATTGGTTAGACCATACGGTATTTATCGCCTTCGGGCTTGAAAATCTGATTACGCTGCGGGAATTTGCTCCGAAGCAGACGGCGCAATATTTGATCTCCGGCGGATTTTTCCGGAACGGCGGCACCAACGAAGCGTTGCTGGATACGTTAAATCGGTACGATTTGGATCTGGATATTCAATACAATATTCTGACCAAGGAATTGGCGCAGGCCGTCCACGACGCGGGGAAAAAGATCAACGTGTGGACGGTAAACGATTTGGAGTCTGCCCTGCCCCTCGCAGAAGAGATGCAGGTGGAATATATCACGACGAATATTTTGGAATAACGATTGAACAGGAAAAGAAGCCGCCGAAATTCGGGGGCTTCTTTATTTTACGTATAAATTTATACTCTTGCAGTTTTAGTGAAGTATCAGCTATTGCTGATGTGAAGTTATGGCTTATGCCATAGTGAAGTTTTGTGCTGTCGCACAAAGTGAAGTTAAGTGCGCTACTCACTTCCGCAGAAACTTCACTGTCCGCAGGACAACTTCACTTGCAAATGCAAACTTCACGCGCCGAAAGGCGCACTTAGTTGAAAAACCGACAAGTCGAAACTTGTCGTTTTTCTTGTGTAAGGACTATAAATAAAATATATTTTCAGTTTTAAGTATGACTTCGAACTCTCGCAGTTTTCAGTGAAGCATCGGCTGATGCCGATGTGATGTTATGCCTAACGGCATAGTGAAGTTTTG
>JAGAPC010000002.1 GCA_017623475.1 Clostridia bacterium | reverse complement strand
TAAATGCCGTATATCTCTACGACGACAAGCTGGTCATAACATTCAATTATAAGGAAGCAAGCAAAACCGTCACCTTAAAAGAGGTAAACGGTTCGATTATAGAATGCTCAGGTGCACCAGAAAAACCGACTTGTTTCGACAAGTCGGTTTTTCAACTAAGTGCGCCTTTCGGCGCGTGAAGTTTGCTTCGCAAGTGAAGTCGTCCTGCGGACAGTGAAGTTTCTGCGGAAGTGAGTGGCGCACTTAACTTCACTTTGTGCGAAGCACAAAACTTCACTATGCCGTAGGCGTAACTTCACATCTGCTTTAGCTGATACTTCACTAAAACCGTGAGAGTTCGAAGTCATACGCAAGCTTCCGAAAAATCTATTTTGTTATTCTCACTCGTTGTATTATTCCAAATTTATAATTAAAAAACGGTATCCCCACGCTATTCATGGGGATACCGTTTTTGAGTCGTATTATATTACAATCTGACGGCTTTTCCGGTGGAAATGCTTTCATATACCGCGTTCATCGCTCTGATCGTATCCTTGTGCCAGCCAAGATTTATCTTGGGCGTCTTCTTTGTGTTTATGCACTCAACGAATTCGTCGATGAGCCCGACCCACTCATCAAAGTAAGTATATTGGACGGTGTATTTATTGTCCGGAGAACCGTTGTGATAGGTGTTTGGACCGAAGCAGTCAACGAGCATACTGCCCTCGCTTCCGTGGAGAACCAGGTTTACCTCCATTCTCTTGGGGAAAACCTCCCAGCCCGGTCCGGGTACCTTAAGATGATTTTCGGCTCTCGACCAGCTGGGATCCAGGGAGAAGATAACGCCGTTCTTCATTCGTCCTACGACCGCGAGCATATCTTCCTCTTCGATTTCGTGACGCATATTGGGAGCGACCTTTGCGAAGATCACGTCGAAATCACTTCCCGTAACGTCCCGAATCATATCGAATATGTGAGGATGGTCGCAGAGGGCTCCTCCGCGGAATTTTTCATGCCCTTCTTTGATGGGAACACGTTTTCCGTAGCTATTTTCGGGAACGCCCTGCCAGGGGAACGCCCAAACGGGGGAGAGGGTGATGTTCGTCGCGTTGAACGCATCCGCGTCGCCGATTTTCTTGTCTTTTACAAGCTCCTTCATACGCATAACGACGGGGTTGTAATGCAATTCAAGCTCTATTTGGAACGTGATTCCACTCTCCGCCACAAGCCGTTCCATTTCGGCGTATTCTTCCATGTCAAAGGTGGGAATTTTCATCGAAAGAACGTTGATTTTTCGTTCCGCGCAAAGACGCACCTGACGGAGGTGTTCGCTGTTTTCGCTTGCCAAAACCACCGCCTCGATTTCGGGATGCGCATCGAGCATCGCTTCGTCGGAATCGTAGCAGGGAATCCCCTGTACCCTGTTGAGAAAAATCTCCTTAACCTCTTCATTTGCCGTGGATACGGCAATCCATTCAAGCTTTGGGTTATTCTTCAAAACGTCGTAATATTTTCTCGTATGACCGTGCGTCATACTCATCATGGCAATTTTTAATCTCTTCATATTCATCAACCCACCTTTACGTTTTCCAATGTATTGATCGATTTCTTCGCCGCTTCTACGACCGTCTTGATATGCGCGTGTTTTTCCTTTGCCGCAGTCCGTGCTTCCGTGTTTTTCGCAAGGGAAAAGGCGTTTCTGATCGTGTTGATTTCAATTTCGGAATAGCCGTAAAGCTCAGCGTCCGTATCGCAATATACCAAATCGTTTTTCCCGAACACGTAAACGGAGCTTTGAGGAACCTGCGTATCAACAACGCGATCGCAGGCAACGCCGTTGTCGGTGATAATCTCGTGCTTATCGATGTCCGCAGCGCCTTTTTCAAGGGTAGCTCCAAGCTCAATGGTGCATACGCAACCGTTTGCGGTTTCGGCAATACAGTTGATGGTGTTGGCTCCTGCGATAGCAAAAATTTCCGTAACGGTTGAATCTACGGTAAATTCAAGGATTCCGATTTCCCGTGCAAGCAGTTCAAAAAGATCCGTGCCCTTCGGGGCGGTATGACCGATTCTGTAGGTGCACATATTTCCGACTCGTCCGAGAACGACCAAATTCCGCAATTCAACGATTCTCCGTTCCGATTCCCAGGGAAGAGTGGGAACGCAATCACCGTTTACCGTCAAAATCTTTCCGTCATCGGACAAGGTTGCATCGACCGACACGGAATACTTTTCAAGCAAATAATTCAAACCTTTTTGCATTTCTGTTTCTCCTTTATAACATTTTGATCCGAGGGCTGTATTTTTCAAGATATGCGGCGTTTTTCTCATCTCCGCCGGGGGTGTTGGCGCTCGACCAGCAGGGAGCTTTGATTCCCCGACGCTGACATTCCTTGACGCACTCGATTTCAAGCATATGGGCGATATAAAAATCAACGATATTGGATATAGGCGCGATGGGAGTTTCAAACCCTTCTACGTTGATGACCGCATCGCCGACGGGGTTGAAATCGTCAATGCAAACGTCCGCGTAGTCGAACAGATTCGTTTTGTTCGGGTGGCGTATAAAATGATCTTCGGGCATCTCGTTCTGCCAATAGCTGGAGGATACCGCCACGATCTTCGCCCCCGCATTTTTAGCTTCCATAACCGCGTCGATGGTTGCGGGGTTAATGCCGATATTGTGAAATACGATCAGCAGATCGTCCTTTTGCAATTTGTAATATTTCATAATTGCAGAACCGTAGTTTACCGTTCTTTCCAGCTCTAAATATTTTAATGCCTGATTGAATACGGTCAGTCCGTTTTCGACGATCGGATTGATATTTGCAAGTCCGCCCGCACGGAAGAACATTTCTCCCATACAAAGCGTGGTATGTCCGCCGCCGCCGTACACGTTGATCAGTCGGTCTTGTTCAATGGCGTCTGCCATAAGGCAAGCCGCTTTTTTAATGTTCTCGCTCTGCGTTTCATTGATTTTTTCCAAGTTTGCTACGATTTTGGAAAAGTAAGTTTTATCCATCTTTGCCCTCCATAAAAAATTCAATTTCTTCTTTTGTGGGAATGCTGTTCAAAATATACCTTCTTCCCACCTTGATCGCCGCCCCGAAATTTGCATTTCGACAAGCATTTCTAAGATTTTCGCCCTTTGCGATGCAGGCTGCCAAAATTCCGTTGAAGGTATCTCCGGCGCCCGTAGTGTCTGCAACGGGATCGATTCTCGGCGCAGGAATAACCTCCCCGGTTTTCCTGATAACGCATCCTTTACTGCCTTGCGTAACGATCACGTTTTGATACGGTTCTAATCCCGCGGTCTCGTGTTCGTTGGGCGTAAATAAGAAAACGGTATCTAAAAATTCCTTTTTACATTCTCGGGCAGGGGCGGGATTCAAAATTACTTTTACGTTATGTAATTTTGCCATTTCCACTGCTTTTTCGTTGACTGCGTGCGGAGTTTCGTTGGTCAATAAGAGAATATCCGCCGTTTCGATTTCCTCCCGAAACGCTTCCAGATCCTTTGCTTCCAATTCCGCACCGCGATATACGCAAACGCGGTTATCTCCCGTTGCGTCGGTCATAATCACACCGTAGGGACTGCGCTCCGTCTTTCCGACGAAGAATGCATTTACGCCGCATCGTTCCGCAATTTCCGTAAAATTTTCAACGTCATCCCGGTACGATGCACCCAAGAAGGAGACCTCCGCCCCGTACCTTGCGGCGGCGACCGCCTGATTGAAGCCTTTGCCGCCCAGCTCACGGTAATAGTCCTTGGCAACGATAGTTTCTCCGGTTTTTCCAAAGCGTTCTATAGATAAAAACACCGATTCGCCCGCAAGCCCTATTACGGCGACCTTGCTCATAGGTGCTTCACTCTCCCCAGGAACAGATTTTCCAGCGCGACGTTATGCTCCCGTCCTCCCTCGACGTTTCCGCTGATATAGACGGGGGGATTATACCCCCGCTTTAAGGCCAGCCCTGCGCCGTTGATCAGACAGGTGTTGAGAATAAAGCAAGCCGCGGCAGTGGATAGACCGCCCATTTTTGCATCGCCCACCTCAATGCACGAATCTCCGTAAGGAACCTTGTTGTCAATCGCCACGTCCACGTGCTCGTGCAATCTGCCGCCATGGTTAAAGTACGCCGAAGAAGAAACGCCTACCGAGGGCACTCCTGCCGTCTTTGCCGCGTCTGCCATTTCGATGGGAACTTGATTTTTTCCCGACGCAGAGAAAATGAAGATCATATCCCTTTGGGTTGGAACGTATCTTCTGAAGATTTCTTCCGCAATCCCGGACATTTTTTCCATTCTGCTGGATTTTGCCGCACCGTTATGAAGCATCAGATCGGTGTCAAGCATCGGTGAAACGTTGGCAAGCCCTCCGGCGCGGTAAAAGGCGTCAAGCCCCGGAAGATGGGAGTGACCGCATCCGAACACGTAGATCAATCCGTCGTTTGCGATGGTGCTTGCCACCATTTCGGCGGCCTTTTCGAGCTTTTCTTGCTCTTCTGTTTCGATGAGATTTAAATTCTCGATAATCTTAGTTAAATATTCTGACATATTGTCTCCTTATGAAAACGGATTATCAGAAATTTTGAGATGAATGGATCTCGCCTAAAACAAGCGGCGATTATTTTTTCAAAACCCGCTTGTAGTTTTCGCCGATACGATCCCACAGCTTGATCGGATCGGGTGCTTGCACGCTCGTGCCAAGTCCTCCGCGATAGGTCCATGTGGAAAGACGGTCAACGCCCATGCCCTCGTACAGATCCACGACCTTGTCAATCTGCGAAAAGTCCTCGGGCTGTGCGTTGTAGCCCATGAGCCAACGCTCCGATTCCTTGCCGTATTTCTTCGCAATACGGACGGTTCTTTCGGTGATCTCCTTAAAGAAGGATTCGGGAAGCGCCCAGTTGATAATCGTGGTGGAAAATACGTCGAAATAGGGACAGGCGGCGACCATTTCCCAGTTGTCGTATCCGCGAAGCTCGGTAACGTAGTAGGTGTTTTTCGTCGCGTGAACGCAACAGGTGATCTCAAGGTCGGGGTTTACCTCTTTGATTGCCTTTGAGCAATCCGCAAGGGTTTTCAACGCTTCTCTCCAGCGGAACTGCTTGACGTCGTCGTTCATAAATTTGGGCATTTCATAGCCGTAATAGTCTTCGAACTTTTTCATACATTCCGGGCATCTGCAAGCCCAATCGTCACCGGCACCCCCCGTGATAGAGGCGTAAGATTTCGGGTAGGCGTAATGAGGCTCGTCCCAGAAGAATCCGTCAACCTCGGTTTCTCTTGCGAGCTTCAGACAAATATTCGTGAAATAATCACGGAAGGAATTGGTATTAAAGCACGCGGCGTTAAGCACCTCGCCCGTGTAAGCCGAAACCTGGCGGTGATGAATGTTGTTCTGCAGGAACAGGCTGACCTGTTCTCCGCCGAAGTATTTCCCGATTCCCCAGGGATCTGCAATACAGCGAAGACCAACCTTATGTGCGGTCTTTACAATGTTGTTGATATTCGGAAACCAAAAGTCCATGTCGAACTCGGTAATCGCAAGAATGACCGTATCGCACCCATGCTCCTTCATTTCGATAAAGTCTTTTTCTGCGTGCTCTACGTAATTGAATCCGTAATAACTGACTGCCGTATGTTTGATTGCCATAATGTGGCCTCCTTATTGTTTGTTATAATAATTATAACATGTTGAGGGGCATTTGTTAATACATATTTCAAAACAGAATTTTCACTTTTCGAAACACTTTGTTGACAATAATCCAAAAATATGTTATACTTTTCGTAGGAGGTGGAGGATATGTTTTTCGGACAAGACGAGATATCGGTAAATATTACCAACGTATTAAAGTTAGATTGGGAAAAGCGAAACGATCGCGCCGCCAATCGTCCTTTTCATGCCCTTTCGTTTCGGATCAAGGGAAATGCGGAAATGATCGTTTCAAACCGCAAACAGGTTCATTTGGAAACGTCGGACATAGCCTTCGTTCCCGCAAATCTGATTTACACGCAGATTGCGAAAGAAGAAGAGCTGTACGTCATCCATTTTACCTGCTCCGAACTCCTTCCGTATCAGATAAAAAAGATCACGCCGCAAAATCCGGAATATTTTGAGCATCTGTTCTCTAAAATCTACGCAGTATGGGCAAAAAAGCACCCGGGGTACGTCCTCGAGTGCAAATCCATTATATATAAAATTATGCTGAAGATCGAGCAGGAATATAACACGCAAAAAATGATACCTGTCAACAATAAGATCTTGGACGCCGTGGAATATATTCACGACAATTTTACGGATCACGATTTGTCCGTGGAGCTCTTGGCAAAGCAATTCGGCATGAGCAGTACCTATTTTCGCAATCAATTCGCCTCCGTATTTCACGTAACGCCGTTAAAGTATATCAATCAGCTTCGCTTTACCTACGCACAGGAGCTGCTGGAATCCGATTACTACACCATTGAAGATATTGCAGAAAAGTGCGGATTTAACAATATCAACTATTTCAGCCTTTTTATAAAAAAACAAACGGGAGTTTCTCCCACGGTTTTGCGTAAGCAACTTAAAAATCAAAATTTAAATCTTCCGAAGTGATCCCACGCAAGCGCGTATCATCGTAGGACAGATAATAAAAGAACGGCAGATTTCGTTTGAAACCTGCCGTTCATTCGTTGGTGATCCACTGGGGATTCGAACCCCATGGAACGTATTCATTTGAAGGAATGACATTAATTAAAACAATATCTCTTCCTTCATCAATTACAAC
>JAGAPC010000018.1 GCA_017623475.1 Clostridia bacterium | reverse complement strand
TACGGAGCAACACAAAATACGATACCCGACACTATGCACCATAAATTATAAATCCACTTCACGTTCACGGGACTTTGCCGTGAGCCGAGTACGGATAATGCCATTTCTTTATGCTTATAGTTTGGGTAAAGGTGTGCAAGCGCAAATGGCAGCACATTGTCAACAATGAGTGTAATAACCCATATACAACTCAGCATCTTCATCTTTTCCTCTTTTTCGGTTCGGGTAATTCATCACACATTACATTGAACAGCTTTTCTAAAAAATCTCTATTGTCAACATCTTCTACGAGCAGCATTTCCTTTGCACCCTCGTAGGGAAATTGATATTCTGCATTTGGCATAAGAGCCTTTGCAGACGGTGTAGGCTTTACAAGCAGACGGTTATCATGTACACCACCTACAACCTTACCACCGTAGTATAATACATATTCGCCCATCATAGCACGGGCAGAAAGGCCGTTGCATTGCCCTAAAACAAAATCTATGTATTCCTTACTACTTGCCATAAAACACCTCAAAATTAAAAAAGTGCGTGACCGAAGCCACGCACCGAAAAACGCAAACTCCGATTGTCGCCAAACAAATTTCAAGTAATGATAGGTTTCCCACACAATAACCTGATGGAATTCGCGCTTTTACCAAATTCACATAGTTATTGTGTTCAAAAAGGATATAGTTACCCCTTTGTATGAAAATTAACTATCATTATCTAATATGAAATTTGTTTGGCGACAAATATTATAGCATATTCGGTCTGAAAAATAAAGTATTTTTGATAAAGTTACGAAATTTGTTGATTATAAAGAAAAAATACAGCATAGCCATCTTGACTATGCTGTATTTTCTGTTATCCCACTCGGTTTGCGTAAAACTTCGCTAACGACATTACGCTTTGTTTCGGGGGTTTGTATTATTCTTTGTAGGGCTTTAATTTTGAGAAGCACTTTTGCACGGTGTAATAGCTCATTTTCGGATTGCGGTACAGATCCACGATGCCCTTGTTGTTTTGGGTTTTGGGGCGGGTGGCAAAGGTCTCCTCATCGACGCGGCAATCGCTGTACTGCCAGATGGCGATGCCGGAAATCTCGTCTCTGCTTCCCAAATCGGTAATCAGCCGTTCCAAAATTTCACACTGTTTGTTTTCGGTCCACTTGGAATTGGTAAAGCTCCGATATCCGTAAATGGCGCCGGCACCGCATTCGCTGACGATAAAGGGCTTTTTCCCCTCAAAGCAGGAATCGGTGTATTCCTTGATCCGTTGATAATAATCCACGACCTCGTCGTTCAGATACCATTGAGGATAAATATTGACCGAAATAATGTCGGGCATATCCAGGCAGATATCTTCAAAATGGCGGCAGGTGGCTGACGTCAGGGGGCGGGACGGATCCAACGCCCGCAGCTGATCGTACTGCAATTTGTAACATTCCGCGCCGTATTCGGTATGGCTTGCACATTCGTTCAAAATCCCCCACATGATAATGGACGGATGATTGTAATGATTCAGCACCATTTCCTCCAGACAATCGGCGCTTTGCTTTTTAAAATTGGGGTTTTGCATCCGCGTTTCCGACAGAGAACGGGCGTGCCCCTCCTCCCACACGAAAAAGCCCTTTTCATCACACAGATCCAAAAATCTCTCGTCGTTGGGATAATGGGACGTGCGGACAAAATTCGAGCCGGTGGCGGCGATAATATCCAAATCGTAGTTCATGATATTTTCGGGGACGGCACTACCCATAGAACCGTAGTCCTCGTGGCGGTTGAAGCCCTTTAAGAAGATCCGTTTTCCGTTGACGAGGATTTTTTCTCCGTCAATCTTCACGTCCCGAAAGCCGATCCGTTCCCGCAGATCGTCCAAAAGCACGCCGTCTTCGAACAGCTTCAGCTCCGCGATATAAAGATTGGGGGTTTCGGGAAGCCATTCATCCACGCCTTCGAAGGTGGTCTTGGCAGAGATCAGAGCCGCATCTCCCTCAAAGGAAATTGCGTCGAACTCCACCGTCTTTCCTGCCAACTCCACCGTGGCGGTATAGGTTTTTCCCGAATCCTCAAACCGACGGATCTTTGCTACGAATTCCGTATCCCAGCCGGTGCTGCTCCGAGTATTTTTCACGTGCAGATATTCTGCGTAAGCGTTGCCCAATTCCTCCAGCACGATGGGGCGGTTGATCCCGCCGTAGGTACGGTAATCGTTGGGGAAATGCAGCGCCGAAGCCTCCGAATAGCGGTTATCCGCAATAATTTCCAGCAAATGCTCTCCGGCGGCACAATCGGGCAGAGGGACGGAAAAGGGGGTGTAGGCGTTGTAATGATGTCCCACGTGCTTGCCGTCGAAATAAATATCTCCCGTGTGGGAAATTCCTTTGAACACCAGACGGACGTTTCCGTTGTGGGTCGTGATTTTGGCAGAGTATTTCCCCCTGCCCCGATATCCCTCCAAGCCGTGGATCGATTCCCAGACCGCAGGGATCACCGTACTGTAAACGCCGGTGACGTTGCCGAAGTCGTCGAGGGTCTCCAGCTTCCAAAGGCCGCCCAGCTCCCGCTGCTTTCTCTTTTCGTGAACCGTAAACATCCGAACCATAACAAAAAACCCTTTCTGAAGTTTTTCCGATTTCAATTATATCACAAGCGAAATAAAAAGTCAACAGAATCGGACGGAATTGTACATAAATTCGTATTCGACGGCATTTTTTTATAAGTCAAGCGTACCTGCGGAAAGGCAGGTACGCTTTTAAGGTGTATTTTTATTGACTTAAATGGAATCGGCGATGTCGAAGATGAGCTTTTCGGTCTTTTCCCAGCCCAGGCAGGGATCGGTGATCGATTGACCGAAGACGTATTCTCCGCAATCGACCTTCTGCGCGCCGTCCACCAGATAGCTTTCGATCATAAGCCCCTTGACCAGCTTGCGGATGTCGCCGTTCTGACGGCAGGAATGAACGATGTCCTTGGCGATACGCACTTGCTCCAGGTGCATTTTTGCGGAATTGGAGTGGTTCGTATCCACGATGACCCCCGGATTGGCAAGCCCGGATTTTTCGTAGATCTCGTGCAATCTGCGCAGATCCTCGTAGTGGTAGTTGGCGATGGCTCTGCCCCCCATATCCACGTAACCGCGCAAAATGGCGTGGGTCAGGGGATTGCCCTGGCTCTTGACCTCCCAGCCCCGGTAAATGAAGGTGTGGGAATGCTGCCCGGCGGTAATGGAATTCATCATAATGGAAAGGTCCCCCCCGGTGGGGTTCTTCATTCCGACGGGAATGGCAAGACCGCTGGCGGTCAGACGGTGCTGTTGATTTTCCACCGACCGCGCCCCCACGGCAACGTAGGACAAAAGATCGGACAAATACCGATGATTGTCGGGATAAAGCATTTCGTCGGCGCAGGAAAATCCGTAATCCTTCAAGGCGCACATATGAACGTCGCGGATGGCAACGATACCCTTCAGCATATCCGCATCCACGGTGGGATCGGGCTGATGAAGCATTCCCTTGTATCCGTCTCCGGTGGTTCGGGGCTTGTTGGTGTAGATCCGGGGGATGATTACGATTTTATCCTTGACCTGATCCTGCACCCGACGAAGGCGGGAAATGTACTCCAGCACCGGCTCCTTTTGGTCGGCGGAGCAGGGACCGATGACCAGGACGAATTTATCGCTCTTTCCGGTAAAAACGTCGGCGATCTCTCCGTCTCGCTCCTGCTTGACGCGTGCCATTTCGTCGGTCAGGGGATATTGCTTTTTGATCTCCTGGGGGATCGGAAGCTTCCGTAAAAAATTCATATTCATAACAAGGGATCTCCTTTACTTTTTATCAAATTTCCCGCGGCGTGCGGTGGAAAGCCGCATCATGTCCCGCAAGCCCTCCCGATCGTCGGAGGAAAGATACCCGCGCATTTTTTCCATCTGTGCGGTGAACGCGTCCATCTGTTTTAACAGAGCGTCTTTATTCAAAAGGAATAGCTCGCTCCACATTTCGTCGTTGATCCGTGCGATGCGGGTCAGATCCCGGAACGAGTCCCCCGTGTATTGTACCAACCGTTCGTCCTCGCTTGCACACATCAGGGAAACGGCAACGCAGTGGGTCAGCTGGGACAAGAAGGCGATCATCTCGTCGTGCTCCTCGGGGGAAAGGCGGGAGATACGGGCAAAGCCCAATTCCGCCCCCAAATCCTCGCAGAGACGAAGGGCGTCCTCGGTATTTTCGGGGGTGGGAACGACGATGTAGTTTGCACCGTTAAAAATGGTTTCGTCGGCGTTTTCAATGCCCCCGACCTCTTTCCCCGCCATGGGGTGAACCGCCACGAATTCCACCCCTTCGGGCAGACCCCGTACCACCGGATCGATGATACAGGCTTTTACGCCGGTCACGTCGGTGACCACCGTCCCGGGTCGGATCAGATGTCCGTGTTCCCGAATCCATTTTACCAACACCGTGGGGTAAAGGGCAAAGACGATCATTTCCGCGCGGGAAATCAAATCCTCGTCGATCTGCGCAGAGCCTTCGTCGATCATGCCCTGCTCTAAAGCGTAATCCACCGTCTCCTGCCGACGGGCAAAGCCGTAAATACAACGGAAGCCCTTTTTCTTCAACGCCAACGCGTAGCTTCCGCCCAACAGCCCCAAGCCTACGATCAGGATTCGGGTGTCGCGATGTAAGTGCATCATATTTCTTCCAACCTAACCTTTAATTTTTTCAATACCTCGAAGAAATCGGGGTAACTTTTCGCCACCGCCTCGGCGCCGTCGATGATTCCGCCGTATCGGGAGCAGATCACCGCCATAGACATAACCACCCGATGGTCGTTGTGTCCGTTCAGGGGCAATTCCGGGGGATGTAAGGGGGATTTTTTAATTTCGATGAAATCTTCCCCTACCGTAACGTCAGCGCCGAATTTCGCCAATTCCTCCGCCATAACAGCCCCCCGGTCGCTTTCCTTGATCTTCAGCCGTCGGGTATCGGTCAATCGGCACCCCTGCTTCATTGCCGCCACGGTCATGAGAATGGGGGCAAGATCGGGGCAATCGGCGACGGAAATTTCACAAAATCCTTCCGAAAGCCGAGAAAACAGAGCATCGAATACCCGATCCCCCTGCAGGGTTTCTGGATTTCTTCCCGAAACGAACACCGAACCGCCAACCTCGTTCAGCGCCTCCAAAAAGGCGGCGTTGGATTCATCTCCCTCCACCGCAAGGCGTTGGGGTTGATAGGATTGATTGCCCGGAATTACGAAGGTTTTTTCATCGGGGCGCAATACCCGAATCCCAAACTGCTTCAAGGCAGACAGCGTCAGATCCAAATAAGAGCCGCTTTCCAAAGGCGTCGTGGAAATCATCCGACTCTCCCCCGAACAAAGGGGCAGGGCAAAGAGCAAGCCGGTCAGGAATTGACTGCTGACGTTTCCTGCCACGGAAAAATCCCCCGACGTCAACGATCCGCAAAGGGAAACCGTGCCGTCGCCGCGGATCAGAGAAATGCCCCGCTGCAAAAATAAATCCTCATAGACGGTCAAGGGGCGCTCCATCAGCCGTTGGCTTCCGGTCAGCGTTCCTCCGTCGGACAAAAGGCAAAGGGGCAGGAAAAACCGCAGGGTGCTTCCGCTTTCCCGACAGGGCAAAACGCCCTGCGCCTTGGGGTTGGGATTTCCCCAAACGGTGACGGTACTGCCCTGCACCGAAAGGGTAGCCCCCAGCGCCTTCAGACAATCGAGCGTTGCCAGAATATCCTGGGAAAAGGCGACGTTTTCAATGACGCTCTCCCCTTGAGACAGCCCGGCGCAGATCAAAAGCCGATGCGCCATGCTTTTGGAGGGGGGCGCTTGCACCGTGCCTTGGGCAACCGACGGCGTGATTTTCAGTTTCATGCCTTCGCTCCCCGCTGTAACAAGATCTCCACCGCTTCCAGATAACCGTCGGTGCCGTGCCCGACGATGGAGGCAACGCAGGCGGAACGGATATAGCTGATCTGCCGAAACTCCTCCCGCTGCTCCAGCTTGGAAATGTGAACCTCCACCGTGGGAATTCCCACCGCCTTCAGCGCGTCCAAAAGCGCGATGCTGGTGTGGGTATATGCCCCCGGGTTAAAAACGATTCCGTCAACGTTCCCGTAGGATTCCTGGATTTTATCCACCAAACAACCCTCGTGATTGGATTGATAAAAGGAAACCTCAACGCCCTTTTCATCGCAATAATTCTGAATTTTTTCCACCAAGGAGCCGTAGGATTCCGCGCCGTAAATTCCCGGCTCCCGAAGCCCTAACAAATTTAAATTCGGTCCGTTCAAAACCAAAAGCTTCATGCAAAAAAGTCCTTTCGGATAAATTCTACCGTATGTTGAATTTCTTCGTCGATCGCAACCCGCACGTCGCAGGTGGCACGATAGCGGCCGTAGCGCTCCTCGTACCGCTTGCGGATCGCCTCGGCGGAAGACGCCAGGGGACGGTCGGCGGTGGGGAGCAACGCCCCAAGGGAGCGATCGAGAAAATACAGCCTCCCGGTACGCTTCAACGCACGAACGTTTTCGTCGCGCAAAATTCCTCCGCCTCCGGTGGCGATGACTGCCCCGATGCTTTGGTTGGCGATCCGACGGATCACGTCCGATTCCAGATCCCGAAATCCACCCTCGCCCACCTCGGAAAAGATTTGGGGAATTTCCTTCCCCGCCTGCTTCACGATCTCCTCGTCGGTGTCGATAAAGGGGCGGTGCAACGCCGCCGCTAACCGTTTCCCGACGGTGGATTTTCCGCTGCCCGGCATCCCGGTCAACACGATGTTTTCCTTTTGGGAGAGAATCTCCCGATAAATTTCGTCGGTCTGTTCGTCCATTCCGTCGAAATCCTTCCCCTGAAAGATCCGACACGCCTTGACCGCCTGGGCAACCAGCATATAAAGTCCGCCCTCGGCAGGCAGGCCCCGATCCTTGGCGTCCATCACGAAATTGGTGCGGAGGGGATTATAAACCACGTCCACAACCCCTTGCAGGTTGGGAAATTTGGAAAGATCCACCGCCGTTGCCCCCCGATCGGGAGCGCCGTCGGCGTGGGGATACATTCCGCAGGGAGTGGTGTTGATGATGATCTGTCCGTCGGTATGGGCTTCGTACATTTCCCCGTAAGTCACGCGGGAAGGATCCGGGGAGCGTCCGACCACGACCACCTGCCCCGCCTTCGCGGATTTTGCAACCCCTTGGGCGGTGCGGGACGTTCCTCCCGTGCCCAAAATTAAAACCTTTTTTCCGGTCAGGGAAATTCCCATCCGACGGATCAGGGCTTCCATGCCGTAAAAATCCGTATTGTAACCGTACAATTCTCCGTCCCGATTGACCACCGTATTTACCGCCCCGATGGACGTGGCGCTTTCATCGAGATAAGACAAAAAGGGGATCACCGTTTGCTTATAGGGAATGGTGACGTTGATCGCTTTGAATTCCTTTGCCGTCATAAACTCCGAAACCTGCTCCGGAGTAAGCTCGGTTAATTGATAATCGTAATCGGCGCATCTGCCGTGGATCTCCTTGGAAAAACTGTGGGGCAAATGCTCCCCGATCAATCCGTATTCCATCTTTTTCTCCTAAGCTGAGGAAAGTCGAACTGCGACAGCCTCTCAGCATATCTTTTGCGTTATTTTGTTTTGTTGTTTTTGCTTGCATCATCCCACACAGAACCTTCCGGCAAAACCTTTTGCTGAGAGGTGCTTTGCAGTTTTCGTGAGGCTATTTTTCGTCAAGACAAGGAAGATTTTGCAGGGAATACCCGTTGGTATTTTCAAGGAATCTGACGATGGATTGGCGGAAAAGAGTCCACGAAAACCTATCGTGGTTCAACTCTCCTCAGCTTAACCAATCGGTACCGTAACGCTGCGCCAAAAGATCGCAAAGCCCCAGGGCGACGACACTATCCACGACGACCCTTGCCCGATGGGCAATACAGGGATCGTGGCGTCCCGACAGGGTAAAATCACAGTCCGTGCCGTCGGTGAAATCCACCGTCTGCTGCTCCCGAAAAATAGAGGGAGTGGGTTTGATGACGCAACGGAACAGCAGGGGCATTCCGTTGGTAATTCCGCCGTTGATCCCGCCGTTGGAATTTTTGGACGTAACCACGCTTCCCTGCTCCATGCGGAAGGGATCGTTGGCAACGCTTCCCCGAAGATCTGCAAACCCAAAGCCGTCGCCGAATTCCACGCCCTTTACGGCAGGAATCGAAAAGAGAAGATGGGAAAGAACCCCTTCCACCGTGTCAAACCAGGGCTCGCCCACCCCGGCGGGCAACCCCAAAACGGCGGTTTCTAAAATGCCCCCGACGCTGTCCCGATCTTCCCGGGCGGAAAGGATGGCGGATTTCATGGCGTCCTCCGACGCGGAATCCAACACCGGAAAGACTTTGTCGGATAAGGCTTCGATATCTCGTTTTAAATCCCCGAACGCCCGATCGTCAACCCCTGCGCACCGGGAAAGGTGGGTTCCGATCAAAATTCCCTTTTTCTTCAACGCCGACAGGGCGATGGCGCCTGCGGCAACCAGCCCCGCCGTGATCCGTCCGCTGAAATGACCGCCTCCCCGAGGATCCTCAAAGGCGTGGTATTTTGCGTATGCGGTATAATCGGCGTGACCCGGACGGGCTTTGCCGTAAAAGGCGTAATCGTCACTGTGCTGTGACGTGTTGGGGATTCGGATACAAAGGGGCGTCCCGGTAGTTTTTCCGCGGTAAACGCCGCTTTCGATGACGAAGGGATCGGGCTCCTGCCGTCCGGTGGAAAGATCGTCCGCGGGACGGCGCAAGGTCAACTGATGGGCGATAAATTCCTCGTCCACCTCAATGCCCGGTGCGATTCCGTCCAAAATTACCCCCACGGAAGGTCCGTGGCTTTCGCCGTACAGGGTAATTGATACGGAAGAACCAAAGGTATTTTTCATCTCAAAAAACCTCCTTCATCTCATTTGCCAATTCGTCAAAGGGAACGGTGCAAAATTCAAAGGATCCGACCTGATTGCACCGCACCACGGTAATGTCCTTGCCGTCGCGTTTTTTATCGTGCGCCATGGCGGAAATAATTTCGTCGCAATCGCCCCGATAAAAAGTAGGAAGATTTAACGATTCCAACACCGCCGAAAGACGCTTGCGGATGGGATCGGAAACCATCGGCAGCATTCCCAGCGCCACGCATTCTCCGTGCAGCAGGGAATATCCGCTGACCGTCTCCACCGCGTGCCCCACGGTATGCCCGAAATTCAGCACCCGACGAAGCCCGCCCTCGGTCTCGTCCTGCTCCACCACGAGAGCCTTCGCCTTCAGAGAACGGTAAATGACCTCCTCTACTCGGTCGAACGCCTCGCCCCGTTCAAACAATTCAAACAATTCCTCGTCGCCGATCAACGCCATCTTGACCGCTTCCGCCATCCCGGCGGAGATCTGGCGGGAATCCAGCGTTTTTAGAACCTCCGGATCAACCAACACCCTTTTGGGCTGATGGAACGCGCCGACGATGTTTTTATATCCCTTATAATCCACCGCAACCTTTCCCCCGACGGAAGAATCGATCTGGGAAAGCAGGGTGGTAGGAATGTTGTAAAAATCAATGCCCCGAAGGTATGCCGCCGCCGCAAAGCCACTCATATCCCCCGCAACGCCGCCCCCGACGGCAACGACGCAATCCCCACGGGTAAAGCCCGCCTCCACCAATTGATCGAGAAGCGTCATCCAGGTTTGAACGTTTTTGCTTTTTTCCCCTTGCTCAAAGGTGACGAGAACCGGCTCCCTGCATTGGTCTGCAACGGTTTTTGCGTACTCGGCGGGGACGCCCGAATCGGTCACTACCAAAACCTTGCGGTTCAGATTCAGCAATTCCCCGGCACGGCGCAGGCAACCCCGTTCAATCACCACGTCGTAGGTGCGGTCGCCCAAACGTACGGTAAGCGTCATGGTTATTCCTCCTTCAGGAGTTTTTCCCGGTCAAAGGCACCGGCAATTTTTAAGAACGAGCAGTTTTCCTTCAGTTCCCGAAGCATTTTCTGCCCCGATTCCCCGGAAAGGTTTCCTTCCCCTTCCACGTAAAAATAATATTCCCAATTTGCATTTTTGGTAGGACGGCTTTTCAGACAACGGAGGTTGAATCCGTTTTCCCCGATGACCGAAACCGCCTTGCCCAAGCTTCCCGCCTCGTGCTTGACGGTAAAGAACATGACGAACTGATTTTCTTCTCCGTTGGGCTTGTTTTCCACCCGAGAAAAGACGGCAAACCGCGTGGTGTTGTTACTGCTTTCGTTGATATGCTTTTCCATTACCTGCAGTCCGTACAGCCGCGCCGTTTCCAGGCTTGCCACGGCGGCAACGTCGTGACGCCCCGATTCCGCAACCCGGCTGGCGGCGATGGCGGTATTGGTGGCGGCGGTGGTTTTAAATCCCTTTTCCCGCAGATAGTTGGCGCACTGTGATAACGCCTGGGGATGGCTGATGACCTCTTTGATGTCGCTCATCGCCGTTCCGGGAACTGCCAAAAGATTCTGCACGATCTCCAGATCGTAAATTCCGTTGACGTACAGACTTCCCTCAAAGGCGCGGTCCACCACCTGGGTCACGTCCCCGGCGTAGGAATTTTCGATGGGCAATACGGCGCAGTCACATTCCCCCGATTCCACCGCATCGTAGGCGGCAAGAAAATCCGGATACGCAACCGCCCGTGCATCGGGAAAGATCCGCGTGGCGGCAATATGCCCGAAGGCGCCGTTCACTCCGCTGTAGGCAACCTTCATGCCCTCCAAAAGACGGCTTTGATAAGCACGGGAGATCGCCATGTTGGAATTGAGATAATCCACGTAATAGGATTTCAGATCCTCATCCTCCACCCTGGCGGAATTTTTCAGAACAACTTCCTTTTCCCGAATCGGATCGAAGATCTGCAAGCCCAATTCCCTTTTCGCCTCGGCAACCATACCGACGGCGCGCATACGCTCGCAGAATAATTTTGCCATTTCCCCATCGACGCGATCGATGATTTTTCTGGCTTCGTTCAGTTTATCCATAAATCAATCCTTCTTTCGGTAAGATTCGTATAACGCCCGGAAGGCAGGCAGGGACGCTTTGATCTGTTCGGTGGAAACGCAGTAAGAAATGCGGACGTACCCCTTTACTCCAAAGGAATCGGAGGGCACTAACAACAGCTCGAACTCCTTTGCTCGTTCGCAAAAGGCGGCGGCGTCTTCCTCCAGCGCCTTGACGAAAAGATAAAACGCGCCGTCGGGGGGTGTGACCGAATATCCCATTTCCGATAAAGATTCGGAAAGGATCCTGCGATTTTCCCGATACACCGACAGATCCGCGCCGGCGTTTTTGCATTTTGCCACGGCGTATTGCATCAGGCTGGGAGCACAGACGAAGCCCAGCGCCCGTCCCGCGCCGCAAAGGGCGGCGTAAACGGTTTTTCCCTCAGGCATGACGGGGGGGATCAGAATATAGCCGATCCGTTCCCCCGGCAGAGACAACGCCTTACTGTAGGAATAGCAAACCACCGTTCGGGCATAAAAGGCGGGAACGTAAGGCACGGTCACGCCGTAGGTCAACGCACGGTAAGGCTCGTCGCAGATCAGAAACAGCTCCGATTGAAATTCTTCTTCCTTCTCCCGAAGAAGATTGCCCAATTTTTCCAGATCCGACGCGGGGATCACCGCCCCGGTGGGATTGTTGGGAGAGTTTAAAATCACGCCCTTCGTCCGAGGGGTAACGGCATGAGACAAGGCGGAAAAATCAATTTGGAAGGTGTCGGGCAGACAGGGAACTTCCCTTAACACCGCCCCTGCCTTTTCCACGAACACCCGATATTCCGGGAAATAGGGGGCTAAAACGATGACCTCCTCCCCCGGATTGCACAGGGCGTTCAGGGTGACGGTCAGAGAGGCGGCAGCTCCGCAGGTCATGTAGATCAGATCGGGATCCACCGAAACGCCGGCGCGCTCTTCTTCCGCCTCGGCGATTGCCTTGCGCACGGCGGCGTCTCCCTGGGCAGAGGTATAGCCGTGGAGCGCTACCGGATCGGTGTTGGCGATCAGATCCTGCAACGCCTCGGTCAAAACCGCGGGGGCAGGCACGCTGGGGTTTCCGATGGAGAAATCAAAGACCTTGTCCTGTCCGATCTCCTCCTTCCGCCGTTTTCCGTATTCAAACAACTCTCGGATGGCGCTCCGCTTCGTGCCTAACTGAAGCATGGTTTGGTTAATCATAAGAATTCCCCCAAAATAAAAAAGAAAGCCGAGATCCAAGTGATTCGGACCTCGGCACTTTCATCGAATTTTACCGCACGGAGAGATTATCCCCGAACAGTCTTTCCGACAGAGTTCCGGCGATCCGTACTGATATAATAATAAAATCGAGCGTTGTAAAGCATAACGGAACTCCTTTCAGAAACGGTTTTCTCCATTGTACACGAAAAATGCGCATTTGTCAAGGGTTTTCTGCAAGAAATTGCAAATTGCCATAGTTTTTTTGCATTTTTTCTCCGGAACAAAAGAGAAAATATTCTTTTTTAATGAATACAAGTACCGACGGGAACACTGTCGTCCACGAGGATTACCTTACATCCGCAGGCGTTGTTGGTCGCCGCCAGCAACATTCCTTCGCTGGTGACCCCGGCAAAGCGGGCGGGCTTCAGGTTGGCAAGAACGATGATCTTTTTGCCGATCAATTCCTCGGGGGTGTATTCGTTTTTGATGGAAGAAACGATGGTCCGCTGTCCGATGCCGTCGTCGAGAACCAATTTCAAGCAGGAATGGGACTTGCGGATCTCGGAGCATTTGACGACCTTGCAAACCCGCAGATCAACGGCGTCGAAGGCGTCCATGGTGATCTGCTCCTTGACCGGGGCTACGGGATCGGGATCGCCGTAAACCACCTGCTTGGTCTCTTCCTTAACCTCTTCCACCGCGGGGGTTGCTTCTTCCTCGGTCTTGGGGGTGGAGAAATCCAGCAGGGGCAGATATTTTTCCGCCTCAATGGCGTACAGGAACAAATAGAGACGGGGTCCCCGTTCCTTGTCGATCAAAAGCCGATACACGTTCTTAAAGAAGGCGCCCTGCACCGTCTTCAAGGCTTTGTCGTCGGTCAGGTCGGTAAAGACTCGTTTGGGAATGGCGTACAGCTCGGCGTTCAACTCGTCCAGGGTATAGCCGGGCTTGGAGAGATATTGGTGCAACAGAGCGATCTCCTGCTTTTCCTGCTCGGTCATCGTTTCGTAAACGTCCCAATTTCGGAAGGGGCGCAGACGGTTGACCTGGTCGGGAGCGCATTGTTCCAGCCAGAACTTGGCGCGCTGCAACCGATCGGCGAACTGCTCGTATTTGTAGGGCGTTCCGATCTTTTCAAAGACCGTTTCCAGCATGGGGATATTGAAATCCACCACCGATCCCAGCTGAACCAGCAGGGACATGGGAACGGTTTCGATCTTACGACCTTCGATCAAACAGTTATACATGACCGACGCTTCGTGCTCGGTGGCGGTGCCAGCCATGTAGGCGTTGTACATTTTGTCAAATTCAAAATACTGACGCAAAATGCCGTCGTCGAAGCAGAAATCAAAGGCCTTGGTAGGCTCGGTCTTGGAGTAGAGCCACAAGATCACTTCCGGCTGATACAGTTTCAGCAAGGTGTCGGGGGTCAGATTCAGACCGGAGGAGGAAGACATCTTCCCGGAAACACCCTTAATTCCGATGAATTCGTAGCCCTGGAAGAGGGGGGCTTTGTGTCCGAAGACCTTTTCGGAAATGATGCGGGAGTTGTTATACGATCCGGTGGGGGCGGCGTGATCCTTTCCGCCCGGCTCGAAATCTACGCCCTCGTACCGCCAGCGCATCGCCCAGTCCACCTTCCAACCTAACTTGCAGTTGGTGTTTTCTTTAAAATCGAAGTGTCCGTGATGTCCGCAGCGGCAGGTATATTCCGCTTCAGTGCAATCCTCGGACAGGGAGGTGATGGTGGTAAAGTCGGTATGACATTCGGGGCAGAAAATGCTGACGGGATAATAATTCGCCTTTTCTGCTTCCGCTTCCGCCTTCAGCTCCTCGGGAGATTTGGAAGGATCCTTGGTCTTGAAGGAATCGAGAATATCAAAGATTTCTCCCCGCTTGCGCAGTGATTCCAGAATATCCTCCTTGTATTTGCCGGAACGGTACATTTCCCCCTGATAGCGGCAATCCAGCTTGATGCCGAAGGGCTCGATGCCCTTCAAAAATTCTTCTTCAAAGTGCTTGGCGTAATTTTCGTGGCAGCCCCAGGGATCGGGAATATCCACGTAAGGACAGCCGATGTACTTATCGTAGGTATCGCCCACCACCGCTTGGACGTTGGCAGGAATCTTCCGACAACGGTCGAACTCGTCCCAGGAAATGAGAAGGCGCGCCTTTTTGCCCTTCTTTTCCAGCGCCTTTACCACGAACAGAGGAGTGGCAAGATCTCGGAAATTTCCGATATGAACCGACCCGGAGGGAGAAACCCCCGCGGCGCAGACGTATTCTTCCTTGTCGGGGTTTCCGTCAATAATTCTTTGTGCGATTTCTTCAGACCAATGCATAGTGTACTTCCTTCCTCACTTTGCGTAAGTTACGACGACCGCAAAAATTTTCAGGGCGTCGTTCCCGATATTTTCAATACTGTGGCTTTCTCCGTTTCCGGTCAAAACCGCGTCGCCGGCGGTAACGACCGTTTCCTGCTTGCCGTCGGACAGCTTGCCGGTGCCGGAAAGGATATAATATACCTCGTCTTCTCCGTCGTGCTGATGGGTTCCGATGGAGCAGCCCGGCTCTAAAATCAGCGTGGCGCAAACCCGACAGGGCGCGGTGATTTCGTCGCTTTTAAAGGCGTGCAAAAAGGTCACGTCTCCCTTTCCGCCCCGCATTTCGTGGCGGATTTCTTGTTCCATTTCATTCAGCTTTCGTATCATGGCTCTTCCTCATTTCAACGTAAAAACGTATTGTGTCTCTTGATGATATTCTTCGCCCGGCTTCAAAACAACCGTGGGGAAGTGCGGATGGTGGACGGCGTCGGGGTAATGCTGGGTTTCCAGACAAATTCCGTCCCGGATTCCGTAATGGGTGTCGTTTTTGCCCCTTCGATCGGTCAAAAAGTTCGCCGTATAGACCTGAACCCCCGGCTGGGTGGTGCGGGTGGTCATGACGATGCCGGTTTTTTCCGAGGTCAAAACCGCAACGTCCCGCAAGCCCTCTCCCGAAAGGATAAAGTTGTGATCGTAGCCGCTGCCGTTTTTCAGATTCACGTCGTCGGCGTGGATGTCCCGACCGATGGGCTTTGCCTTGCGGAAATCAAAGGGAGTTCCTTCCACTGAAAGTATTTTGCCGGTGGGCAGACAATTTTCGTCGTTTTCGGTAAATTCGTCGGCGTTGACCTGCAGTAAATGGTCGGTTACCGTGCCCGTCCCCTGTCCGTTGAGATTGAAATAACAATGGTTGGTAAAATTGACCACCGTGTCCTGATCGCAGACCGCGTCGTAGGACAGGGTCAAGGTGTTGGTATCGTCAAAAGAATAACTCACCGTCATCATCAGATTGCCGGGGTATCCCTCGTCTCCGTCAGGAGAAGTGTGGGAGAAGATCAGCCGATCGGAAGCAACACAAGTACCCCAAACCACTCGATCAAAGCCTTTCAACCCGCCGTGGAGATGGTTCGGCCCATTGTTGACCGCCAAAGAGTAATTCACGCCGTTTAAGGTAAATTTCCCTTCCCCGATGCGGTTGGCGTGCCGTCCCACGAAGGCGCCCAAATAGCCGTCGTTGGCTTCGTATTCCGCCACCGTATCGTAGCCGAGGCATACGTCGGTCAGGGCTCCGTCCTTATTGGGAACGCAGATGGCGTGCAGGATACAGCCGTAATCCAAAACCTCTACGTAAGCGCCGTTTTCGTTGGTAATACGGTACAGATTAACGGTTCTGCCGTCGGAGGTTTTGCCGAATTCTTTTCCAAAAACGCTCATTTCGCATCTCCTTGACCGTATTTTTTGTATTCCGCAAGAAAGCGGGAAAATTTCCCGTTCCCTTTTTTGGATTCTCCGACAGGATTCAAAAAGGTGGCAATCGCCTCAATGGCGTCCGCGTCCCCTTCGATTTCGATTTCAAAATCCCGCTTCCCCAAATAAATATTCTCGTCCAAGGAAACGACGGCGCCGGGGAAGGTAAAATCCGTGCGGTCGGTGACCAGATCCCCCAGCAAAACACATTCCGCGTCGGGGGTGTCGGGGAAATACGCCGAGGGATTGACGCTGCGGGGAAATTCCGTCAATTCCGCCTCGTTTTCCTCGCAAAGAAGCATCGTTCCCATCCGCTTCCGCTTGTTTTTGTATTGTAAGTACAACGCGTTTTTCTTTTGGCGCACCCGCAACATGGAATGGGCGGACGCCAGGGCGAAATCCGACGTGTCAAAATAATAATTGACCTGAACGTACCGGTCCCCCGGAGTGGAGGTATGGGCTTGCAGCAACGCCAGACACCGGGCAAATTCCCCGGCATCGGTCAGAATTTTCATTTCCAATTCCCGCGCCACAAAACCACTCCCTTTTTCGATCTTCTTTTAAGGGCAGATCTTCTGCCCCTAAAAGAAGATGCGGAGCCGACTCGGCTCCGCATCCTGAATAATAAAATCCGTAAGGATTAAATTAGTCAGCGATTTCAGCAACAACGCCGGAACCGACGGTCTTACCACCTTCGCGGATAGCGAAACGGAGACCCTGTTCGATAGCGATGTGCTTGATCAGTTCAACAGAGATGGTGACGTTGTCGCCGGGCATACACATATCAACGCCGTCGGGCAGCATGATAACGCCGGTAACGTCAGTGGTACGGAAGTAGAACTGAGGTCTGTAGTTGGAGACGAAGGGTTTGGTACGGCCGCCTTCTTTGGCAGTCAGAACGTAAACTTCGCCCTTGAACTTGGTGTGGGGTTTGATGGTGCCGGGCTTAGCCAG
>JAGAPC010000017.1 GCA_017623475.1 Clostridia bacterium | reverse complement strand
GGTTCGTGTTCCGTAATTTTTACGAGTTTACTTCTCATTTGCTTTTTCCGATTTTCCAAGCATTTCTGCCTGTTATTTCGGAATCAACAGGGTACAAAATTCACTGTTTAATTTTCAAGGTTCATCGCACCGCAAAAACCTGCCGTTTTTTTGGCGCTCGATTATTATACCACAATTTTATAGGTTTGTCAACCCCTTTTTGAAAAAAAGTTTTTTCGGTCAAAAATCGCGCAAACCGTTGATATTATCATGTTTTTCAGACTTCCGTGTCGATTTTTGCGATGCTTTTTGTTAAAAATGTTCTTTTTTTCTGTTCTATTTTGGATACGGATAGGCAAAAACACCAAAAAGAACGGGAGCGTCAAGGCATTCCGAGCCGTAGCTCTATTTTAAAATCTCCGAGGGAAAATATCGCGCCGCTATATATAATTAAATATGTAGAAAGGCGCGGCAAGAACTTCCCGGCAAAGAACGATCCCCCCGCACATGACGGGGGGCATTATCGTACAATAAATTTACGTTTCCTGCGGAGTTGGCTTTTTCCCCGGAAAGGAGGCACGTTAACCTCTTCCTTCTTTTCCTCTGCCGTCGTCCCACAGGACGATTTCGCCGGCGGCGCGGGTTTTGTTCAGGTCGATGATCCGCTGGTTGGAAGAGCCGCGGAAGCGCAGGGAGATATCCTTCAGCGCCTTCACGTACCGTCCGTCCACCAAGACGTCGATGAACGAAAGCATCTCGTCGGTAACCTCGCACCGGGGGTACGAGCCGTCGGTCCACAGTTCCTTATCCAGGGTAAATCCGGTAAAGCACCATACGGTTTTTTCCGGATGCTCCCCCTTGATCCGCTTCAAAAAGGGAACCAACGCCCGCTGATTTTTCGGCTCGAAGGGTTCGCCGCCCAGCAAGGTCAAGCCGTTGACGTAGTAGGGCTCCAAGGATTTGGAGATGGCGTCCTGTTGGACTTCGGTGAAGGGTTCGCCGTAGTCAAAATCCCAGGTCTCCGGCTGGAAGCACTCCTCACAATGGTTGGTGCAGCCGGAAACGAACAGGGTGGTGCGAACCCCTTCGCCGTTGGCGATATCGCAATACTTGATATTACAGTAATTCATAATTTCTTACAGGTGCAACACCCGTTCCTTAATTTCCTGGGTACGTCCCTGATTCCAATATTGAGTGCCGATATAACCGCAGGTGCGGCGGGCAACGTTCATCTTGGATTGATCGGTATTTCCGCACTTGGGACATTTCCAGATCAGTTTGCCGTCTTCCTCGGCGATTTCAATTTCTCCGTCCCAGCCGCAGCATTGGCAGTAGTCGGATTTGGTGTTCAGCTCCGCGTACATGATGTTATCGTAGATAAACTTGATAACCTGCATGACGGCTTCCAGGTTGTTCTGCATATCGGGAACTTCCACGTAGCTGATGGCGCCGCCGGGAGACAGAGCCTGGAATTGCGCCTCAAAGGCGAGCTTGGAGAAGGCGTCGATCTCCTCGGTGACGTGGATATGATAGCTGTTGGTAATATATCCCTTATCGTTGATGCCTTCCACGACGCCGAACCGCTTCTGCAGGCATTTTGCAAACTTGTAGGTGGTGGATTCCAGGGGCGTTCCGTACAGACTGAAATCAATGTGGTGTTGCTCTTTCCACTTTTTGCAGGCGTCGTTCATGTACTGCATGACGTCGAGGGCAAAGGGAGTGGCGGAGGGATCGGTGTGGGATTTTCCGGTCATGTACTTGACACATTCGTACAACCCGGCGTAGCCCAGGGAAATGGTGGAATATCCGCCGAACAACAATTTATCAATGGGCTCGCCCTTTTTGAGACGCGCCAAAGCGCCGTACTGCCACAGGATGGGAGCCGCGTCGGACAACGTGCCCTTCAACCGTTCGTGACGGCAGAGAAGGGCTTTATGGCACAGTTCCAGACGTTCGTCGAAGATCTTCCAGAATTTTTCCACGTTTCCGCCGGAGGACAGAGCCACGTCCACCAGATTGATGGTAACCACGCCCTGATTGAAGCGTCCGTAATACTTGGGCTTTCCGTTCTCATCCACGTAGGGGGTCAGGAAGGAACGGCATCCCATACAGGTGTAACAATGTCCGTCGCCGTTTTTATCCACCTTCAGCTCCAGCATCTTCTTTTCGGAGATGTAGTCGGGAACCATACGCTTTGCGGTGCATTTCGCGGACAGCTCGGTAAGGTAATAATAGGGAGAATCGGGATGAATATTCTGTTCCTCCAGCACGTAGATCAGCTTGGGGAAGGCGGGGGTGACGTAAACGCCGTCCTCGTTCTTCACGCCCTGATAGCGCTGAAGCAGAGTTTCCTCGATGATGATGGCAAGGTCCTTCTTTTCCTGTTCGTTTTTCGCTTCGCCCAAATACATGAAAACGGTAACGAAAGGCGCCTGACCGTTGGTGGTCAGCAAGGTCACGACCTGATATTGAATGGTCTGAACCCCTCTGCGGATCTCTTCCCGCAGACGGTTTTCCACCATTTGAGTAAATTGGGCATCGGTGACGGAAACGCCGGCAGCTGCCAATTCTTCGGTCATGGTTTTAATGATCTTTTCCCGGCTGACCTGAACGAAGGGAGCCAGGTGCGTCAGAGAGATAGACTGACCGCCGTATTGATTGCTTGCCACCTGGGCAATAATCTGCGTAGCAATATTACAAGCGGTAGAGAAGGAATGAGGGCGCTCGATCATCGTCCCGGAAATGACGGTGCCGTTCTGGAGCATATCCTCCAGGTTGACCAGGTCACAGTTGTGCATATGCTGGGCGTAATAGTCCGCGTCGTGGAAATGGATGATCCCTTCCCGATGCGCCTCGACGATTTCGGGGGGCAGCAACAGACGCTCGGTCAAGTCCCGGCTCACTTCCCCTGCCATATAGTCCCGCTGAACGCTGTTGACGGTGGGGTTTTTGTTGGCGTTTTCCTGCTTTGCTTCTTCGTTGCAGCATTCGATGAGACTCAAAATTCTCTCGTCGGTGGTGTTGGATTTACGCACCAGGTTCCGCGTATAACGGTACGTGATATACTTCTTTGCGACCTCGTAAGCACCGTGCGCCATGATCTGACTTTCGACCAGGTCCTGAATTTCTTCCACCCCGGGGGCACGGTTCATGCGGATGCAGTTCAATTCGACTGCCTCGGCGATCCGTTTGATCTGCATGGGGGTCATGCGCGCTTCTTCTTCGACGGCGTCGTTTGCCTTAGTAATGGCGGTGATGATCTTGGTAATGTCGAAGACCACTTCCGAGCCGTTCCGCTTGATAACTTTCATGGTTTTTCCCTCGTTTTCCTTATTTTTTCTATATTAAAATGTTTTTTACGCAAAAATCCCCCTCAAGAGGGTGCATTACTATTATACCACATCTTGTGAGAAAGTCAAGAGCAAAACACTATATATTGTGTGATTTCATAAATTTGCCATAAATAAAAAACACCGCCCGGAGGCGGTTATAAAATCTTTCGTTGGTGGGTGATACGATTGCCTCAACTACGCAGAAGAGGCAACCATAAACACCCAAACACACAACAAACATCACAAGGAGTAAGTGGCGGAGAAAGAAAGTGTTGCAGGCAAAAGAACTCCTTGCGCCGTGTGTTTGGAAGCCCTTTCATTCTCTACGGCTATTATACCCCATTTTGCGTCCGATGTCAAGGGGGAAGCGTGATTCTTCACGAAATAGTCATTTTTTCCAAAGGGTCGGCGTCTGCCACAGGTTTTCCGTGCCGAAACGGCGCTTGATCAACTCCAAAAACAACAGTCCGTCGGCAAAGGCGTCGGCGGTGGAACGGTGCGCCCCGGAGAACAAAATGGCGCATTGTTTGCACGCCTCGGCAAGCTTGTAGCTGGGAAGCTTGTTTCCGTCCCGATCCCTCAAAAGGCTTCGGGCGAGGGGCAGGGTATCAAACACCTGCCGCCCGGCGGTGGGAAATCCCTCCTGTGCCAGCATCCGAAGATCAAAGGGAGCGTTGTGGGCAACGAGGGGCAAGCCGTCGCTGAATTCGTCCAGGGTCGGGATTATTTCCGCAAAGCGGGGAGCGTTTTTTACCATTTCGTTATCAATACCGTTGACGGCGGTGGCTTGGGGCGAGATCCGACGATAAGGCTTGCAAAGGGTTTCAAACACCTCCACGGGGCGGAAATGTTCAAACCGCACCGCAGAGACCTCGATAATCTCCGCGCTCATTCCGATGCTTGAGGTTTCCGTGTCGATGGCGACGAAATCGGACAGATCCGAAAGAGTGCATCCGTCGAATTTTTTCAAAATCACACATTCCATCTCTCCCCCGGGGGCGTCGCAGGGAATCCGGGAGATTTCCGCGCAGGGCAGAGAATCCAACATACAGTTGAACTCTGCCAAATAATACTCCACCACGTTATAGTCCGAGGGATAGGTATTATGATAGGTAGTTACGTAGCGGGTGATGACCTCGTCCGGATCCAGCACGATGGACGGCTTCGGGGGCTTGGGGGCAGATTTGGGGGCTTTGTTCCGACAGATGACACACAAGCCTTGCTCGTCCACCTTTACAAACCCGCCGGAAATTCCGCAACGAACACATTTGCCCATGATTTAATCCTCTTTAAATTGGGAACGGTACAGATCGGCGTAAATGCCGTCCTGCGCCAACAACTGCTCGTGGTTGCCCCGTTCCGCCACGCCCTCGGCGGTCAGAACGATGATCTCGTCCGCATTTTTGACGGTGGAAAGACGGTGGGCAACGATCAACCCCGTCCGCCCCTCGCTTAACTTATCCAACGCCCGACGGATCTGCTGCTCGGTCACGTTGTCCAGGGCAGAGGTGGCTTCGTCGAGAATAAGAATGGCGGGATCCTTTAAAAATACCCGTGCGATGGAGATCCGTTGCTTCTGTCCCCCGGACAGGCGCACGCCCCGTTCTCCCACGTTGGTATCGTACCCTTCGGGCAGAGAAGAGACGAAATCGTGGATCTCCGCCTTTTTCGCCGCCTCGATCATTTCTTCCTCCGTGGCGTCGGGCTTTCCGAACAAAATATTTTCCCGAACCGTTCCCTCGAACAGGAAAACGTCCTGGGCAACGGTGCCGATATTCTGCCGAAGCTCCCGACGGCGCAGGTTTCTGATATCGTGGCCGTCCAGGGTAATGCTTCCCCCGTCGATCTCATAGAATCGGGGGATCAGATTGCAAAGAGTCGTTTTTCCGCCCCCGGAAGGACCGACCAACGCCACGGTGCGCCCTGCGACGATGGACAGGGAAAGGTTGTCGATCACCGGTTTTTCGTCCCCCTCCCGATACGAGAAGGTCACGTTGTCAAAGCGGATCTCCCCTTTGACCTTCCCCAATTCCTCGGGATTTTCGCAATCCTCTTCCGGCTCCTGATCCATAATTTCCCGGAAGCGGGCAAAGCCGGTCATGCCGTTTTGCAGCTGCTCAAAAATATTGATAAGCTTTTTGATCGGATCCAAAAACATGGAAATGTAAAGCAAAAACGCCGCAAATTCCCCGGGGTCGATCTCTCCGTTCAGGAAGAAGATCCCCGCCGCAACCAGGGTTAAAAGATACAGGATGTCGGTCATCAGTCCCATGCCGGAGAAAAAGATCCCCATGATGCGGTAAGAACGCTTCCGCGCGTAACGGAACCGATCGTTGGCATCGTCGAATTTTTTCTGCTCCGAATCCTCGGCGGTATAGGATTTGGAAACCCGAATCCCGGAGATGGACGTTTCCAGCTCCGCGTTGACCGACGCGATCTCCTGGCGGGAAAGCTTGAAGGCGCGCATCATCTCTTTTCGGGTACAAACGGCAAACAGAACCACGAAGGGAATGGCGGCATAGACGATCAAAGTCAGACGCCAATCAATATCCCACATGATAAAGAACGCCCCGACCAGGGACAACAGAGACAAAAACAGATCCTCCGGGCCGTGGTGCGCCAATTCGGAAATATCCTGCAAATCGTTGGTTACCCGAGACATCAAAGAGCCGGTTTTGTTATCGTCAAAAAAGGAAAAGGGCAACGATTGCAATTTGCGGAACAGATCGCTCCGCATATCCCCCTGCATTCCGACGCCGACCAAATGCCCCCAATATTGGATAATAAAGTTCAGCAGGGCTTTGATCAGATAGATCCCCAAAAGAATACCGCCCCAGATCAGAATCATCCGAAGATTCTTTTCCGGAACGTAAACGTTGATGATATCCTTGGCAAGGTAAGGATAGATCAGATTGCAGACCGCAACGAACAAGGCGCAAACCATATCGATAAAAAACATTTTCCGATAGGGCTTGTAGTAAGAAATAAAATTCCGCAGCATTTTTTAAACCTCATATCATTATATACCTTAATTATATCACAATTCGTCGAATTGTCAAGGTTCTGGGAAAAGAAAACACAAAAAAACCGCGAAACCCCCTCCCCCGACACGCCCTTTCGGCACGGCGGCGCTCCGTGGGGACGGAGGTTATCCTGCTCGTCCGCGCAAAGCCCGTGGGGCTTATTTTCCCCGGCGCGGAAAAAATATTTCACATTTTTGTGAACTCTATTGACAACGCCCCTCTTTTGTTGTATAATATACAAGCAATTCGGACGGTTAGCTCAGCTGGTAGAGCATCTGCTTGACGTGCAGAGGGTCAGGGATTCGAGTTCCTTACCGTCCACCAACAAAAAAGGAACTTTTGGTAAACAAAAGTTCCTTTTTTTTCTTACTCAAAACAAAGGGAGATACGATTATGACCCCCAAATTATTTTTCCAAGCCATCGCGAAATTCCTTCTCGGGATTTTGTTAGTTGGGCTTTTGATCTTTTTGCCGGCGGGAACGTTTGGGTTTTTCAACGGCTGGCTTTTGATGGGGATTCTGTTCGTGCCCATGTTCTTTGCCGGAATCGTGATGATGTTCAAAAACCCGGAATTGTTGAAAAAACGGCTGAACGCAAAGGAAAAAGAAAAAGAGCAATCCCTCGTGATAAAATTAAGCGGATTGACGTTTCTTGCCGGGTTTACCGTGGCGGGACTTGGGTTCCGCTTCGGCTGGTACACCCTGCCGATGGGCGTGGTCATCGTCGGGACGGTAATTTTTTTGGCGGCGTATCTGTTGTATGCGGAGGTTCTGCGGGAAAACACCTACCTGAGCCGAACCATCGAGGTGCAGGAGAACCAAAGGGTCATTGACTCCGGTCTGTACGGCGTCGTGCGGCATCCCATGTACAGCGCCACGGTGCTTTTGTTTTTGTCCATCCCCCTCGTGTTGGGCTCGGTTTATTCCTTCGTGATTTTTCTTACATATCCCTTGATTATCGCAAAACGGATCAAGCACGAGGAAGCCTTTCTGGAGCAAGAGCTGGACGGATACCGGGAATACAAAGAAAAAGTAAAATACCGCCTGATTCCTTTCATTTGGTAAAGATAACGCCTTTTGTCATTTCGGCAAAAGGCGTTTTTGTAATTATTTGATTTTGAAATGAATGGGAAGTCCGTTTCTTCGGGGGATCTCGACCTCTCCTTCAATCAGAGGCGCTAACTCCCGCAGAAGATCGTCGGTCACGTCGCTGCCGTCGGGGAGGATCTGCTCAACGGGAACGTACTTGGTCTTGTTTGCCGTATCCTTTACCGGAACGGAACCGAAATCCAGAACGTAAGGATCGGTGGACTTGCGGACGTAAGTAATCATCAACCCCGTATTCCCTTCCTTTGCCGTTTTCACGGCAGTTCTGCCCAGAGCAACCGATTCGGAAATGTCGGCGGCGGACAGACAATGGGCGGCGCAACGCTGGGGTACGTTCAGCTCGATGACACGCGCCTTACAACGCAATTCCTCCTTAACCAGCTGACTGAGCCGTTGGGCGGCACCGGAAAGCATGGTGTGACCGAACACGTCCTTTTTGCCGTTGGGATCTGCGCCGTACAGCGTACCGTCGGGAGAATGAATTCCCTCGGACACCGCCACGACCAGGGTGGTTTTTTCTTTAAATTTCCGACGGATGTCCTCCAGGAAGCGGTCGCTGTAAAAATCCACCTCCGGCAAATAGATCAGATCCGCACAGTCCTCGCCGTACAATCGGGGAATTCCGGCGGCGGCGGTCAGCCAGCCTGCATCCCTGCCCATGATCTCCACGATGGTAACCGAAGGATCGGAATACACGGCGCAGTCGCAGGCGATCTCCTGCACGGTGGTCGCCACGAATTTTGCCGCAGACCCGAATCCGGGGGTATGGTCGGTAAAGGGAAGGTCGTTATCGATGGTCTTGGGAACGCCGATGATCCGAATATCGTTCCCCAATTCCGCGGCTTTTCGGGAAAGCTTTTCCACCGTATCCATGGAATCGTTTCCGCCGATATAGAAAAACGCCCCGATCTCGTATTTTTCAAACACCGAAAAGATGGTGTCGTAGATCGGATCGGAAAGATCCTTGGGCAGCTTCATCCGACAAGAGCCCAGGGCGGCGGCAGGGGTGGTTTCCAGGGCGTAAAAATCCGCTTCCGTGGAAATCCGGTCGTTGAGGGGAATGAGATTTTCATTCAAAATCCCCTTCACGCCGTTCCGCGCTCCGTAACAGATTCCGTCGGGGAAAAACTCCCGACATCCCTTCAGAACCCCCGAAAGGGTGGCGTTGATGGCGGCAGTGGGTCCCCCCGACTGCCCCATGAGAATATTCTTTTTCATATCCCAAAATACTCCAATATCCTATTACTTATAAAAACCGTTTTTCGGGGAAATTCACCTTTGCGTCCCGCAGAGAATCGATCCGTTCCAGGGCGATTCCCGTGCCCTTAACCACGCAGCAGACCGCGTCCTCCTCCGTATGAACGGGAAGCCCGACCCGGGAAGCAATCATCTGATCGAACCCGTAGATCAAGCCGCCGCCTCCGGTGAGGCTGATGCCGCTTTCCGCAATATCGGAAAGAAGCTCCGGCGCGGTTTTGGAAAGAACGTCCCGCACCGCCTCCACGATGCTTTTTGCCGGCTCCAACAACGCCGACATTACCTCCGGAGAGGAAATGGCAATTTCCTTGGGAAGTCCGGTGGTGACGCACCGTCCCCGGACGGTCATGGTCAGTTTTTCCGGGCGGGGAGAAAGACATCCGATCTTGATTTTAATATCTTCTGCCGTCCGCTGACCGATAATCACATTATGTTCTTTACGTACGTACCGCACAATGGCATCGTCAAAGCGCTCGCCGCCACCTTTTACCGATTCCGAAACCACCACGTCGTTTAGGGAGATTACCGCCACGTCGGCAGTTCCGCCCCCGATATCAATGACCATCACGCCCCGGGGCTTGGAGATGTCAATGCCAGCCCCCAATGCCGCCGCCATAGGCTCTTCGATCAACTCCACCCACCGGGCTCCGGCGTATCGGGTGGCGTCCCGAACGGCGCGCTCCTCCACCTCGTTGATGCGGGAGGGAACGCAGACGATTACGTTGGGCTTGAACAGGGAATTCCCGTTTGCCTTGCGGATAAAATATTTCAGCATTTTTTCGGTGGTTTCATAATCGGAAATCACTCCGTCCTGCAAGGGGCGAAGGGTAACGATATTGTCCGGCGTCCGCCCCAGCATATCCAGAGCCTCCTGCCCGACCTTTAACACCCTGCCCGTATCCCGATCCAAGGATACCACGGAAGGCTCCCGCAAAACGATCCCCTTCCCCTTTACGTAGATCAGAACCGTGGCGGTGCCAAGGTCAATTCCGATGTCTTTGGTAAAAAATCCCATGTATGCTCCGTTCTCCTGAAAAATGCACTGTTCGCTGTTTTTACGTTCTACTCTACATTATATAATATTTCTCTCCGCTTGTCAAGAGCGCCGGGGGAAGTTTTTTAAAAAGAAAAACTGCATATTATTCATTTTATTGTGCATAAATAGTCATTTTTATGAATTTTCTGTGAAACTTGCCGTGAATTTCTTGACAAATCAGCCTCGTGTGGTATAATGGTTATATTCTTTATATATAGGCATTTGCGAAAAAATCGAGAAAAACGCCTTTTGTATTTTTATCCGATTGAACGCCGCCACGGCTTCAATATAAATTTTGTAAATTATAACAGAGGAGAATTATTATGAAAAAGCTTCTTTCCTTCACTCTCGTTCTGGTCATGCTTCTGACCTTGGGAATGCTGACCGCTTGTCAGCCTGCCGAAAAGGACGGATACACCGTCGGTATCATTCAGCTGGCAGAGCATCCCGCGCTGGACTCCGCCACCGAAGGCTTTAAGGCCGCGCTGACCGAAAAGCTGGGCGACAAGGTCACCTTTGACGAAAAGAACGCCCAAGGGGAACAGACCAACTGCAGCACCATCGTCAACGGCTTTGTCAACGGTAAGGTCGATCTGATTATGGCAAACGCCACCAACGCCGTAAAGGCCGCTATGGAAGCCACCTCTACCATTCCCGTCATCGGTACCTCCGTAACCAGCTATGAAGGCTCCGGCTTGGTTGCCTCGGACGACGCGCCCGGCGCAAACGTCACCGGCGCTTCCGACTACAACCCCGTTTCCACCCAAATCTCTCTGGTAAAGGCCTTCGTTCCCGACGCGCAGGTTATCGGAATCGTCTATGCCTCCGGGGAAGAAAACTCCCTGATCCAGGCAAACGAAGCGAAAGCCGCCTTTGAAGACGAAGGATACACCGTAAAGCTGTACACCGTTGCCGATACCAACGAAATCGCATCGGTCGTCACCCAGGCGTGCACCGAGGTCGATGCCTTCTACGAGCCCACCGACAACGTGATCGCCTCCAACGTCTCCGCCATGACCAACATCACCACCGCAAACAAGATTCCCGTCTTCTGCTGTGAAGAAGGAATGGTAGGCAGCGGAATGCTGGCAGCTTACGCCCTGAGCTACTACGATCTGGGCTATCAGGCAGGTCTTATGGCTTACGACGTTTTGGCAAACGGCAAAAACCCCGCCGAAATGCCCATCTTCAAATTCGACACCACCAATCTGAAATTGGCGGTCAACGAAACTGCCATGACCGAATTGGGCTTGACCATGCCCGATTCTCTGAAAAAGTAATTTAGGAACGGATTTTCCATTATGAACATTCTATCCCTTCTCAATTCCCTTCCCGGCTCCGTTGCCCAAGGGCTGATCTGGGGCATCCTCGCCATGGGGATCTACGTCACCTATAAGGTGCTGGATATTGCAGATCTGACCGTGGACGGAAGCCTTTGCACCGGCGGTGCGGTCGCGGCGGTCATGATCGCCGGCGGCGTGGAACCGCTGGTCGCCGTCTTGTTTGCGATTTTTGCCGGGATGGCTGCCGGTCTCGTTACCGGCGTACTGCATACGGTGTTCAAGATTCCCGCCATCCTTTCGGGAATTTTGACCCAGCTGGCGTTGTATTCCGTCAATATGCGTATTATGGGCAAATCCAACGTCACCATCAGCCGTACCAAGTACGATCTGCTGCTGACCAGCTTCGATAACACCACGGCGATCGTGGTTTCTGCCGTATTCGTTCTGATCGTCGTGATCCTTCTGTATTGGTTCTTCGGAACGGAATTAGGCTGTGCCGTCCGCGCCACCGGCGGAAACGAACGCATGGCGCGTGCCCAGGGGATCAACACCGACCGCATGAAGGTTTTGGGGCTTGTGATCTCCAACGGACTCGTGGGGCTTGCCGGGGGCATCCTTGCCCAATATCAGGGCAACGCCGACATCAACATGGGGCGCGGTGCCATCGTCATCGGGCTTGCCGCCGTGGTTATCGGAGAGGTCACCTTCGGACGGATCTCCAACTTTGCCGTCCGTCTCTTCGGCACCACCTTCGGCGCCATCGTCTATTACGCCGTGTTGGCATTCGTTCTGTGGCTGGGTCTGGAGACCACCGATCTGAAGCTGTTCTCCGCCATCACCGTTGCCGTCTTCCTTTCCGTTCCGCAGCTGAAAAAGATCTTCGGGAAGGTACGTACCAGGAAGGGAGGGTGCTGATATGCTGAAGCTGACCGATATTACCAAAACCTTTAACGCAGGCACCGTCAATCAGAAGGTCGCCCTCAACGGCGTTTCCCTGACCTTGAACGAAGGAGACTTCGTCACCGTTATCGGGGGGAACGGAGCCGGAAAATCCACCATGCTCAACGCGGTGGCAGGAACCTTTTTGGTCGATTCCGGAACCATTGAAATCGGCGGAAAGGACGTAACCCGTCTTTCCGAAGCAAAGCGCGCCGCCCATTTGGGACGGGTGTTCCAGGATCCCATGATGGGAACCTGCGCCGATATGTGGATCGAAGAAAACCTTGCCCTGGCAAAGCGCCGCGGTAAAAAGCGGGGCTTGGGCTGGTCGATCACCGCAAAGGAACGGGCAGAATACAAAGAGCAGTTAGCCCAGCTGGGCTTGGGGTTGGAGGACCGCCTTTCCACGAAGGTGGGGCTTCTCTCCGGGGGACAACGCCAGGCGTTGACCTTGCTTATGGCAACCATGAACCGCCCCCAGATCCTTCTTTTGGACGAGCATACGGCGGCGCTTGACCCGAAAACCGCGGAAAAGGTCTTGAACCTCTCCGACAAAATCATTCGGGACGAAGGGCTGACCGCGTTGATGGTCACCCACAACATGAAAGACGCCATCGCCCACGGCAACCGTCTGATTATGATGAACGCCGGGAAGATCATCCTGGACGTTTCCGGAGAAGAAAAGAAGGCGCTGACCGTCGAAGCCCTTCTGGAAGCCTTCTCCCGAGTCAGCGGCGCGGAATTTGCCAACGACCGGGCGCTGCTATCTTAGCGTTGTGCCAAAGGCACAACGCCTCGATATAAATCCGCTATCGCGGATTTTCGATATGCACCTACGGTGCTCGATATACGCTAACGCGTTCGATATGCTCACTGCGTGATCGCGGATTTATATCATATCGAGTTCGACCAACGGGAGAACATATCGAATTTGCCGCAAGGAAAATATATCGATTTTGCGAAGCAAAAATATCGACAAAAAATTACTACCCGAAAAAGAGATTTATCTTTTCTCTTCTTCGGGTAGTTTTGTCTTATTCCGTTAAGCGGGGAATTTATGTACCAAATTTTGTTTTCCTTATTGAACCCTGTCCTGTTTTTGCTTCCGGCACTTTTTTGTGCAAAATATTATTTTTAACAGAAAACCACTTGACAAATTTAACAAAATCGTGTACAATAGAAACGTGTATAGAACGACGTCCGTGAGCAATATGCCCACGGAAATTCGTTCTGCTTCCATGTACCGCAAAAACAAGAGGAATCCGTTGTGTTGCAACAAAAAAGAGCGATGTGTAGCGACATGGAGAAAGACATCTGTTTTATCTATTGGTATTATATCACAAAAACTTAATTTTGTCAAGTATAAAACTTAATTTTGTTAAGTATTTTTTGCTGGGGGATTTTTATGGACTTAATTTTATGCAATATCCACAAAGAATTAAATCGCCAAGGGAAAACACAAAAAGATTTGTGCAATTTTTTAGGAATGGCAGAAAGCAATTTCTCCCTTTGGAATAGCGGGAAAAACCATTCTTACAAGAAAAAACTCCCTTTGATAGCAGACTTTTTCGGGATTGCACAAGAACAACTTCTCACCGGAAAGGCATCGGAAGCTGAAGCCTTTTATCTCAAATTCAAAAGTCTTTCCCAAGACACCCAAGATACAATCCTTTACATCATGGAAAAAGAAAGTAAATAAACGCGAAAGGACTCCCGGAAATGCTAACACCTGAAAGGACGTTTCTATAAAGTAAGAGGAATTTTCCGTACAAATTCCCTGCTTGTTAAGATATAAGACAAAACCACCCAAAGAAGAACGAAAAATTCTTTTTCGGGTGGTATCTTTTTGTTAAGTTTCAAACCTACGGTTTGAAGTGAAGTTGTAATAAATTACAGTGAAGTATTTGCCTTTTCGGCAAAAGTGAAGCTAAGTTTGCCCGTAAAAAACTTGCGAAGCAAGCTTCTCTACGAAGTAACTTCACTGCCGCAAGGCAACTTCACTTGCCCGTCAGGGCAAACTTAGTGTCGGCACAGCTCGGTGCATTACTTAAAAAACTGCCTTGTTGGTCTGTGCCGAATCCGGGAGTCCTTTTTCTCTTTCATTTTAGGCTTCTTCGCTGAACTGATCTTTTCCTACGCCGCACAGGGGGCAAACGAAGTCGTCGCCCAGGTCTTCAAACTTGGTGCCGGGAGCAATTCCGTTGTCCGCATCTCCTTCAGCTTCGTCATAAACCCAGCCGCAAACGTCACAAACGTATTTTTTCATAGAACTCATTCTCCTTTCTAAATTACAATACCAAAGAGGGGGCAGAGTAAATTCTTCCTGCCAATTCCTGATTCAGCATATACAGGCTCTTGGGATCGGACCCGAACAGCTCCATTTTGGAGATCAGATCGTTGGCGTTGGTTTCTTCTTCCCCCTGCTCTTTGACAAACCAATCCAAAAACTGCATCGTACGGAAATCCCGCACGTCGTACGCCGCACCGTAAATATCGTTGATCAGAGAGGTCACGTATTTTTCGTGCTCCAGCCCTGCCTGCAGAACCTCCATGTTGCCGTGGAAGGTTTTGTCGGGCTTTGCGATGGCGTCCAGGGTAACGGGCATATTTTCGTTCTGCAGATAAGTGTAGAACAGCATGGCGTGATCCCGTTCCTCCTGGGCCTGGATCAGATACCAATTTGCAAAGCCGTCCAATCCGGCAGCCTTGAAGTAATTGGAAAAATCCAGATACAGGTAGGCGGAATAGAATTCCTTGTTGATCTGTTGGTTGAGTAATGCGTGGACTTTTTCATTCATATCGTTATCTCCTCGTAAAAAAATTTACTCTTTGATCTCTTCAAAATCCGCAGCTCCGTGCTTGCACAAGGGACAGATATAATCGTCGGGCAGGGTATCCCCCTCGTAAACGTATCCGCAGATCTTACAGACGAATCCCTTTTTGCCCTCGGTTTGGGGCTTCGGCTTGACGTTTTCGTGGTAATAGGCGTAGGTCATGGATTCCCGATCGGACAACACCCGCGCCTCGGAAACGGAGCAAATAAACATTCCGTGGGTGTCCAGATCCAAATACTGCTCCACCTTCAGCGACAAGAAGGAATTGATATATCGGGGCAGGAACACCAAGCCGTTATCGGAACGCAACACCTCGCAATCGGCGAATTTATCCACGTTCCGCCCGCTTTGAAATCCGAATACCTCAAAGACCTTAAAGGGGGCGTCCACCGTCAGACAGTTGACGTTCATCTTCCCTGTCTGCTGAATGACGTGATGGGAATAATTTTCCTTATTGATCGTCACGGCGATGCGGTTGGGGGTGCTGGTCACCTGAGTGACGGTGTTGACGATCAGACCGTTATCCTTCTTGCCGTCGTGGGACGTAACCACGTAAAGGCCGTAGCCGAGATGGAACAGCGCCGTCAGATCGTTCTTGTTGGCAGTGGAATCCTGCTGCGCCAAATATTCCCGACACAGCTCCTCTGCCAGGGCTTCGATCTGCGCCGCACTGTCCTCGTTGAGAGAAGAAAGGATTGTTACGGCGGTTTCCGGGAAGGTCAGATTTTTGCATTTTGCCAAGGCTTCCCGCATGACCTTCGCCGCCAAAGGCGCCCAGCTTCCGTTTTCCATCAACGCCACGGTGCGGTTGGAGAAATTCCGTTCCGCCAGATGGCTGATAAACTCCCGCATATGGGGGAAAATCTCTGCGTTGTAGGTGGTGGTGGCAAGGACGGTTTTACTGTAACGGAACACGTCCGCCACCGCCTCCGCCATGTCGCACCGGGCAAGGTCGTGAATCACTACCCTCGGACACCCCTTTGCCTTCAGCTTTTCCGCAAGAAGAAGCACGGCTTTTTTGGTATTTCCGTAAACCGAGGTGTAGGCAATCACAATCCCCTCCTCCTCCGGCTGGTAGGAAAACCAGGTGTTGTAAAGGTTGAGATAATATCCCAAATTTTCGGTCAACACCGGGCCGTGCAGGGGGCAAATGATCTGAATGTCCAGTCCTGCGGCTTTTTTCAGAAGGTTCTGCACCTGCACGCCGTATTTCCCCACGATGCCGATGAAATACCGCCGCGCCTCGTCCGCCCAGGGCTCGGGGCGGTCCAAAGCGCCGAATTTCCCGAATCCGTCGGCAGAAAAGAGGATCTTGTCGGTACTGTCATAGGTGACGATCACTTCCGGCCAATGAACCATCGGCGCGGCAACGAAGGTCAGGGTGTGCCTACCCAAAGAGAGGGAATCGCCCTCGCCCACCACCAGCCGCTTTTCGGCAAAATCCGTCCCGAAGAAATTCTTCATCATTCCGAACGCCTTCGCGGAAGACACCACCGTTGCGTTGGGATACGCCTTCAGAAAATTGGCGATATTTGCGGAATGATCCGGCTCCATGTGTTGAATGATGAGATAATCGGGGGAACGGCCTCCCAATGCGTTTTGCAGATTATCCAGCCATTCGTGGGTAAAGGACGCGTCCACCGTATCCATCACGGCGATTTTTTCGTCCAAAACCACGTAAGAATTATAGGAAATGCCGTTGGGAACCGCATACTGTCCCTCGAACAGATCCACCTTGTGATCGTTGACGCCGATGTATTTCACGTCGTTGGTAATAGTCATCAAAGCCACCTCGTCATAGTATCGTTTTCTTTATTATAACATGAAATTACAGAAATTTCAAGAAGGTAATATTATTTTCTCTTAAAAGCATTTTTCGCTTTTGCAATCCTGCGCGCCGCCCCGGCAATAGCACAATTCATTGGGGCATTGTCCGGTTTTCGTAAGGCTTACGATATTTTGCACCGTCGTCTCCGCAATATTCTCCAGCGCCTCTTCGGTCAAAAACGCCTGGTGTGACGTGACGATGACGTTGGGCATGGAAATAAGCCGCGCCAGGGTATCGTCCTCCAAAATATGCCCCGAGTTGTCTTCGAAAAACAGGTCCGATTCTTCCTCGTACACGTCCAGGCACGCCGCCCCCACCTTTCGGGATTTGATGGCGGAAAGCAACGCTTCCGCATCCACCAAAGCACCTCGGGACGTATTTAAGATCACCACGCCGTCCTTGCATTGATCCAACGCCTTTTCGTCGATCATGTGGTAGGTCTCTTCGGTCAAGGGACAATGAAGGGAAATGATATCGCTTTCGGAAAAAAGCTGATTCAACGTAACGTATCGGATTCCGCCTTCCTCCGCAGGAGAAGAAACCCGACGGTCGTACGCCAAAACCTTCATGCCGAAGCCCTTGCAGATATCAATAAATACCCGTCCGATCCGTCCCACGCCGATAACCCCCACCGTTTTGCCGTGGAGATCAAAGCCGGTCATTCCCGACAGGCTGAAATTGAAATCCTTCGTGCGGATATACGCCTTGTGGATCCGACGGATGGATGTGAGAAGCAACGCCATCGTATGCTCCGCCACCGCGTAGGGAGAATAGGCGGGGACCCGAAGCACGTGGATTTTTCCGTAGGCGTGCTTCATATCCACGTTGTTGAAGCCGGCGCACCGCAGAGCGACGAAGCGGACGCCCAACCGGGAGAGGCGGTCGATGACCGGGGCGTTGACCGTATCGTTGACGAAGACGCAAACCCCGTCGTAGCCCTGCGCCAGATCCACCGTATCCTCGTTTAATTTCGTCTCAAAATATTTAAAGGTAATTCCCTGCGCCTCCCCGTAACGGTCAAAGGACGGGCGGTCGTAGGGCTTGGTAACAAAAAAAGCAATTTTCATCGTCGGTATCTCTCCTTTTTTTCATTATACCATAAAATGGAAGGGGAAGTATGTTGTTTTTTCAACGAAACTGAAAAATTTTTTCTCCTTTTTATCTTCCCTCAAATCCGACGGGGAATACATAAAAAAAGTAAAATCTTGACAGAGGGAAGGTTTTGTGATATACTGATAACAATTTCAAGGAAAAGAGTGTTTTTATGATCGAATACGGAATGCCGAATTTGGTGGAATGTAAGGACGTTGACGAATGTGCCGCCCTGTGCCATCGGCTTGGATTAAGCTTTATCGAAATCAATCAGAGCTTTCCCAAATATCAGCCGGCGGATATGGACGTTACTCATTTAAAGGAGCTGCAGGATCGCTACGGCATCGGCTACTCCATCCACATGGACGAGGCGATGAATCCCTTTGATTTCAACGATAAGGTGGCGGAGGTTTACCGAAGCAACGCGGTGGAATCCATTGAATTTGCCAAGAAATTGGGGATCAAAAAGTTAAACCTGCATCTGCTTCGGGGCATCTACGTCACCCTGCCGGGAAAACGGATTTTTTTGAACGACGTGTATGAAGAGGATTATCTGAATAAGGTTCGGTTGTTCCGGGATACCTGCGAGAAGACGATCGACGGCAGCGGAATAAAAATCTGCATCGAAAACACCGACGATCCCTTTATCCCCTGCCATCACAAGGCGATTCCTTTGTTATTGGAATCGAAGGCATTTGGGCTGACCCTGGACACGGGACACGATCAGGCGTCGAACCACGTGGATCTGGGATTTTTCCAAAAAAACAAGGATCGGCTTTGCCACGTACATCTGCACAACTGCAAAGGAAAATCCCCCCATCTGCCCCTGGGCGAAGGGGACGTGGATATCAGCGGGATGCTGGAATTGGTTAAAGAAACCGGATCGGACTGCGTCATCGAGGTCAAGACCATCGAGGGCTTGGAGCAATCGGTGCTTTGGCTGAAGGAGCACGGCAAATACAACTGACCGACAGGCGGAAGCGCTTGTTCCTGTTTGAAATTATCAATAAGCTATCGCGGAGCGTTCGAAAGAACGCTCCGCATCGTTTCATATATTCATAAGTTCGGCTTGGCTAAAAATCCTGCGCCTGCGGCTTGCATTTTCAGAGCCTCACTTAACTCTCCAGCGACTCGCTGCGCTCGCTGCATAAGTTCGGCTTAGCTAAAAATCCTACGCCTGCGGCTTGCATTTTCAGAGCCTCACTTAACTCTTAACTCTCCACTCTTAACTCTTAACTCTCCACTCTCTTACCGTCTTCCCCCGCCGGGATGAAAGCCGCCCATTCCGCCCATGCCGGTCGATCCGGTACTGTTGCCGGCTTGGGGCGAAATCTTCGTTCCGTTTACCGTAAAATAGCAGGAAGCCAAATCGTCGGTTTGGTCGGTCATGAAATAAATTCCGATATTCCCCCGCAACGGACAGGGTTCGGAAATCAAAACCTTCCCCTCTCCGTCACACACCTGGATCTCCGTATTCCCGTTGGAATAACCGCCGGACAGCGTGTACAAAAACTCGCCCGCCGTATGCCCGACCACCTCGTTCCACATGGAGGAAGACGCCGCCACGCCCAAAAGAGTACCGCCGGTGTACGAAGAAACGAATTGAATATCCAGGCAGCTGTTCCCCCCGTTGGAGGGTCCGAAGACCGCCACCGTACCGCCGTTCATATAAAAAGCGCCGTTGGAATCCAGCCCGTCCCCTTGAGCGAAGACCGTAAGCCTTCCGCCGTTGACCGTAAAGGCGTGATTTTCCGCGTCGGAAGAAGACACGCTTCCCCCCATATTTACTCCGTCGTCGGTGGCGTTGATCTGCACCGTTCCGCCGTTGAGAGTAAAGGACGCCTTGGATTCGATTCCCTCCGTGGCGTTTTCAATGACGACAGACGTACCGTCGCCCGAAACGGTCAGATCTCCGTGGGTGGCAATCCCCTTTGCCTTGGACGAATTCAGCGTCAGCGTTCCGCCCTCAATGACGGTATCGCCCCCGCAGTGCAGGGCGTGATCGGTGGAAGAAACCGAAAGATTTCCCCCGGTAATTTTCATGGCAGTTCCGGATTTGATCCCCTTGGACGAGGCGTCGTCCGATTCGTCTTGATCATCGGAATTTTGTGATCCCCACCCGCCGGGGAATCCCATTCCCCCGAAGCCGCCCCCAAAGCCTTGGGAGGAATTGGGAGATTCGGACACCTCTCCGGTGGTGGTAATATCCACCGTTCCCCCGGACAGAGACAACAATCCGTCGGCAGAAATTCCATCCCCCACGGCGTTGATAGTGATCGTGCCGCCGTTCAAATAAATATTTCCGGCAGAGACCGTATCCTCCTCGTCGGGAGACGCCTTGATTCCGTCGTTTTCCGCCGTCAGCCGCAGCGTTCCGCCGTCGATCTGCAGATAATTGTCACAGGCAAGGGCGTTGTTTTTTGCCGTTACCGTAAGGTTGCCGGATAAGATCTGCAAAATCGCTCCGGCACCCCCTTTGATGCCGTTTTTACTGTTTCCGAATACCGAAAGAAAACCGTCTCCGGTCAGCACGACCGCAGAACCGCTTTTGCATTTAACCGCCGCCCCCTCCTCGTGCTCTGCCGCGGGGTCGGATAAGGTATTTTCACTTCCCGATTCCAGGTAGATGCAAACGGAGGAAGATTTGTTGCAGGTCAGCGCCGCACCGGAGGAAGAGGTCAAGGAAAGTCCGTCCAAGACCAAAAATACCCCGTCGGTCTCCTTTGCCACCGTCACCGAGCCGTCGGCGCAAGCACCGATGAGAACGTAGGTTCCGGGGGCGGTGATCTTCAACGCCGTGCCTTCGATTTTATACCCTTCTCCCGACCGATCCGAAGAAATTCCGTGGTCGGTAAAGGTAAAGGTCAACGCCCCTTCCCGCTGCATTTTTGCAAGATCGGGCAGGGCGGAAACGTCCACCGTTTTAACCTCTTCAAAGGAGTCGGTCGCTCCGGGCGAAGGCGCCGCGGAATTTGCGGAAGAGCCTTCGGATCGGTTTTCGTTACGGCGGCAGGAAGACAGCAAAAGAACCGACGGCACGAGCAATCCCAAAATCAAAAGCCTTTGTAAAAGCCTATATTTCATAACGTGAATTCCTTTCTGACGGTCTGAAAGATTACGCCGATTCCTCTTCATTATAGTACACTTTTTCCCCAAAGTCAACGGATTCTTTGAAACATTTCTGTATAAATTATCGCATATTCAATATTTTTGCATAAATATCCGAAAATTTATGAATAAATTGTGAATTTTCCCGGAAAATGCTTGCATAGTTATTCGTTTTGTGCTATAATATCCGCATATTGATTTTTGATTTATCTTACGGAGGTACTTAAAATGGATAAGAAGGATATCAAGAAGGTCGTTCTCGCCTATTCCGGCGGATTGGACACTTCCATTATTATTCCCTGGCTGAAGGAAAATTACAACAACTGCGAGGTCATCGCCGTTGCCGGTAACGTGGGTCAGGCAGACGAACTGGACGGCTTGGAAGAAAAAGCCATCAAAACCGGTGCCAGCAAGCTGATCGTCGCCGATCTGGTGGACGAAATGGTAGATGAAATCATCATCCCCTCGGTCAAAATGGGCGCAAAATACGAAACCTATCTGTTGGGTACCGCCTTTGCCCGTCCGGTCATCGCAAAACGGCTGGCGGAAATTGCATTGGAAGAAAATGCCGACGCCATCTGCCACGGTTGTACCGGAAAAGGAAACGACCAGGTTCGTTTTGAATTGGCAATCAAGCGCTTTGCCCCCGAAATGAAGATCATCGCCCCCTGGCGGGAATGGGATATCAAATCCCGGGACGAGGAGATCGACTACGCGGAAGCCCACAACGTTCCCTTGAAGATTAACCGGGAAACCAACTATTCCAAGGACAAGAACCTGTGGCATCTGTCCCACGAGGGCTTGGATCTGGAAGATCCTGCCAACGAGCCGGACTACGACAAGCCCGGATTTTTGGAAATGGGCATTTCTCCCATGAAGGCCCCCGACGCGCCCACCTACGTCACGCTGGATTTTGAAGCCGGCGCACCCGTCGCCATTGACGGCGAGAAGATGAAGGCGTCCAAGATCATCGAAAAGCTCAACGTGTTGGGCGGCGCCAACGGCATCGGCATCATCGACATCGTGGAAAACCGTCTGGTCGGCATGAAGGATCGGGGCGTTTACGAAACTCCCGGCGGAACGATTCTCTACTTTGCCCACGACCAGCTGGAAATGCTGACCGTCGATAAGGACACCCTGCATCTGAAGCAGAAATTGGCGGTGGATTACGCCGATCTGATCTACAACGGCAAATGGTACTCTCCCCTGCAGGAAGCCTTAACCGCCTTTGCCAACGAATCCAACAAATACGTCACCGGCACGGTCAAGCTGAAGCTGTACAAGGGCAACGTCATCCCTGCCGGCATGACCTCTCCCTATTCCCTGTATTCCGAGGATCTGGCAACCTTTGACGAATCGGATTACGACCAAAAGGACGCCCAGGGCTTTATCAATCTGTGGGGACTTCCCACCAAGGTTCAAGCCATGCGGGACGCCAAGATCAATAAAAAATAATTGAGGATCACTATGGATAAAATGTGGGCAGGGCGGTTCACCAAACCCTCTGACAAATTGGCGGACGATTTCAATTCGTCTCTCCCCTTCGACTGCCGGATGTACGCCCAGGATATCCGGGGCAGTATGGCGCACGCCGCCATGCTGGGGGCGCAGGGGATCATCTCCCAAGCCGACGCGGACACCATCATCGCCGAGCTGGAAAAGATCCTTGCAGATTTGGATTCCGGTGCGTTGGAATTTGACTATTCCTGCGAAGATATTCATATGTTCGTAGAGCAGGTTCTGACCCAGCGGATCGGCGATACGGGCAAACGGCTTCATACCGCCCGGTCGCGGAACGATCAGGTGGCGGTGGATCTGCGGATGTATCTGCGGGACGAGTGCGCCGTCATTACCGATTTAATCAAAGAGCTGATCGCCGCCGTCACCGAACAGGCGGAGGCGCACAAACAAACCATTCTTCCCGGCTATACCCATCTGCAGCGGGCACAGCCCATCGTCTTCGGACATCATTTGACGGCGTACGGCATGATGCTGGCGCGGGATCTGGGCAGAATTGCAGACACGGTCAAGCGGATGAATATTTCCCCCCTCGGCTCCTGCGCTCTGGCAGGGACGACCTACCCCATCGATCGGCAGGCTACGGCAACGGCGCTGGGCTTCGACGCCCCCTCGGTCAACAGTATCGACGGCGTTTCCGACCGGGACTACTGCGTGGAATTGCTCTCGGCGCTTTCGCTGATCATGACGCACCTTTCCCGCTTCTCCGAAGAAATCATCCTTTGGTCGTCCTGGGAATTCCGCTTCGTGGAATTGGACGACGCCTACACCACCGGCTCCAGCATTATGCCCCAAAAGAAAAATTCCGACATGGCGGAGCTGGTGCGGGGAAAAACCGGCAGAGTCTTCGGAGATCTGATGGGTATGCTGACGGTGCTGAAGGGCTTGCCTTTGGCGTACAACAAGGATATGCAGGAAGATAAGGAATGTATCTTTGACGCCGTGGATACGGTCAAAAAATGCCTTGAGATCTTCATCCCCATGATCCGCACCATGCACGTCAACAAACAACGGATGTATCGGGCGGCACAGGAAGGGTTCATCAACGCCACCGACATCGCAGACTATCTGGTACGCAAAGGGCTTCCTTTCCGCACGGCGTATAAGATCGTTGGGCAGATCGTAGGACACTGCATTCAAACCAACCAGGTTCCCGACGAAATGCCGTTGGAAGAATATAAGGAATTTTCCCAACTGTTCGAACAGGATCTGTATGAAGAAATCAGCTTGGAAGCCTGCGTAAAGAAGCGCACGAGCCAAGGAGCCCCCGGCGCCATGGACGAGCAGATTTCCTATCTGAAAAACCTACTGTAACGACGAAAAACCCGACGAAAGAGGTCTGTATCAAGGACTCTTTGGTCGGGTTCTTTTTTTGCGAAAAAATGCGGACGCTATTCTTTAAAACGCATTTGAGACGGAAGGCATCCGTAGGCGCGGAAAAACACGCGGGAAAAGTATTTTTCGTCGGAAAATCCGCTTTTTTGAGAGGCCTCCTTGACCGATACCCCCTCCGCAAGAAGCTGAAGGCTTCGCTCCAGCCGCAGGCGGGACAGATATCCGTGGGGAGAAATTCCCAAGCACCGCCGAAACTCCCGCTGCAGCGTGGATCGGCTGAAAAAAACGGAACGGCAGAGGCTATCCACGTTAACCGTACTATCGGTAAAATTTTCTTCCAAATAAGCAACGCAGCGGGAAAGCACGGGAGACGGCGACGCCTTCCATTTTTCTCCGAGCATCAAGTCCAACAATCCGTAAACGTGCGCCTTCATCTGCAATTTGGATGCTCCGTTATTCTGCGCCTCCAGCAGCCGCAAAAAATGAAGCTTGACCGTTTGGGGAGAAGAAAACCGCAGAACCTCCGCCTCGAAGCGGTCGCAATCCCACAAATGAATTACGATAAACCGATTGACCGAATATTCAACCTCGTAGGGAGTATTTGCAGGAAGAAATAATACGTCCCCCTCCGAAGCGGTCAGCCGTTTTCCATTGACGGTAAATTCGCCCGACCCGTTGAGCCGAAAGGAAATTGCCGCGTAAGGGCGCGGATTTACCGAAAAATATCCTGCCTCACTTCCCCCTCGGTGAACCGCAAGGCTCCGAAAGGTCAAATCCTCTAAATTCATCCGCACCTCTCCTTTCACGTCTTATTTCGATTATACCATAAAATGACTAAAAAGTCAACCTTTATGACCGATTCCACTCTTTACATTCCTGCGGACGAGTGGTACAATGAAAGGTAGAGAGTGTAAAACAGGAGGCTTACTATGAAATTGACCGTCGTTTACCCCACCCTTGCCCACAGTGCCTATAAAATCGCCGCAGACGCCTTTGCTTCCCTGGCGGAGCAGGTTTCCGGGATCAAGCCGTCCCTGCGCAGCGACGAGGATCTGCCCGCGTCCGACGAAGAGGTGCTGGTTCTCATCGGAAACGACGCCGTAAACTCGTGTACGGCGAAGCTGTATTTATCGCAAGCCGTGGAACCATTCCGGATCCGCTACGGCACGGACGATTACTGTATTCGCACCCTTGTTTCGGAGGGGCGCAGCGTTTTGATCTTGGCAGGGGGCAGACCCCGCGCCACCCTTTATGCAGTTTACCGCTATTTTGAAAAATTCTGCGGCTGCCGTTGGTTTTGGGACGGCGACCGAATTCCCCACGGCAACCTCCCCGTCGCGGAGATCGATCTGACCGAATCTCCCCGCTTTGAATACCGCGGACTTCGTTATTTTGCCCACCGCAGTCTCCATCGGTTTCAGGCAGAGCATTGGTCGTTGGAGGAATGGAAAACGGAGATCGACTGGATCTTGAAAAAACGGCTCAATCTTTTCATGCTCCGCATCGGCATGGACGATCTGTTCCAAAGAGCCTTCCCCGACACGGTTTCTTACCCCGAATTGGACAAGCCCCTTCCCGAAGCCGGAGAAGGCTACGACGACCGCACCCTGTTCTGGTCCTTGGAATATCGGGGAGAATTGCGCAAGCAGCTTTTGAAATACGCCTTTGAACGGGATCTGATGCACCCCGAGGACTGCGGAACGATGACCCATTGGTATTCCCGCACACCCCTGGAATTGCTCGAAAAGGAAAAGTTGGAGCTGCTTCCTCAATCCAACTCCACCCACAACGATCCCACGGGACGCGTTTGGGAGGTTCGGGATAAGAAAAATTTCGAACGCTACCTAAAGCTCACGGACACCCACGTGCGGGAATTCGGAACGCCGGAGATCTTCCACACCATCGGGCTGGGAGAACGGAGATTCTCCAAGGATCCCGAAGAAAACAAACGGATGAAGCTGTTCGTCTATCACGCAATCGCAACCCAGATCAAGGAACGCTACCCCAACGCGCCCCTTCTGCTGGCAAGCTGGGATTTTTGGCTGTGCTTTACCCCCGAGGAGGTAAAATCTCTCGTGGCGGAAATGGATCCCTCCCAGGCAATTATTTTTGATTACACCTCCGATACGGTACACTCGAACAACTTTACCAAATGGGGCATCGTCAACAAATTCCCCTGGATCTTCGGGATCTTCGGCGGATACGAGCCCAATTCGGACATTCGGGGAAATTACGAGCTTGCAAACGAACGGATCCGCCTGGCAAAACAAGATCCCTTCTGCAAGGGGATGGTCCTGTGGCCCGAATTGTCTCACGCCGATCCCTTTACCCTGGATTTCGTCATTCGGAATGCGTGGGAAGAAGAAACCTTATCCCTGTCCGAGCAAACGCGCCTCTTTTGCCGGGAGCGTTATCCGGAGGATCTGGCAGATTCCATGACCGCCCTTTGGCAGGATTTTCTGCCCATCGCCCAGATGGTATCCTGGAGCATCGACGACAACACCCACGCCCATACGGGAGACGACACCTTCGCCTACTGCACCCAAATGGCAGGATTCAAAAAGGAAAATGCGGAGCTGTACCGATCCAAGGTGGAAAAGCACGCAAAATATAAGAATTTATCGGTAAGAGTTCTCAACGCCCTCGCAAAAATTCCCACCGACGACCCCATGACCCGCAGGGATTTATACGATATTGCAAGAACCGTCATCGGGCGGTATCTCAACGGAGCAATTTTCCAGGGCGAAGTGTTGTTCACCCAAAACCGCCCCGTCGCCGAGCTGAAAAGTCTTTCCGAAACGGCAACGGCGCTGATGGAAGCCTTAGTTCAGCTTTTGGGCTCGAATGAGGAATATTCCCTGTTGGATTCTCTCCGAAAATTAGAGGCGGTTACCGAAACAAATCCGAATTTTGAGCATACTTTAAAGAATAATGCGGAAAACTATTATTGCAGATCCTACATCTATGAAAACGCCGCCTATCTCTACCTGCCCGAAATGAAATTGATGTTTGACCATGCAATCAAGGCCGCAACCGCCGGAAAAGCCTTTGACCGGGAAAAGGTTCAAAACGACGCAAAGGAAATCCGCGCCCGCTACTTCCAAACTCCTCTGGCGGAAATGGATCGGATCTCGGGAGATTTCGCCGAAACCGTCACCCGCGCCGCCGCGCTGATTGACCGATTGGAATTCCAAACACGGTAACCGAAGCCCCATTCCCTCACGGGGACTTTCGTGGAAAGACAATTTGCGGAGCGATGCAACGAAAAAGTGCTTGACAAAGGTATTTTTCCGTGCTATAATGTTATATTATAAGGTGTAAACAACAAGATACGGAGGAATATTATGAACGTCATCGTTACCAAGGATTACGCAGAAATGTCTTCTGCCGCCGCAAAGATCGTCTCTGAACTGATTAAAAATAAACCCGACTGCGTGTTGGGGCTTGCCACCGGCTCTACCCCCGAGGGAATGTACGCACAGCTCGTGCAGGAATGTAAGGAAGGAAGCCTGGATTTTTCCGCCGTCCGTTCGGTCAACCTGGACGAATATTATCCCATCAAGCCGGATAACGACCAAAGCTACCGTTATTTCATGAACGACAAGCTCTTCAACCACGTCAACATCGACAAGGCGAACACCAACGTCCCCAACGGAATGACCGAAAATCCGGAGGAAGAAGGAGCGCGGTACGACAAGATTATCGCCAATCTGGGCGGAATTGATCTGCAGATTCTTGGGATCGGACAAAACGGTCACATCGGCTTCAACGAGCCGGACGAGGAGCTGGTTTCCGGTACCCATCTGGTCGATCTGACCGAAGATACCATTCAGGTCAATTCCCGGTTCTTCGCCTCCATCGACGAGGTTCCCAAGCAGGCGTTGACCATGGGCATCGGCAGTATCTTCACCGCCCGCAGTATCATCATCATGGCAAGCGGAAAGAACAAGCACGACGCCATCTCCAAGCTGCTTTCGGGCAAGATTACCACCCAATGCCCCGCCACCATGCTGAACCTGCACCCCGACGTTACCGTTATCTGCGACGAAGGGGCTTACAACGGTTAATCCAAAATCCCGGAGAGATACCAATTGGTATCTCTCCTTTGTTTTTTCGGAATGTAACAAATTTTTGAACCTTATTCGAATTTCCTTGACAAAGAAATGAAAACGCTATATAATATTTGGATAATATAAAATAATTTAGAGAGGGCGGTGAGGCGCGTTGCACGGAATTGATTTGGATACGGAGCTTTTACTCCGCGTCCTTCTCGCAGCGTTCTGCGGCTGGGCAATCGGCTTAGAACGGGGCTTTCGGCGAAAGGAAGCCGGTCAGCGCACCCACGGAATCATCTGCGTCGGGGCTTGCACGTTTATGATCCTTTCGGTCTATGGATTTTCCGATTTTATCGGGAATATGGATATCACCCAAATCGCCTGCCAGATCGTTTGCGGAATCGGCTTTTTGGGGGTCGGGATCATCTACAAAAGCGATACCTTCGGCATTTCCGGTCTTTCCACCGCAACGGGGCTTTGGGCAACGGCAGCCATCGGCATGGCTTGCGGCATCGGAATGTACGCCCTGGCAGCCTGCGTAACGGCGCTTTTGATTTTATTCCATATTCTTCTCAACGTCACGAACATGGAATCCTTCGGATACACCGTCCAGACCTTGACCGTTGAGGTGGATCACGTGGACGACCTGAAGCCGCTGCTTTACAAAAGCAAACGGAAATACCACGCAAATCTTCTTTCTTGCGAATACACGAGGGACGAAGAAAACGGCACCGTCATCGTCCGCTTCCGCTTTCGGATGCTGGGAACCGTCCCCTTAAAGGACGTGTTACGGGTAATTCAAGAGAACAAATCCATTCGGAAAATTTCGATATAAAAAGGAGAGAGCATGATGGAATTTATTGAACAAATCCAAGCATTTTTCGCCCTTCATCCCCTATTGACCTACCTCGTCCGAATCCTTGCGGCGATGGTCTGCGGCGCAATCATCGGTCTGGAGCGAACCAAACGCTCCAAGGAAGCGGGGATCCGCACCCACTGTATCATCGCCGTCGGGGCGGCGTTGATCATGATCATCTCCAAATACGGCTTTGCCGATCTTTTAAACGAGCTGGGAACGTACACAGAAGGCACCCGGGGGGCAGACCCTGCCCGTATTGCGGCACAGGTCGTCACCGGCATTTCCTTTTTGGGCGCCGGCGTTATCTTTAAAAACGGAAACACCGTCAAAGGCTTGACCACCGCCGCCGGAATCTGGGCAATGGCTGCCGTGGGAATGGCGTGCGGTGCCGGAATGTACGGCGTGGCGTTTTTGGTCACCGGAGTCATTTTGGGCGTTCAGCTGGTCATGCACTGGTTCAACGTGGGCAACGACGCCTACTCCAACAGTGAAATCCGCATTACCCTCGTGGATTCTCCCGAAATCCGCAAGGCGTTAAAGGAAAAACAAAAGGAGCTGGGCATCACCATCATTTCTTCCCGAGTTACCGCCTGCGACAACAATACTTTGAACATGATTTTACAGGTTCGCCTGAAAGAAACCATTCCCTTCTCCGAGGTCGTCTCCTTTATGGATCAGCACCCGGAAATCAAATCTTTAAGCGTATAAAAAGGATTAGTTTCTTATGAAAATCGTAACCTTTAACATCCGTTGTTCCTGGGACAAGGACGGCATCAACAACTTCCTCCACCGTGCAGGGGGCATTTTACAAAAAATCACGGAAGAAAAACCCGACGCGGTTTTCTTTCAAGAAGCAACCGGCAAAAATATCGCGTTTTTGCGGAATTTCCTTTCGGAATACCATATCATATTCAACCAACGGGACAGCCAATACAAAGGAGAAGGGCTGGCACTTGCCTACCGAAAACAAACCACCGAGCTTTTGGCGCTGAACGCCTTTTGGCTCTCTCCCACCCCCCACGTTCCCGGAAGCCGCTTTGAAGAACAAAGCCCGTCACCCCGTATTTGCCAGGCGGTAACGCTCCGTTGCGAAGACAAAATCTTCCGCGTATATAACGTCCATTTGGATCACATATGCGAGGCGGCGCGCAGTCTCGCAGTTGACGTCGTACTGAATCAAATCAAAAACGATAACGAAAAACAACCTTCCCCCTTCTTCCTGTGCGGAGATTTCAACGCCGAGCCGGATAGTGAACCCATTCAGCGTTGCAAGGCGTTTCCGCTAACCGACCTGGCCGAAAACGTCGAACACACCTTCCACGAGTTCGGCAGAATCGAAAACCCCTGGAAGATCGATTACGTCTTTACCAGCGCCGAAACCGCGTCCCTCCCCCACACCGCCACCCCCTGGACCGACGAACGCGACGGCATCTACCTCTCCGACCACTACCCCGTTTGCGTGGAACTCCAATGGTAACAACCAAAAACCATTAGCAAACTTTTTGAAAACCCCTTGACAAACCAAGGGAAATATATTATAATAGTTTAGTAATTCGGAAACGGATTGAATTTTGAGCAAACGCGCCCCTCGGCCGCGCAAAATTTAACCGTAACCGAATAAAACGGAGAGTTGTCCGAGTGGTCGAAGGTGCAGCACTCGAAATGCTGTGTCCCGAAAGGGACCTAGGGTTCGAATCCCTAACTCTCCGCCAAATGCGGTTTTCACCGCACACGAAAAGCCGCAAAGTAATGATGCTTTGCGGCTTTTACTTTTATAATTACGAAAGGAGACACTTATGGGCTATTTGAATTATGAGTTTTTTGATGAGTTCAAAGCACTTGACAATTTGTGTAGAGATATCTACGGCGAATCTATTGATAAGAAGCTTGGTGTCACCTTGTATCTTGAAGATATGGACAGAAAAGCATATCAAGGAACATTTAAAGTTTCAGGCTGGACATCTGATTATAATCATTTAAAATCAGCAAGAAATGTGCGGAATGAACTGGCGCATTCTCGTAATTCAATGATGGTTGATATCTGTTCTCAGGAAGACATTGACTTTGTTCGTTCTTTTAGGACAAGAATATTAAATCAAACAGACCCCATCGCCATGTTGAGGAAGCAAACAACTCAACCTCGTCCTGCTTCAAACTCACAACAAAAACAGCATCAGCAACCAAATTATACTTACACCACCCCACCAAAAACTCCCACCGGATGTTTCACTATTGTAGCGTCATTTTTCGTTGTTGTTGCTTGTGTTATTGCTTTTTTATTATAGATATCAAGGGCTGACCGCACGGTCAGCCCTTTACTTATACTCTCACCCCAGCGCTTTACTCATTGCGGCGCCGGTGTCTGCTTTGGTGACGGCATCGAGGTGGCTGTAGATATTCGCCGTGGTGCTCATATCACTATGTCCGAGCCATTCCTGAATCTGTTTCATAGGCACGCCTTGTGCGAGAAGCACCGAGGCGCAGGAGTGGCGAAGATCGTGAAATCGCATACGGCGCAGCCCTTTCTTTTCGAGGATTTCAGGGAAACGTGTAGTCAGATCGTTAGCCTTCATTGTGGTTTGCGTTGGCTTGGTTTCTTCCTTTTGCTTTTCCGTAAGACCGGCATTGAGTTCTTCCTCGTTTTTGCATATTAATTTTACGAGTTTGTCCACCCTTGTACCACGCTTGATATACCTTTCGTGCGGACTGATGTTGCCGTAGTATAAATCTTCAAGTGTTGTCATGTGCGTTGCAACACAAATACATATCACAATACTTTTCACAAGTCCAGCGAAAAAACAAAAAACCTTGCATATAGCAAGGCTCTTTGTCAAATAATTATTTATTATTAATAATACGGTTGCAACGCACTGTTACTCGTTGTTCGCCGCCTTTGGTACAGGTAAACAGCGTAAAATCCCATTCACCTGACTTCATATCCGTAACGGCAGTTCCATCTAAAGTCGTGATTTCTTTAACAGAATAACGATGCTGTGTACCATATGCATCTACGAATGAAATTTCGTCACCAATTTGCAGTTGCTTTAGGTTACCGAAATGACTTTTATAATTGTGTGCTGCGATAATGATATTATTTGTATCAATACTGCCTGTGTAACGGCACGGCGCAGTTTTGAGTCTTGTATAATTCCACTCATCATAAACCGGAAGTTCAATATCAAGTTTTTCTATAGCGAGCCTCCCGCAGAAAGCATCCCCCTCAACAATGATAACCGGAGATTCCTCGTCATTGTCTTGTTCCGTTTGCTGCTTCTCAATTTTCTCGAGCAAATCGGTTGCGCTTTTGCCCGCATTATTATCTTCTACAATGTTATAAACATACCAACCACCGGCAACGAAGATAAGGAGCAATCCAATTATGAGAAACATTCGTCCTCGCTTATTTCTTCTTTCCATTTTTTCTTGCTCCCAGTTCCATAATTCCGAGCAGAACAAAGGCAATACCGGCAACGGAAATAATCACGATCGGCCACCAGAGCTGTCCGGTTTGAGGCAGTTTTTCTCCATTATAGGAATTGGTAACGATAAAACCGTTGGATATATCGCCGTTATATTGGGCAGTATAATTTTCAACTTTCTTTTCTTTGACGGAATAATCACCGTCTTTCGAAACATCGGTAAAAGTATGAGCCCATCCGTTTTGTTCATTTAAGACCGCAGAGGAAATAACCTTCTCTCCGTCAAGAAGTTCTACCGTTACCGATTCAGGCCTTTTCTTTGCGGCATTGTTTTTATCGTCCCATTTTTTTATAACATATACATTGATTAGATTGGGTTTACTGTCCTCTGCCTTGGGAGAGGATGTGATTTCGTAATACAGTTTGCCCTCAGATTCATACGGTAAGAAAACAAAATAAGGATTAAATGTGTATTTGCCATCTTCCTCACAGAACACCAGCCATATTCCTAAGCCCAAATCAGAAAAGGACACCTTACCGTTTTCTGTTATAGCAGATGCAGATTCTATATTGTTATCTCTGATGTAGTCTGTAATATCCTTTGCTGTAGGCTCAGTAGGAGCGTTAATAATTCCCGAAATAGATATACCGGAATTTTCAAAGCTTTTAGACGGGTAATATCCTGTGTTATTCATATCTGCAATTTTGCAAATATGTACATTCACTCCATCAATTATATTATTATCTTTATCTTCCAACAATACGGAGATCTTTCCGCTTTCAGTTGCCGCATAACAGGGTATAACTGCCCCGACAATAAACAACATACTAAGCAGTAGCACACAGATTGTTTTAACTGTCTTTTTCATTCTTGTTTTCGCCGCCTTCATTGCTCTGTGCCTTTCTCTTTTTATAAATGGAACGCAATTTCACTACCGCTATAAAGATAATGCAGAGCCCAATCAAAGAAAAGGTTAGCAGGTATTTCATATCTATATTCAAAAGTTCGTTAGTAACGCCGTCTTTATTAGCAGACAGATCGGAACCATCTACGCGAACACCCCGCACTAAAAGGCGGTGAGAGTTAACACCGTAGGGTGTGCAGGTGACTAAAGTAACACAGTCTTTCCCGCTGATTACATTGAGCCTTGATACTTCATCCGGCTCTACGACAGATACATCATCAATTTGGTATTCCAGAACCTCGTTTAACACATGAAGATAGAATCGATCCCCAACTTTTAGATGATCGATATTTGTAAGTAATTTTGCAGATGGAAGTCCGGTATGCCCGGCAAGAACGCTGTGCGTGCTTTTGCCGCCTACGGGCAGATGGGACTCCGGAACATGACCAATACCTTTCTGCAACACATCCTCATCTATTGTGTGATAAATGATGAGTGATACGCTGATCTTAGGAATTTCAATATATCCCATCACACCGTTATCCGCAACATTAAGTACTTCTTCATAGGTTAAACCAAGCTCTTTCAGTTTTTCGGGATTTGCACGGTTTTCATTAAAATCAACCGCATCCTTCATAGCTTGATTAAATTCTTCAGGTGTTGTATTTTCAAACGCTTCATTATAATCGCCAATCAGCTTGTTGTTCAGATGCTGATTGTACAGATTACTAACAGTAGGATACAAAAAGAGGGAAAGACCGCAGAGAAATATAATCCCCACAATGATCGTTGGTAAATGTTTTTTCATTGGTCTTTCCCTCCTTTCATAAAATATCCTTTGAGTTTAGAAAAAGAAATAGCTTTGCGGGGTGGCTAAAAGAGTCGCTCCGTCAAAAACGAATATTTCTTTTATGCCACACTACTTCTTTTTCTTGAAGTAAAAAAAGCTGCTGCACCTGCCATAAGTACGATACCTAAAACGGTGAAGATTGTGGTACCGATACCACCGGTTTCGGGAAGTGCTGCACCGGGTTTGTTAGCAATATCAACCCAGGTAAGCAAATTACGGTAGTTACCGCCCGCATTACCCAAAGAACCGTTTCCGGTATGGTCACCTGTAACGGTCAGGGTTGAAATGTTGCCGTAGTCATCAACAACGTCTTCAATTTTAATTGAAAAACGGTTTTCAGGAAGAACATAGCCATCGGGAGCTGCTGTTTCCTCTATTTCATATTCGCCCTCGGCAAGACCGAACAGAGTAATATCACCCATATTTCCGCCAAGATATGTAGAGTTTTCAATATCTCCTTCGGGAAGTCCGCTGCTGATTACTTCAATCTCAGTATATATTGTTTCGGTAGTATCAGCCGGTGCTACAAAATAGCGGTCAATACCGTCAACATTTTTAAGAATAAACTTAATAGGTTCGCTGGAGCCTTTTTCATAGAATTTAAACTTTGCGCCTGCAAGACGGGTGTGATTAGAGAAGTTGCCGTTAGCATCCTCAGAGAACTTAGTCATAACGAACATATAAGTATATACGTTTGCTGTAGCTGAGCTGCTACCAAAGGTGGGAGTTGCGGCAGTGGGGTCATTGTGGTAAAAAAGCGTAGCTTCGTTCTTGTTGGCAACGTGAGGAGCGATATCTTCATCCACAATGGCAGTGTATTCAATGGTAATAACATCGTTTACCTCAAATTTATTTTTATCACTGATAGGGCCTGTGAAATCTACTTTGAAATCATAGGGTCCCTCAAGACCTTCACCTGCGTCGCTAAGGGTGTAATAGGCGTTATCGGTGTTATCTACTTCAACATCATTTTTGAAAACCTTAATAGAACCGTCTTTCAGCTCCAAGCCTTCGGGGAGAACATCTTCAATGTAGTATGAATATTCCGTATACATTGTGTGGGAAGGAACGAGGGTGGTAATCTTAAATTCAACCTCATCACCGATAGCAACCGATGTCGCCTTGCCCCAAGTTTCTCCGTCGTTTTCTAAAACCTGCTTTTCAATCTGGGGGCGGTTTGCTTTCAGGGTAATAACCGCATCCTTATTAACGGTTGAGAGCATAACAGCCGAACGAACAGAGCCGCCTTCAAGCGTTGTAGCATCATATACCAGATAATAACCGTAGCTCAGGTTGGGAATATTCACAGAGGTAGCGGTGTCTCCTGCTTCAACAGAGGGAATCTCGGTTTCAATGCCGGTGTCAATGATATACTTATGCAGATCTTCTGCAAACTGAGAAAGCGATAAACTGTCAGTAATTTTTGCTACATACTCAACTGCGCCCTGAACATTGCCGTTTTCTTGCTTTCCTAAAACACCGGTAACGGTTTGGTTTTTGCTATTTGTCCATTCTCCATAGAAGAAATCGTAGAACGGAATCTCGTCGTTTTCGTGTGTATGCCAACTGTATGAGGTGTTGTTACCGTTGGTAATTGCATTGAAAATCTTGTAGACATTAAATGTTTTGCCTGCAACAGTTGCTGCAGAGTTGCCGGGGTTTTGGATGGTGATGCTGCCTGTAGCTTCAGTTGCGAAAACCGTCATGGCCATGCAACTAAACACCAGGCAAAGGCATACGAGGATCGCGAGGGACTTTTTGATTGCTTTCATTGTTTTAACTCCTTTTCTTAAATTATTTTTTGAATTTATTGAAAGCATATTAATCGTGACACCTCCTTTTACGGAGATATCTTATGTAAATGCTCGCGGTTATTGCCATAAGCAACAAGCCAAGTGCATAAAACATACTTGTTCCGTTACTTCCCGATTCAGGAAGGTCAACCACCATACCGTTACGAACGATAAGGTTGTAGGCTGTAGAACCGGCTTCGGCATAAAAACTTTCTTCCACCGAAACAGTACCGTCTTCGTTAATAACGAAATAAATATATTCATTCGTTTTTAGATAACCGCTTGGGGCCTCAGTTTCAGTCAAACGATACCTCACACCGCACTTTAAGTTATCAAACACTAATGTACCTGCCGCACCGGTTGTGGCTGTTTTGGAAACTTCACTCGTCAGTACTTTTCCGTCGGCATCTACCGCTTCGAGAATAAAGGTTGCGCCCGAAAGCTGCGTTGTTTTGCCAAGGTCGGTTTTTGTCAGACGAAGCATGACACGTTTGGTTGTATTGATAATGGTAAGCAAGGTGTTTTCATTGCCATCGACATCAGTTGATATCATTGGCAATTCATAGGATACCAGCCAGTTGATAAACGAGCCGTCTGCCTTGGCAGCCTCTGGGCCAATCATTGTTTCTTTAACAGACCAATCAATCTTTACACCGTTGACATACACAGGAAGGTTATCCCATGAATACTGCCAATTATTGTCGGCATTCAAAACCACCTGCGGCTGGACACCTGCAATAACGGTAGTAACAAGCTTACCATTTGCTAAAAGCTGAACAGTAACATCCTGCCACTCGGATTCGTCGCACTCCCATTCTTTTTTTTACTGTAACTGAGGATGAATCCGTGCTGTTTCCAACAATCAAAACACCACTCATGTATTTTATCAGTTCGCTATTACCGCTGAGTATGCCGACCGTTTTGCCATCGTCAGTATAACCAATTTCGATGTTTCCGATCGGTGTGTATCCTGTTGGCGCAGTTTTTTCCTTGATGGTAATCGGGCCAAGGTCATAACTGAAATTATCAATACAGATTTCGTAATAACCGTTCGCATTACCCTCGAGATTCACCACAGTTCCGTTTTCAGGATCGTATTGATAACGGTCAGTTTCGGCATTGTATGTAAATTTAAGAGCCTGTCCATTTTGTGATAACTGGAATACAGCACCACCGATTGAAACACCGGTTAAGCTATCCTGCTTTTTAATGATGATCGAATCGCTACGGTTATATATGTTTGTAAATTCAGCTCGCAGAACTTCATCACTGCCCTCATCAAGCGCATAGGTCATACCGCTAACCGTAAGAGATGTTCCTGTGCCGGTAATGGATTGGTCACCGTGAGCATCCATAACCGTGTACTCGGAATATATGCTAAAGTCGACAGAACCATCATTAAATTGGTGGGGATGCTCCGTTATTTCCCAATACTCTCCGTAATCAACATCAGTGATTTCCCACATATACGTATCGGTTGCTGAATCATAGGAAGTATAATTATCCAAATTCAAAACCGTGTTTACGCCAGTAGAAACATCGGTTGCATCAATGTAAAAGTCAGTCTTTGCTTCGGCTATCAGTTCCTGATTACCTGCAAACGTCTTATAGACGTGGATAAGTCCAACCTTTTTAACCAATTTTCCGTCGATATGCCACGCATCGTCCTGGCTTTTAAACACATACCAACGTATAGCATATTCCTTACTGTTCCGATCTTCTGCTTTTACGGCTATACCATCTACCGAAAGATACCCCGTTTGAGCATATTCTACCAATTCCTCAAAAACAAATTCGTCTGTCGGGAAGGCACTTAGCCACGCACCGTCTGTTCTTTCACCGTAAAGAGCACGAATTTCTTGGTCGGCTCCGTAAGAATTGTCTGACGTTGTATCTGCAATTCCGTATTTTGTTTGAAGCTGAGACGTGCTAAGGGATGTATCAACTCCACCGACATAAGCCGCAAAAATTTGTTTCGTGTATTTATTGGAATCCTGTCCGGTGATATTTCCGTCGGTATCTACAGCAACCGAGTCAAAACGAATAAAGAAGGTTGCTGTTTGCAGAGGACTGTAATCCCACACGGCAGTTAGTTTTAAACTGGTCGTATTATTCGAATACTGAAGCAGCTCTTCCCATATAAGTTTGGTGTTTGGCTGAAGAATAACATCGGTATTGCCAACCCTCCAACCCTTGAACTGTATCACACGGGTTAGTCCCGTGCTGTTGTTATTCACAGTTCCTTGAACAGATTGCATAGAAACATTGCGAACAGTTGCAACGGAATTTTCAGTATATTCATCCTTGAGTGTTGTTGTAGCGTGTCCGGCAATGGTAGGAGCCGTAGTCACAGTAACACCGCTAACAGTCGGGAAATTAACGTCGTAATTGATATTAATATAGGTGGGAGGACCAAGCATTGTTGCTTCAAACGTTGTGGTTCCGGTTATGGTGACCGCTTCATCAGCAGAATAGGTATTATCACCGTCTGACCACTCGTAGTTTCCTGTAGGTAGGGTTACCGTCGTTCCCGAACGCACGTATGTAGTTACTGTATTCCCGTCAGGATAGACATATTTAACCGTATAGAAGGCAAAGGCTGTACTGCTTGCAGAACCGCCTTCCGGTATTAGTCGAATGTGTCGTGCATATCGTATATTCGTGCTTGACTGTCTGTAAGCAATCGTTGTCGTTACCGAAGCCATTCCGATATTGCTTTTAGAATAGCCGCTGTTCTGCGATGTAGATACTGCAATATCAAAAGAATTGTAAGCATATTCAGTACCCAATTTGTTGTTGACAAGATCCAGAATATCCGATGTTGCGATTGTGCCGTTATAACGGCTACCGTTTCTTGCTGATGTGAATGGAAGTGAGCCAATGCACGTCCATTCTCCATCTAAATAAATGTAAAAGTTTGCTGTGTAATTTGAAGTGTCAGCTTCCTCCTCAATATTTAATGTGGATACATTACTTGACGGCTGCTGTTGCTGTTGTTCTTCATCCTCTACAGCAAGAGTTTGAACATTATTAATGTTTTCATTTAGTACGATATCGGGCAATTCCTCTTCATCCGAGATGGTATTGTTAAGCTCTGCGACTGTATCCTGATTCAAAGCCATTGTGCTAACACCGCCGGATGACTCGGCACTATTTATATTTGAATTAAAAGTCAATGCCGATGACATTGTATCGGTTATAACATATTCAAGAGAACGGGTTTCACTGTTACCAAGCAACGTTAAAATGCCGTTTATATTGTTGTCTTTCAGTAGAACAATGTAGCAGTTCCCGTCGTGGGTATGTGCGGGTTTTTCGCAAACGAGAAAATCACCGTTATAGCAATTATCCGTGTGTGTATGTTCCTCGATACCGCAACGAATTTCCTGCTCCAGCGCCACGGCAGGAGTGATATTAAGGCAGAACAACAAAACGCAAACCGCGGCAGTAAGAACCGCCGTGGTTGCAACAAATAAAATGCTTTTTATATTCAGTTTTCTATTTTCAAAAGCATTCATTGTCGTTCCACTCTTTGCAAAAGAAAATTACTTTATTGACCCAAAAGGTTTGACCGAGAAAACAACCTTTCCGATCAGTCTGTCATCCGTTACAACTCCGATTTCTTCTAATCGGCTATCCATTGCAGCATCCCTGTTATCGCCGAGAACAAAAAAGGCTCCTGTCGGCACATTGTAGGGGAAATCGAGATTGCATTGTCCCAAGGTTTTGCTTTCTATATAAGGTTCATTCAGTTCCTCGCCGTTTACGGAAACAGCACCGAAAATGTCGATGGATATCTGTTCGTTACCTGTCGCCACAACACGTCGCACCAAAACCTTGTTATTATAATAAAACGCTATGATATCTCCGCTTTCTATCTCAGCCATTTTGCTGACGATTAAAATCTGTCCGTCCTCCAATGTGGGCGACATACTTGTGCCATAGTACTTGACTACCGGCATGATAAAGGTAAACAGATTCAGAAGAAGAGAAGCGGTTATAATCACGATAATAACGATTTTCAAAGTTGTCTTAAATAAGGCAGTCTGAAAAAAGTTAGCCTTTTTCTTTGAATGTTTTGCCACTGTCTTTTATCTCCTAAACAAATGTATAAGACATTTTGTGATGATTTAATATTAGATACAACTATTCCAGGATACTACATTATACAATAAAATCACTAAAATAGCAATATATAAACGTTGTATTTTATAATTTTTTCGAAATAATGCCATAAAGATTACCGCATTTTTATTCTCGGTTGTAAAAAGTCAACACGATTTTGTGTGCTGTATGCCTCAACCGGTGCTTTTTATTGCACTGCCAAAGGGATGATTTTGGAGTGAAAATAAGCGCAGTTCTATAAAAAATTCTAATAGACTTTCTCAAAAATCCATTAGAACTCGGTAAAATCGGAGAAGACTTTTAGACCCTGATTTTTACTGTGTTTTTAACTCTCCGCCAAAACGAAAATCCTGTCGATTCTTGTCGGCAGGATTTTTGTTTTGTATTATTCACTGTTCATTTTTCATTATTCATTAAAACGGATTTTCGTAATGAATAATGAAGGCGCTTACGCTGATGAATACTTTCGGGGTCGGCTTTGCCGACGAATTATAAATCAAATATATAAATCACACGCAAAAAGCGGAAAACCATCTTTCCGATCGTCTTTATACAAAAATACCGTCCCCTTTCGAGGGCGGTATTTCTTCGTTTTGGGTTATTGATAATCCTTCGTGAAGGGTTGGATCTTATAAAAATCCCGATGGTCGAATAAGACGTATTCCGATTTGACCTCCTGGGTTTCCCGATCCCGGGTGACGATCAAAAATCCGGCACTGCTCCAGCTTTGAGAGTTGTTCCCAATTCCGCCGATGGTTTCGATAACCGTGCCGTCGGCAAAGGACGTAACGCCCTTGATTGAGCCCCGTGACAGGTAAAGATTCATGGGGTAATTGCTGTACATCTTCTCATCGTTGGCGTCGAACTGCCAGAGATCTCCACCGGAGGAAGCCCAATATCTGCCCGGTTGTCCTGCAACGGGGGAAAAGGCGTGTCCGCCGGTATAGTTTTTGGGGAACTGGGCGCCGGAACGGTCGATGCGAATGATCTTTCCGTTTTTCGTCCCCATATTTTCAATGACCGCCGCGTAAACGCCGGTGTGTTCCAGCACCCAAAGACATTCTTCTTCCGGATCCCAAGAAACGCCGTGGCAGTACAAACTGGGAATCGAATGAACCTTTTTGTTATAACCGGCAGAAATGGCGTAATACACCAACGCTCCCGGTTTTGAGGAACATCCCACCACCAGATCTCCGTTGGGAAGCATTTCCACCGAGTGAGGGCCACCGCTGACGGTCGTTTCCCAAAGCAGAGTTTTTGCCTCGTAATCGATGATACCCACCCATCCATTGGAAGAACAGGCGATCATCACGTCTTTTTCATAATAGGAAGAATAACGATATTTTGCCGAGTCGATTCCCAAATTGGGGCCCTTGGTTTTCAGGTTTGGATCTTCTTCCGGATCCCATTCCCACACCACGGCAACGTCGTCGTCGGTCAACCGCTGAAAATCTCCGTCGCAGGCGTTCAGATCAAAGACGACGATCCCGTGGCTGATAATATCACAGGCGATGAATTTATGCTCCATCGTCGGATCATAACCCGGGATTTCTTCTTCCTTTTCGTCGGTGTCTCCGTCGTTGGTATCGGTGTTTTTATCGGTCTTCGTGCTTACGTTCACGCTTGTCTTATCGGAATCGGTCTGCACAGAATCGTCTGCGGGAGAAGTTCCCCCGCAGGCGACGAATGAAAGCGATATTAAAACACAAAGAAATAAGGAAAAAATGCGCTTCTTCATAAAATAACGATCTTTCGATTATTGATAGTCTTTCGTAAATGCCTGAACCTTATAGAAAACCATTCCGGGGAAATTGACCACCGTTTCCACGTTGCGAAGCTCTTGCTTCTTCCCGCCGGAAAGCTTACGGATCACGATGTGAATATCGGAAGAAACCACCGTATCCTCATCGGCGACGATCTGAACGACCGTTCCATCGGAAAAGGAACAAATCCCCTTCGTATCGCGGGAGCTGAAATAGGCATCGGGAATCATTTCTTCTTCCACGGAATCAAACTGATATACTTTTCCGCCGAAGGAAGCCCAATACTTTCCGGGCTGTCCGCCTACCGGAGCAAAGGCGTGACCGCCACCGCCCCCTTGAGATTGTGCACCAAGTCCGGAAAGACGAACCAATTTGGCATCTTCCGTCCCCATGCCGTTTACTTTAATGGCGACGGTTTCCGTATTTTCCAACACCCAAAGCCACTCGTTTTCCGGATCCCAACAAACGCCGTGACTATATTTGCTGGGGATGGCAGAGCTGTAAGTGTTAACACCGGCAGAAAGGGGGAAATACACCAATCCTGCATCATCAGTATCCTTCGCAACGGCAACGACAACGTCGCCGTTGGGGAGCATTTCAATCGAGTGGGCATTGTGCAAAACCGGAGCGTCCGATTCCCAAAGCAACGTTTTTGCTTCATAATCGACTACCCCTGCCCATCCATCGGAAGAGCAGGCGATGACAACGTCTTTCCCATAATAGGGAGAATAACGATATTTTGCAGAGTCCAAACCGGCACCGGCGTCTCTCGTCTTCCGGTTGGGATCATTTGCCAGATCGTATTCCCAAACGATTGCGCTGTCCGAATCGGGCAACGCCTCAAAATCACCGTTGCAAGCGTTCAGATCCATGACAAGGATCTTATGGGCTTCCCGGTCGGAAATAATGATCTTATGTTCCATGGTTTCGTCATATCCCTTGTTTACCTCATCCCCGGAATCGGAATTGTCGGTATTGGAGGATACGTCGGAATTATTGGAAGAGGCCGGAAGGCTGGAATCGGATCCGGTGTTCGTGTCAACGGGATCGCCGCCGCACGCCACCAACGAAAATGCCAACACAACCAGCAAAAACAAGGCTAAAATGCGTTTTTTCATTGCGTTAAACTCCTTTTCATCAGGGCTGATATTCTTTGGTGAATGCCTGAATCTTATAAAATTCCCGGTGATTGAAGGGAACAACCGTAACCACGTCCTTCAGGGTCTGAACCTTTCCGGGGGTCAGCTCTCTGGTAATAATACGGAGTCCGTCACTGCTCCACTGCTGGGTGCTGCTGCCGCACAACCCGGCAACCGACTGCACGACCGTACCGTCGGAGAAGGAGCAGATTCCCTTAATGCTGACCTGCGTCAAATCGTTATAGCGGGAGAATTTGTTGATCAGATCCTCATCTTCCACGCTGAACTGCCACAGCTGAGAGCCGGAGGAAACCCAATAAGTACCGGGCTGACCGGCGACGGGAGCAAGGGCGTGTCCTGCGGTTTCGTTCTTATCAAAGATATCGCCGGAGCCGCTGATACGGACGATCTTACCGTTTTCGCCCGGATTTTGAACGTATGCCTGGTAAACCCCATTGTCTTCCAAAACCCACAGACATTCGTTTTCCGGATCCCAGGAAACGCCGTGACAGTAGATACTGGGAATAGAGTGAACCGGCTCGTTAATATCGGCGGAAAGGGCAAAATACACCAATTCGCCCGGATCGTAGGAAGAAGCAACCATCAGATCTCCGTTGGGAAGCATTTCCACCGAGTGAGGTCCGGAATGAATGACCGTTTCCCAAAGCAGAGTTTTTGCTTCGTAATCGATGATCCCCACCCAACCATTGGAGGAGCAGGCGATGATGACGTCCTTTTCATAAATGGGAGAATAACGGTATTTTGCAGAGTCGATTCCAAGACCGGGGCCGGCTGTTTTCAGGTTCGGATCCTGTTCGGGAATCCATTCCCAAACAACGGACATACTGTCGTTGGTCAGGTTTTGCCAATCTCCCTCGCATTTGTTCAGGTCAAAGACCACGATGCCGTGGCTGGTGATGTCGCAGGCAAGGAATTTGTGCTCGATGGAAGCGTCGTAGCCCTCCACCTTCGTGTCTTCTCCTTGATCGGAGGTGTTGGAATCGGAGGATTCCGCATCCGTATTTCCGGAGGAAACGGGGACGTTGGAATCAGAACCGGGATCGGGATTCACCGGATCTCCGCCGCAGGCGACCAAAGAAAGTGCCAGCACGACCAACAGAAACAGCGCTAAAATACGTTTTTTCATAACATGATACTCCTTTTATTATTGATAATCCTTCGTAAAGGGTTGAATTTTATAGAATTCACGGCTTACAAAGGGAACGATATATTCCGCGTCTCTCACCGAGGAAACCTTCCCGGTTTTTAATTCCTTCAGAATTACCCGAAGCCCGTCGCTGCCGAACTCCAACGTGTTGTTTTTGCACAGTCCGGCGACCGCTTCCACCACCGTACCGTCCGAATACGAGCAGATTCCCTTGACGTGCCCCTTGGTCAGCAAGGCGCTTGCCTTCGTCATGGTTTCGGTTTCGGTGTCAAACTTCCAAAGTCCCTTTACTGCCGATGCCCAATACTTGCCGGGCTCGCCCAAAATGGGAGCAAAGGCGTGTCCTCCGCCATCCCCGACAAAGCTCGCACCGCTGCCGGAGATCCGTACCAGCTTGGCGTTTTCCGTTCCCATATTTTGGATTACCGCCTGGTAGGCGCCGTAATGCTCCAAAACCCACAGACATTCGTTTTCCGGATCCCAGGAAACGCCGTGGCAATAGAGGCTGGGGATCGAATGAACCGGCGCGTCGATGCCGGCGGAAATCGCAAAATAATACAAAGCACCGGGATCAAAGGAGGAAGCTACGACCAAATCCCCGCAGGGAAGCATTTCCACCGAGTGAGGTCCGGAGCTCAACTGATATTCCCAAAGCAGCGATTTTGCCTCGTAATCCACGATGCCGACCCAACCGTTGGAGGAGCAGACGATCATAACGTCTTTTTTGTAATATTCGGAATAGCGGTATTTTGCAGAGTCAATGCCGTAATTGGGACCGATGCCCAGCGTCACCTTCGGATCGTCGTCCGCATCCCATTCCCAAACCACCGCGGCATCCTCTTCCAACCGCGTGGGATCACCGCCGACGGCGTCCAGATCGAAAACCACGACGCTGTGATTTCGGATATCGCAAGCGATAAACTTATGCTCAATGGAACTGTCGTATCCCTTTAATTGCACATCTTCCCCCGTATCGGACGATCCGTCCTCCGTACCCGTCTGCACGGAAACGTCGGAATTGAGGGAAGAATCGGTGCTTCCCGCATCTCCGCCGCAGGCAGTCAAGGAAAATGCAAGTGCAATCAGCAGAAATAGCGCTAAAATGCGTTTTTTCATAGCACGACATCTCCTCTGTTATTGATAATTTTTCGTAAAGGCTTGCACCTTATAAAATTCACGGGCAGGGAAATGAACGATATATTCCACGTCCTTTACGGAAGAAACCTTGCCGGTGTTCAATTCCTTTAAAATAACCCGAAGCCCGTCGCTTCCGAACTCTCTTTCGTTGGTCTTGCACAGCCCGGCGATGGATTCCACCACCGTACCGTCGGAGAAGGAGCATACCCCCTTGATGCTGCCCTTACTCAACAGCTTGCTTGCTTTCGTCATGGTTTCGGTTTCCGTATCGAATTTCCAAAGGGCTTTTCCGGCAGACGCCCAATACTTACCGGGCTCGCCCAAAACGGGAGCAAAGGCGTGTCCGCCGCCGTCCCCGACGAAGTTCGCGCCGCTGCCGGAGATCCGCACCAGCTTGGCGTTTTCCGTTCCCATATTTTGGATCAACGCTTGGTAGGCGCCGTAAGTTTCCAAAACCCAGAGACATTCGTTTTCCGGATCCCAGCAAACGCCGTGACACCAAAGACTGTCAATCGAATGAACCGGATCTTTGATCCCGGCGGAAACGGCAAAATAAACGACTGCGCCCGGATTCGACGAAACCCCTGCGACCACGTCACCGTTGGGAAGCATTTCCACCGAGTGAACGCCGTTCAAAATGGGGGCGGTGCTTTCCCAAAGGACGGTGCAGGTTTCGTAATCAATGATGCCGACCCAGCCGTAGGTGGCGCAGGCAACGATCACGTCTTTTTTGTAATATTCGGAATAGCGGTAGCGGACGCCGGAAATGCTGGTTTGAATTTTTGCAACGCCCGTACAGTTGGGGTCTTCTTCCGCGTCCCATTCCCAGATCACGGCGGCGTCCTCGGTCAGTCTCTCCGGATCTCCGCCGACGGCGTTCAGGTCAAAGACCACGATGCCGTGGTTTCGGATATCGCAGGCAACAATCTTATGCTCGATGGATTCGTCGTAGCCCTTCAGCGTCACGTCCCCCGAATCGGAGGAGGTGTCGGTGTTGCCGCCGTCGGTTCCGCCCTGGACGGAAGTATCAGATCCGCCGGTGGTGGGTTCTCCCGTTTCTCCGCAGGCAACCAGAGACAGCGCCATCAAAAGGCAAAGGAATAGGCAAAAAATCTTTTTCATCATCATACACCTCTTTTTTTTATTGATAATCCCGGGTAAAGGGCTGAACCTTATAAAATTCCCGGTGATCGGTATCGAAAGGTACGGTAACGCTCGTTCCGTTGGCAGAAACGATACGGAAGCCGTCGCTCGACCAGCCGTAGGTGGGGGTGCCTCCGCCGATCTTATGCGCCGCAAGAATCACCGTGCCGTCGGCAAAGGAGGCGATTCCCTTAATGCCGGGCTGCTGCAAAACGTCGGCGCACTTGGTCAGGGTTTTGGTCTTGGTATCAAATTGGAAGATGGTACTGTTGGCGCCGACCCAATATTTTCCGGGGCTTCCCGTAACGGGCGATAGGGCGTGCCCGCCGGCAAATCCGCCAACGGCGCTTCCTTCCACCACCTGCAGGGTTCCGTTCCGTCCCGGATTTTGCACCTTCACGGCGTAGATCTCTTTGTTATTCAAAACCCAAAGACATTCGTTGGCAGGATCCCAGCTGACGCCGTGGGCAGAATCGCTGATGATGGTGTGCGTCGGCGTTTGCGACCCGGAGGACAGGGCAAAATAAGTCAGACCGGGCTTTCCGTTGGTCGCCACCTGAGAAGAAGCAACCACCACGTCTCCGTTGGGAAGCATTTCGATGGAGTGGGCGTTTGCGATCTCCGTTGCGTTACTTTCCCACAGAAGGGTGCGGTTTTCATAATCGATGATCCCCGCCCAGCCGCCGGAGGAGCAGGCGATGACTACGTCTTTCTCGTAATACGCAGAATACCGAAGCTTTGCGGAATCGATTCCGTAGCCGGGTCCCCGCATGGTTGCGTTGACGTCATCGGCGTAGGTCCATTCCCAAAAAACGGAAACGCTGTCGTCGGTCAATTTTTGATAATCGCCGTTACAGGCGTCCAGATTAAAGACCACGATGCCGTGATTGGTAATGTCCGTGGCAAGGAATTTGCGTCCTTCCGTAACATCCACCTTTTCCGATTCATCCTCCGAGGTGTCGGAAGAATCGGTATTTTGATCCGAAGAAACGGAGGAATCGGATTCGGGCGTCGTTGTGCCAGAGTTTGTATCCTCCCACCAATCTCCCCCATCCGTAGAAGATCCTGAGGTATCCTCCGGGATATAGTCCGAGGAACCGGAAGAATCGGACGCATCCTGATTTCCGCCCCCCAAATCGTCTCCGCCGGGGGCAACGTCAACCACGTCGTCCGTCATGTCGGTCAGATCCGAAAATTCCGAGCTGTCGGAGGAAAGAACGTCGGTCACCGAATCGGTAACCGTTCCGGAGGAAGGATCGGTCAAAGAATCGGTATTCGTCTCCGAAGACGAAGAATTGGAGGCATCCACCGAATCGCCGGTGATACTACCCCCAACCGAACCGTCGGTGGGATTTTCCGTCACCGTCCCGCACGCGGCGAGGGACAGCGCCAGAACAAGGCACAGAAGAATGGAAAGAATTCGTTTCTGCATAAAATTTTCTCCTCTTTAATTTTTATGTAAATTATTTTCAAATTCATTCGCCCTTGGGCGGACGCGGGGGCTTGGGACCGAAATACTGATAATACTGACAGGGCAACCTACCGTTGAACAGCTTCCGCCGCTTGTCCGCCTTGCGTCCGAATAATTTTTCGAACTCCGGATGGGCGGTAATGACGTAATAAGACCAGGTATCCAGAGATCGGAACACCTTGCCCATATCCCGATAGATTGCCTGAACTTCTTCCTCCTGTCCCAGCCGTTCGCCGTAAGGGGGATTGGTAAGAATGAATCCGTATTTTTCTTCCGACGTAAACTTCCGCATATCCGCCCGTTCAAACCGGATGGCGTTCTGCACCCCCGCAAGGCGGGCGCAGGTTTGGGATACGTCGGCGGCTTTGGCGTCGATATCTCTGCCGAAAATGGTAATTTCTTTGGAAGGACGGATCAGATCCGCCGCCTCTTCCCTTGCCCTTGCAAAGGCGGAGGCAAAGCCGTCCCATTGTTCTGCAGAAAAAGATCTCGTCAACCCCGGAGCGCGGTTTTCGGCGATCAGCGCCGCTTCGATGGGAATCGTCCCCGTTCCACACATGGGATCGACCAGGATCCGTCCCGGCTTCCAATAGGTCAGATCGATCAACGCCGCCGCCATAGTCTCTTTTAAGGGGGCTTCTCCGGCGATTTTGCGATACCCTCTCTTATGTAGTCCTGCACCGGACGTATCCAGCGTAACGGTGACGGTATCTTTTAACAGAGCCACCTCAATGCGGTACAGAGCGCCGGTCTCTTCGAAATAATCCCGATGGTATTTTTCCTTTAATTTTTCAACGATTGCCTTTTTGGTAATCGCCTGGCAGTCGGAAATGCTGAACAACGTGGATTTGACCGACCTGCCGTCCACGGGGAACCGGGCGTCCTCCGGCAGCCAATCGCCCCAGGGAAGCGCCTTGACCCCTTGAAACAGCTCTTCAAAGGTGACGGCGGAAAAGCGGGCAAGACAGATCTGCACCCGGGCGGCGGTACGCAGCCAGAGATTGGCTTTTGCCACGCCGTACTCGTCCCCGGAAAAAAACACCCGACCGTCCTCGGTGTGGGTATCTTCAAACCCCAAAGTCTGCAGCTCCCGGGCGGTGACCGCCTCCAGGCCGAAGGCCGCGGGCGCAATCAACTGATACTTCATAAAAACCTCGCGGTAAAAAATTACGCTATATGTATCAATATAATACCACAAAAATGAAGAAAAAGCAATAATCATTACAAAATCGTTTTATTTTTGTCGGTTTTTATTCATAATTACAGGGCGTTTTTTCGGCGGCGGTCAATATCCATAAGAAGTGATGACGATTTTTGTGCATTTTTACAAAGTGGTGGCGTACATTTTGTGAAATTTATGAAAATTGTATATCTTTCGTCAAAAAAACCGTTGCAAAATATTTTTTGATGTGCTATAATATATATCATAAGGGTGTTTTACGCCAAAGGTCTGTGAAAGGAGTCCGAACTATGCCTGTGCAAGATCTTCCCGTTTATCTGTTCCGTCAGGGAACGAATTTCGAAAGCTACCGTTTTTTCGGCGCCCATCCCGCGGTTTCGGAGGGTGTGGAGGGCTTTACCTTTCGGGTCTGGGCGGACAACGCCGCCTCCGTATCGGTCATCGGCTCGTTCAACGGCTGGGATCCCGGTGCTAATCCCATGTCCTTGGAAAAAGGCATTTGGGAGGGCTTCGTTCCCGGCGTAAAGATTTACGACAAATACAAATTCCACATCGTCTCCAAGCAGGGAGAGGTTTTCGATAAGGCGGACCCCTACGCCTTCCACGCAGGGACAGGCGTGGAGACCGAATCCCGGATCTTTGATCCCGACGGATACCCATGGGGCGACGGAATGTGGATGAAAAGCCGCAAAAAATCCAACCCCTATCGGGAACCGATGAATATTTACGAAGTTCACGCCGGCTCTTGGCGGAGATACGCCGACGGCAATCCTTTTTCTTACCGAAAAATGGCGGAAGAACTGATCCCCTACGCACGGGAAATGGGATATACCCATATCGAGCTTCTCCCCATTACCGAGCATCCCCTGGAAGAATCCTGGGGATATCAATGCTGCAGTTATTTTTCGCCCACCTCCCGCTTCGGAACACCCCACGATCTGATGTATTTCGTGGACGAGTGTCACAAACAAGGCATCGGGGTCATTTTGGACTGGGTTCCGTCCCACTATCCGAAAGATGCCCACGGGCTTTACCGCTTTGACGGAGAATTTCAATACGAATACAAATCCCACGAAAAGCGGGAGCAGCCCCAATGGGGTACGGTGGTCTTCGACTACGGCAGACCGGAAGTGCAATCGTTCTTGATTTCCTCGGCGTTGTTCTGGCTGGAACAATACCACATCGACGGACTTCGGGTGGATGCGGTCACGTCCATGCTTTATTTAAGTTTCGGGAAAGATTTTGAGGTCAAAAACGCCGAGGGCACCGACGAAAACAAAGAAGCGGTGGCATTTTTGCAAAAACTCAATTCCACCGTCCATTCCCGTCTTCCCGATGTTTTGATGATCGCCGAAGAATCCACCTCTTGGCCAAAGGTGACCAAAGACCCGGATCAAGGGGGGCTGGGGTTCAATTTTAAGTGGAATATGGGCTGGATGAACGATATGATGGATTATATCGAACTGGATCCCTTCTTCCGCAAGGATCATCACAACAACCTGACTTTTTCGTTCATGTACGCTTTTTCGGAAAATTACGTTTTGCCCATCTCCCACGATGAAGTGGTACACGGCAAAAAATCCTTGTTGGATAAATTCCCCGGACCTTACGAAAATAAGTTTGGCGGATTCCGGGCATTTTTGAGTTATATGTACACCCATCCGGGCAAAAAACTGCTCTTTATGGGAAGCGAATACGGCCCCTTCCGGGAATGGGATTTTGAGCACGAGCTGGAATGGTTTATGCTCGATTACGAGCCCCATCGGAAGCTCAAGGATTTTACCCGCGCGGTCAACCTGTTTTATTTAGCGCACCCGGCGTTGTGGGAGGAAGATTGCTCCCCCGAGGGGTTTGAGTGGATCTCCCCCGACGATAACCGGAACAACGTGGTGGTGTTTATCCGCCGATGCAGAGAAGAGGAATTAGTCGTCGCCGTCAACTTCTCCCCCCAGCGGTGGGAAAATTACCGATTCGGGCTTCCCGACGGCGGCACTTACGAAATTATCTTCAATTCCGACCGAGCAGAATTCGGCGGTTGGGGGTTTGAGATCTCCAATCCCGTTACCGAGCCGATTCCCTGGCACGGACGGGAATATTCCGCCCAGCTGACCGTACCCCCCTTGGGCGCCGTGGTATTAAAGCGGAAAGCCGCCCCTCCGATCCCCCGCATCGGAGCAAAAGAAAAAGCTCCCCGAAAGGCTTCGGGAAAATTGAAACAATCCTAACGCACCATCCGGCGAAACCGACCGAGAGACAGAGAGAAAACCCCGACCGGCGGAACCGAGGCATAAATTTCAAACAGACACAACAAGAGGAGGGTCTCACAATGATCCAGAAGAAAAAATGTATCGCAATGCTCCTTGCAGGAGGGCAGGGCAGCCGCCTGAAGGTTTTGACCAAAAACGTGGCAAAGCCTGCCGTTCCCTTCGGAGCGAAGTTTCGCATCATCGATTTCCCCCTGTCCAACTGCATCAACTCCGATATTACCGTCGTCGGAGTACTGACCCAATACCAGCCCCTGGTGCTGAACCGCTACATCCGCACCGGAGATCCCTGGGATTTGGACCGTCTGTACGGGGGCGTTTACGTGCTTCCCCCCTATCAGCAGAATTCCGGCGCCGATTGGTACAAGGGAACGGCAAACGCCATTTATCAGAACTTCCCCTTCATTGAGCAGTACGATCCGGAGCACGTTCTGATCCTGTCCGGCGACCACATTTACACCATGGACTACTCCAAAATGCTGGAGGCCCACGAGCGCGCCAACGCCGACGCCACCGTGGCGGTCATCGACGTACCCTGGGAGGAAGCGTCCCGATTCGGAATCCTTGCCACCGACGAGGAAGGCAGAATTACCGAGTTCCAGGAAAAACCGGCGCAGCCCAAATCCAACCAGGCGTCCATGGGTATTTACATTTTCAAATGGAGCAAACTGAAGGAGTACCTGGAACGGGACGAAGCCGATCCCGCCTCGTCCAACGATTTCGGGAAGAATATCATCCCCGCCATGCTGGGCGACGGACAAAATCTCTTCGCCTATTCCTTCCACGGCTATTGGAAGGACGTGGGAACCATCGACAGCCTGTGGGAAGCGAACGTGGATCTGATCTTCCACCCCGATCAGCTGAAGATCAACGATCCGGAATGGAAGATCTACGCCCGAAACCCTGTATCGCCGCCTCACTACACCGGCAATAAGGCGTCCATCAAAAATTCCATCGTGTCCGAAGGGGGAAGCATCTGCGGAAAAGTGGAAGATTCCGTGGTTTCCTACAAAGTGGACCTAAAGGAAGATTCGGAAATTTACGGCTCGGTCATCATGCAGCACGCCGTAGTCGAAGCGGGGGCAAAGGTCTATAACGCCATCATCGGCGAGGGCGCCGTCATCCGAAAGGGTGCCGTCGTCGGCGCACCTGCCAAGGGCGATACCCCCACCATCACCGTAGTCGGTCCGGGCTGCACCGTCAACGAAAAGGAGACCGTTCCCGCCGGCGAGATCATCGACCGGGAAGAGACGAAGAAAGAAGGTACGAACAATGGCTAATGCTTTCGGTATTATTTTTGCAAACATTCACGACGACGCCCTGCCCCAGCTGACCCAAAACCGCACCTTGGGGGCAGTCCCGATGGGAGGACGCTATCGGTTGATCGACTTTATCCTTTCCAACATGGTCAATTCGGGCATCTCCTCCGTGGGCGTCATCGCCCGGAATAATTATCATTCCCTGGTACATCATTTGGGATCGGGGAAGGAATGGGATCTTTCCCGAAAATTCGGGGGATTGACCATTTTCCCGCCCTACGCCACCGCCGGCGCAGGTCTTTACCACGGACGGTTGGAGGCGCTGAAAACCGTATTGAGCTACATCGTCCGGGCAAGGGAAGAATACGCCGTATTGGCAGACAGTAACGTGATCCTCAACATCGACCTTGCGAAGGTTTTGGAATATCACGAGGAAAACGACGCCGACGTTACCTGCGTTTATCAGAACGTGGATCTGAAGGAAAAGAACGCGAAGGATCGGGTCTTGTACGAAATTGACGGCGAAGGACGGATTCAGGCAGTATTGGCAGACCCCCGCACGTCGGAGGGCAACGTCAACAATTCCCTGGGGATCTGGGTGATGAAAAAGGATCTTTTGGTTCGGATCATCGACGACGCCCAAAATACCGGAAAGCAAAGCCTGGAACGGGACGTTTTGGGACAGCGCTGCCAAGATTGGAAGATTTTAGGCTACGGCTTTGACGGCTTCGTGGAGCAGGTTCGCTCCGTTCCCGGCTATTATCGGGCGGGCATGGCGCTTTTAAACGCAGACGTCCGTCGGGAGCTGTTCCCCAGAGAACGCCCCATTTACACGAAGGTTCACGACGAATCCCCCGTCTTCTACGCCCCCGAAGCAAAGGCAAGCAATTCCCTGATCGCCAACGGATGCCGCATCGAAGGAACGGTGGAAAATTCCATTTTGGGAAGAGGCGTTTACGTGGCAAAGGGTGCCGTGGTGCGGAATTCCCTGCTGATGCAGGGCGTTACGGTGGCGGAAGGCTCTACGGTCGATTGCGCCATCATTGACAAGGGAAGTTACGTTTCCCCCAATCGGAATTTGTCCGGAGCCCCCACCTACCCCATCGTCGTTGAAAAAGGAAGCCGGGTCTGATTTCCCGAACGAAAGGACGTAATTATGGCAAAAATCTTATTCACCGCATCCGAAGCCTTCCCCTTTGCCCTTTCCGGCGGATTGGGAGACGTCATCGGAGCGTTACCGAAAACCCTTGCGAAGTACGAGGAAAACGACGTTCGGGTGGTTCTGCCCCTGTACGGAAAGATCTCGGAAGAGCAACGGAGCAAAATGACCTTCCTGCGCAGTATCGAAATCCCCGTAGGCTGGCGGAATCAATATTGCGGAATTTTCGAATTAAAGGAAGAAGGCGTTACCTGGTATTTTATCGACAACGAATACTACTTCAAGCGGGGCAACCGCCTGTACGGAGAATTTGACGACGGAGAACGGTTTGCCTTTTTCTCCACCGCCTGCCTGGAGATCCTGCCCTACGTAGGATTTTACCCCGAAATTCTCCACGCCCACGATTGGCACACGGCGTTGGTTCCCATCCTGTACCGCACCCGATACGCCCCGCTGCCCGAATACAAAGGGATAAAAACCGTCTTTACCATCCACAATATTCAGTATCAGGGTATTTTTGATCTCGACCGCCACGGGGATCTGTTCAATATCCCCGACGAATCCGCTTATCTTTCGGAATTCAACGGATCGCTGAATCTGATGAAGGGCGCCGTTGAGACGGCAGACAAGGTTTCCACCGTCTCCCCCACCTACGCGGAAGAAATTCTCTACGCCTATTACGCCCACGGGCTGGAAGGGATCCTGTCCCGCAATCAGGGCAAACTGACGGGAATCCTCAACGGCATCGACACCGTCCGCTACGATCCCATGACCGACAAGGCGCTGCTGCATCCCTTCTCTGCCCGCACCCCGGCGCAAAAGGTGAAAAACAAGTTGGATCTGCAAAAGGATCTGGGCTTGCCGATCAACAAGGACATCCCCATGATCGGGATCATTTCCCGGCTGGTCTCCCACAAGGGGCTGGATCTGATCCTGCGGGTGATTCACGACATTCTCCACCTGCCCCTGCAATTCGTCGTTCTGGGCACGGGAGACGCGGAATACGAAACGGCGCTGACCAACATTCGGGAGCAATATCCCGATAAAATGTCGGTTACCATCGACTTTAACAGCCATCTGGCGTCCCGAATCTACGGCTCTGCCGATATTATCCTCATGCCCTCCCAGAGCGAGCCCTGCGGATTGGTTCAAATGGTGGCGTGCCGCTACGGTGCTGCCCCCATCGTTCGGAGAACCGGCGGCTTGAAAGACTCGGTCTTCGACGCTTCCCTGGGCGGAAACGGTTTTACCTTTGACAACTACAACGCCCACGAAATGTTATCCGCCATCGAGCGTGCCGTGGCGCTGTACCAAGACAAAAAAGCGTGGAGAACTCTGTTGGTTCGGGCGCTGAAATGCGATTTCTCCTGGGACGCCTCCGCAAAGCAGTACATGGCGATGTACAACTCACTTCTCGAATAATCCCCCTCCTCCTTGGGAGTCGGGAGGAGTGCTGACTCCCGACTCCCTACCCTACAGCACGAAGGAATTTTATTCCGGATCTCCTTGCACGTTAGGGGAAAATCCCTGTTTTTCCCTTTCTATAAATCAACCGATGAAAGCAGGTACTTCATGAAATCACAGACCATTACCGCCGCGGAGCTGAACCGGCGGATCAACGACAACCTCTTGCGTTATTACGGAACGGATCCGAACAACGCAGACCTGGAGCAGATCTACAAATGCGCCATTACCGTCGCACGGGACGAAGCGGTTCGCAAGCGCCGCGCCTTTGAAAAAGAGGTGGAAGAAAAAGACGGAAAGCAAGTGTACTATATGTGCATGGAATTTCTGTTGGGCAGAAGCCTGAAAAATTGCGTATTTTCCCTTTTCGGAGAAGATATTTTCGCCGAAGCGCTGAAGGAATACAACCTTCGCCCCATCGATTTATACCGTCTCGAACCCGACGCCGGCTTGGGCAACGGGGGCTTGGGACGGCTGGCGGCGTGCTTTATGGAATCGATGGCGTCGGGCAATTACCTTGCCACCGGGCACAGCATTTGCTACGAGCTGGGAATGTTCAAGCAAAAGATCGTGGACGGCTGGCAGATGGAGCTGACCGATAATTGGCTTCCTATGGGAGAGGTATGGCTCTCCCCCCGTCTGGACGAGGCGGTGGACGTTCCCCTGGGCGGTCATATTGAGGAATCCTGGGAAAACGGACGGTTAGTGGTTCATCATTACAACGCCGACGTAATCCGGGCAACGCCCTACGATCTGATGATCCCCGGTCACGATACGACGGGGGTCAGCCGCCTGCGTCTGTGGAAGGCGACGGCGAAAAATCCCGTGGATATGAATCTGTTCTCCCAAGGGGATTATATCCGCGCCGCGGAAGAAAACACCAACGCCGAGATGATCTCCAAAATTCTTTATCCCCCCGACAATCATCTGCAGGGGAAATCTCTGCGCCTGCGCCAGCAGTATTTCCTGGTTTCCGCCGCGTTGCAGAACATCATCAAGACCCACCTTGCAAAATTCGGAAATCTGAAAACTCTGCCCGAAAAGGCGGTCATTCACATCAACGATACCCATCCCTCCCTCTGTATTCCCGAGCTGATGCGCATTTTCATCGACGAATGCGGTTACGGCTGGGACGAATCCTGGGATATCGTTTGCAGAACCATCAACTACACCAACCATACCGTCATGTCCGAAGCGTTGGAAACCTGGAGCGAAGCCACCTTCCAGGCAATTTTGCCCCGCATCCACTCCATCGTTAAGGAGATCAACCGCCGTTTCTGTGACGAAATGTTCCAAAAGACCAACGGCGATTGGGATAAGATCTCCCGCATGGCGATTCTTGCCAACTCCTCCGTCCGTATGGCAAATCTTTCGGTCATCGGTTCGGGGAAGGTCAACGGCGTTTCCGCGTTGCACTCCCAAATCTTAAAGGATCGGGTCTTCAAGGATTTCAACGACGTTTATCCCGGCAAGTTTACCAACGTCACCAACGGCATCGACCATCGGCGGTGGCTGTGTCAGTCCAACCCGGGGCTGACCGACCTTTTGAAGGAATGTATCGGCGACGGCTTTATTCGCGACGCGTCGAAAATGATCGATTTCCTCAAATATAAAGACGACGCTCAGGTGCTGGAGCAGTTGGCAAAGATCAAACGGGAAAACAAAGAACGCTTTGCAAAATTTTTAAAGCGGGAGGGCTGCACCGTTCTGCCCGACCCGGATCTGATGCTGGACGTTCAGGTCAAGCGCCTGCACGAATACAAGCGGCAGCTTTTGAACGCCATGCACATTTTGTCTCTCTATTTGGATCTGAAAGACAATCCGGATATGGAATTTACCCCCAAGACCTTCCTGTTTGCCGCAAAGGCAGCCTCCGGCTACTATATGGCAAAGCGGATCATCATGTTCATTTCGTCCATCGCGAAAATGATTAACAGCGATCCTGCGGTCAACCAAAAGCTCCGGGTAATTTTTGCGGAAAATTATCGGGTCACCATGGCGGAATACCTCATGCCTGCCGCCGACGTTTCGGAGCAGATCTCCCAGGCGGGAACCGAAGCCAGCGGCACGGGGAACATGAAGCTGATGATCAACGGCGCTTTGACCGTGGGAACCCTGGACGGCGCCAACGTGGAAATCCACCGGGAGGTGGGGGACGAAAATATCTTCCTGTTCGGGCTTCGTACCGAGGAGGTGGCGGATCTGTACCGTCGGGGATACCGTCCCTTGGATTATTATAACTCCAACTCCCGCATCCGTCGGATCATCGACACCATGCGCAGCGGCATCGGCGGAGAATCCTTTGCCGATCTGGCAGACAGCCTGACCATGGACAGCCGCTTCTCCGATCCTTATATGAATTTAGCGGATTTTGAATCCTACCGTCAGATCCAGAGCGTCATCGGCAGCGAATACGCCACCGACAAGACCTCCTGGAACCGCAAATCCCTGGTCAACATCGCCAAGGCAGGGTTCTTCTCCTCCGACCGAAGCATTCGGGATTACGCCCAAGACATCTGGAACGTCAAGCCTCTGGAGGAAACCAAGTGATTCCGCCGATTTCCGACCGACAAACGGGAGTCGTTTTTGACTCCCGTAACCCCTTTTACCGTTCCCCTACCGGAGCAATCTCCCGGGGAACGGCGTTGTCGTTTTCTCTGTTGATTCCCCGGGGAGAACGTCCCCAAAACGTCACCCTTTGGTTTTCCAAGGATGGGGAAAAGGCAGCGGAGATCCCCTTTGCATTTGCAGAAAATATCCGTCAGTACCAACGCTGGACGACAACCGTCACACCGGAAGCGGCAGGGGTGTATTGGTACACCTTCCGCATGGAGACGGGGGACGGCGTAAAAATTTACGGCAGGGACGCAAAAAACAATCCCGTTTGCGGACGGCAGAATCCGTCGGCGTGGCAGGTTACGGTCTATGACGACACCGCGAAAATCCCCAAGGGCTGGGCGGGGGGAACGTTTTATCAGATTTTCCCCGACCGCTTTTTCCGCGCCGGGAAACAGATCCTGCCCGAAGAAAAGAAATACGCCAAATTGCGCACCCCCGGCGAATTGCCCACCTGGAAGCGGGAAGAAAACGGCGATCTTGACACCACCGACTTTTTCGGCGGAAATCTAAGGGGCATTGAGGAAAATTTGGATTATCTCAAGGGATTGGGCGTTACCGCCTTGTATCTGAATCCCATCTTTGAAGCCCATTCCAACCACCGCTACGATACGGCAAATTACGAAAAAATCGACCCTTTTTTGGGAACGGAACAGGATTTCAGATCCCTCTGCGCCGCCGCCCATAAGCGAGGCATCAAGGTCATGCTGGACGGGGTGTTCAGCCACACGGGGGAAGACAGCATCTACTTCAACAAGTACGGAACGTACCCCAACCAAGGGGCGTATCAGTCCAAAAAATCCCCCTATTATCCCTGGTTCAAGTTCAACCGCTGGCCGGAGGACTACACCGCCTGGTGGGGCATTAAATTACTGCCGGAGGTGGATGAATCCAATCCGGACTATATGGAATATATTACCGGGAAAGACGGGATTTTACGCCGTTGGATCCGCGCAGGTGCCGACGGCTGGCGCTTTGACGTAGCAGACGAGATCCCCGACGATTTTCTGGAAGCCTCTCATCGGGCGATCAAGGAAGAAAACCCCGACGCTTTGTTCATCGGCGAGGTTTGGGAGGACGCCACCAACAAGGAATCCTACGGACTTCGGCGGAAATACCTTTTGGGAGATCAGCTGGACGGCGTGATGAATTACGTCTTGAAAGACGCCATTCTCGCCTTCGTTCTTACCGGCGACAGCGACGAATTTTCCGAGCGCCTCCACGGACTTTTGGAGAATTATCCCCCCTGCGGGCTTCACTGCGCCATGAACCTCATCGGAACCCACGACACGCCCCGGATTCTGACGGTGTTAAGCGGAATCAACCTGCCCAAGGATCCGGCAAAGCAGGTGGCGTTAACCCTGGACGCGCAACAGTTGGCAGAGGCGAAAAAGCGTCTGACGGTGGCGGATATTCTGATGTTTACCCTTCCCGGGATCCCCTCGGTTTATTACGGCGACGAGGCGGGCATGGAGGGGGGACACGACCCCTTGAACCGTCAATTTTACCCCTGGGGCAAGGAAGACGCGCGCCTGCAAAAATTGATTGCAACCCTGGGGAAAATCCGCCAAAAGCACCCGGTCTTCCGGGAAGGAGATCTGAAGATCCTCTTTGCCCAACAGGGGCTTGTCATCTACCGACGGCAGGACGGCGTGCATCAGCCGGTGACGGTGGCGGTCAACTGCGGACAAAAGGAACGGACCGTGGATCTTCAAGCCCCCCGCACCGACCTGATTACCAAAAAGCGCTTCGATAAATCCCTCACCCTCCCGCCCATGTCCGGGGTCATCTTCGAGGGTTAAGGATTTTGTAGAAAAAAGCAATTTTTTTACTTGACTATCTCCGAAAAGTATGCTATAATTTGAAACGGTTTCCACGACACGGAAAAAACAAAGGAGAACCCAAATGGATATTATTTTGGATTTATTTGCACCGATCATCGAGCAAATGCAGGCAGATCCGATGCTGATCGTCAAACAGATCGTCATGTGGATCATCGGCGGCGTTCTGATCTATCTTGCCATTAAGAAGGAGATGGAGCCCACCCTGCTTTTACCCATGGGATTCGGCGCAATTTTAGTCAATCTGCCCGGAATTGAAATGGTGGGCGGAGAAGCGGTGGCGCAAAACGGCGCCTTCCACACCCTGGAACGGTTGTTCCAGATCGGGATCGACAACGGAGAGCTCATGCCTCTGATCCTCTTTATCGGCATCGGAGCGATGATCGACTTCGGACCGTTGCTGCGCAACCCCAAATATATGCTTTTCGGCGCCGCCGCACAGTTCGGGATCTTCTTCACCCTGTGCCTGGCATCCTTCGTCGGATTTGACTTAAACGACGCCGCGTCCATCGCCATCATCGGCGCTGCCGACGGACCGACCGCCATTTTCGTGGCGCAGACGCTGAATTCCGGCTACCTTGCCGCCATTATGGTCGCCGCCTATTCGTATATGGCGCTGGTTCCCCTCATTCAGCCGGTGGTCATCAAGGCTTGCACCACCAAGAAGGAACGGCTGATCCGCATGGACGATTCGGGGGCGCGGGACGTTTCCAAAACCACCCGAATCTTGTTCCCCATCATCGTTACCATCATCGTTGGCTTCGTCGCGCCCGACGCCGTTTCCCTCATCGGATTTTTGATGTTCGGAAACCTGATTCGGGAATGCGGCGTTCTCAATTCCCTGTCCGAAACGGCGCAGAAGGTTCTTGCCAATCTGATCACCATTTTCCTGGGCATAACCATCGCCTTCCAGATGAAGGCAGGCGAATTTTTACGCTGGGAAACCCTGCTGATTATGGGCTTGGGGCTGTTCGCCTTTATCTTCGACACCTTCGGCGGAATCATGATCGCCAAGATCATGAACCTGTTCCTGAAAAACAAGATCAATCCCATGATCGGGGCTGCCGGGATTTCCGCCTTCCCCATGGCAGGACGGGTAGTCAACAAAATGGGACTTGCGGAGGACGATCAAAACTTCCTTCTCATGCACGCCATCGGCGTCAACGTCTCCGGTCAGGTGGCGTCGGTCATCGCCGGGGGCTTGATCCTTTCGTTTTTAGCATAAATCAGGGGGTACGGACATGAAAATTGACGTTCAGGCTTTGCTGGAATCTTTGCCCTATATGGGAAAAGGAATGTTGGGTATTTTTATCGTTACTCTGACCATCATCCTTACCGTTACCGTTTTGAACAAAGTGACCAACAGGAAAAAATAATAAAAAAAGAGGAGGTACTTTGCGTATCTCCTTTTTTACGGAGGAAGTTATGACCGAAGAACAACGCCTGCAAACCGCCGAAAAGGTGGTCGAAAAGCTGATCGAAAAGAGATGGACGGTTTCCTTTGCGGAATCCTGCACCGGGGGCATGGCGTGCGCCCGATTGGTGGACGTTGCCAACGCCTCCAAGGTGCTGAACGCCTCCTTTATCACCTACGCCAACGAGGCAAAGCAATCCCTGTTGGGCGTCTCCGCCGAAACGTTGAAGACCTACGGCGCGGTCAGCGAAGAAACGGCAAGGGAAATGGCGCTGGGAATCTCTCGAGCAAATAACGCCCAGGTGGGGGTTGCCGTCAGCGGAATCGCCGGTCCCGGGGGCGGCACGGAAGAAAAGCCGGTGGGAACGGTCTGCTTCGGCTTTGCCATCAACGGCACGATCGTTACCGAAACCAAGCGTTTCGAAGCCACGGGACGGCAAAACGTCCGCCGATCGGCGGTGGATTTCGTTTTTGAAACATTAAACAGTCTTTTATAAAACAGGAAGAAAGGACAACAGAATGAAACAGGTCGTATTCCCCTACGGGAAAGAAAAAATCAAATATTCCTTTCCCGACGAGGTAACCGTATTGGAATCCGCCATTCACGACTACGATACAAACCAAACCGAACGGGAACTCGTAGAAAACGCCATGAAAAATCCCATTGGTTCCAAACCGTTGGGGGAGCTTGCCAAGGGAAAAGATAACGTCGTCATTATTGCCAGCGATCATACCCGTCCCGTTCCCAGCAAACAGATCATTCCTCTCATGCTGAAAGAAATTCGGCAGGCAAATCCGCTTGCAAGCATTACCATTTTGATTGCAACGGGCTGCCATCGGGGAACAACCAAGGAAGAACTGATTTCAAAATTCGGAGAAGAAATCGTAAAAAAAGAAAAGATTTACATTCACGATTGCGATGATACGCAAATGCAGGTAAACATCGGAACCTTGCCTTCAGGAGGAAGCTGTAAAATTAACAAACTTGCTTCCGAAGCAGATCTATTGATTGCCGAAGGGTTTATTGAACCGCACCTCTTTGCGGGATTTTCCGGGGGTCGAAAAAGCGTATTGCCGGGGATAAGCGGACGAGAAACCGTGATGGCAAACCACTGCGCGGAATTTATCGCCCACCCCAACGCACGAACGGGAATTTTGGAAAACAACCCCGTACATAAGGATATGCTCTGGGCTGCAAAGACGGCAAAACTGCAATATATCGTGAACGTAGTATTGAACGAAGAAAAGAAAATTATTTACGCCGTCGCAGGGGATTTGGAAGAAGCCCATCGCGCCGGAACCGAATTTTTATCGAAGCTCTGCAGCGTAAACGCCGTAAGCGCAGATATTGCCATTACGACCAACGGAGGTTATCCCTTAGATCAAAACGTCTATCAGGCAGTTAAGGGCATGACGGCGGCGGAAGCGACCGTCAAAAAGGACGGAGTCGTTATCATGCTTGCAAAATCCGGAGACGGAACGGGAGGAGACTTTTTCTACCGTCAGTTGGCAGAAGAACCGGACGTTCAAAAGGCAATGAACGCATATCTGCGTCAGAAACGCCACGAAACGCTGCCGGATCAATGGCAGGCACAAATTCTGTTGCGGATTCTGTTAAAAGCCTCCGTCGTTTACGTCTCCGATCTGCCGGACGACGTGGTAGAGAAACTGCATATGATTCCCGCCCATTCCTTGGAGGAGGCTTTGGAAAAGGCACAATCCCTCGTAAATCTGCAAAACCCCAAGATCGTAGCCATCCCCGACGGTATTTCGGTTATCGTAAAAGCACAATGACCACATCTTGATATAAAACGGTCTTGAGAACAGTCGGAAACGAAATCCGGATATCGTTATACAAAAACCGGAAAAACTCATAGACAAGCCGAAAAAAATACGATATAATGTAAGAAAAAAACATCGCGCAAAAAAGGAGATTTCACCATGTCAACGAAGCTGTTTTACAATCGCTTTATCGACGATTGGATGGCGGCGCTTCCCTTGGGAAACGGCCGCATCGGGGCGATGATCTACGGAAACCCCGACCGGGAAGTGATTGAAATCAACGAGGAATCCCTCTGGAGTGGGCGGCAGATCAAGGAAGAAAACCACGCCACCCCCGAGGCGCTGGCGGAGATCCGTCGGCTGATTTCGGAAGAGCGCCTGGAAGAAGCGAAGATTTTGAGCCGGGAAACCTTCCTCGCATCTCCGCCCCGGGTTCGCTTTTTTGAAAGCTTCGGTGAAATTTTCGTTCAATTCAAAGAAGAAGGGGAAACTTCCGATTACCGCAAGGAATTGGAATTGAAAGACGCCGTGGCGTCGGTTCAATGGAAGCGGAACGGAAAAGCCTTTTCCGGGGAAGCCTTCGTCAGCGAAGCCTTTGACCTTTTTGCTTACAAAGTCTCCTGCGATGCTCCCTTTTCCTGCAACGTAACCATGAAGCGCAAGCAAGACGCCTACACCGCGGTTCTTTCGGAAGATACCGTCATCATGAACGATCGTGTCACCTACTTTAACGAAGATTTCTACGGTGCCGGTGGAGAAGGAATGTCCTTCGGAGCAAGATTAAAGATCGAAACCGACGGGGAACGGAAAATGAGCCACGATTCCATTTCCGTGGAAAACGCTACTTATCTGATCGTTTACGGCGCCTTTGCCACCAATTACAACGTCAATATTTTCGATATCGACGAAAGCATTGATTACCGCAAATCCCTGACCGATTGCATGGAAAAATTGCAGGGTCATTCTTATGAAGAAGTCAAAGCCCGTCATTTGGAAGATCACAAAAAATGGTTTTCCAAAGTGCAGTTGGAATTGGACGTTCCCGATTATTCGGACATCCCCACCGACGAACGGCTGCAGGCGGTAAAGGAAGGGAAAACCGACCCGGATCTGTGCGTTTTGTACTACAACTACGGAAGATACCTTTTGATTGAAAGCTCCGGCAAAAATTCCACCCTGCCCGCAAATCTGCAGGGAATCTGGTGTCACGATTTCCGTCCCGCCTGGGGTGCGGATTACCACACCAACATCAACGTGCAGATGAACTATTGGCACGCGGAAAACGGAAACTGCTCCGCAACCGTAGATTCTTTGACCCACTTCGTAAAGATGCTCAGCAAATTCGGACGGCAAACGGCAAAAGAATTGTTTGACTCCGACGGTTGGGCGGTCAATCACACCACGGACGTTTTCGGAAGAACCGGTGTTCACGACTTTGTGGGTTGCGGATTCTTCCCCATGGCAGGTCCCTGGATGTGCCTTCCCTTGTGGGAGCATTACGAATACACCGGCGACGTGGAATATCTGAAGGAAATCTATCCGATTTTGAAAGATTCCTGCACCTTCGTTTGCGATTATCTCACCGAAACAAAGGACGGAACCCCCATCACTTCCCCCTCTAATTCTCCGGAAAATTTCTTCTACTACACCGATCCTTCCGACGGAATTAAAAAGAAAAGCCAGATGACCCAAGGGGCAACCTTCGATTACGAAATTATCTACGCCCTGTTCACCCGGGTCAAGTACGCTTGTGAACTGTTGCAGGAAGATCCTGCTTTTGCGAAAAAATTGGACGGAATTCTGAAACGCATGCCCCCCCTTCGGATCAGCCAACGCTACGGAACCATCTGCGAATGGATTCAGGACTACGAAGAAGCAGAACCGGGGCATCGGCATATTTCCCACCTGTTTGGACTGTATCCCTCGGATCAGATCAACGAAGCCGACCCCGAAATCTATCAGGCGGCAAAGAATACCATCGCCCGCCGTCTCTCCCAAGGGGGCGGACAAACCGGCTGGTCGAGAGCGTGGATCGTAAATTATTACGCCCGATTCAAAGAAGGCAACGAGGCGCTTTATCATCTGTATCAGCTTTTCGCAACCAACACCGACACGAACCTCTTTGACCTGCATCCCCCTCACGTCTTCCAGATCGACGGAAACTTCGGTGCTACTGCCGGCGTCAACGAAATGCTGATCCAAAGCCACTTGGGCGGAATCGGTCAGCGGATCGTGGAATTGTTGCCCGCCCTCCCCGACGAATGGAAGACCGGCTCGGTCAAGGGCTTGCGGGCAAGAGGAGGCTTTACCTTTGATTTTGCCTGGAAGGACGGAAAGTTGACCGAAGTTACCGTTTTGGCAGAAAAAGAGAACGATCTCCGTCTGAAGCTTCCCCAACGGCAAAAAATCCCCTCCCATACGGGATTTGCCGTGGAAGATTCGATTTTGACGCGAAAATTCAAGCCCAACGAATCTGTTACGATTACCTTCTGAACAAAAAATCATCGCTCCTACGGCTTGTAGGAGCGATAATTTTTTACTTACTCTTGCTCTTCTTTGATTTTTTTGGTGACGGTGACCGTTTCGATACGGCGGTCGGAAACCTTGGTGACCTGCAGCAGTAACTCTTCGGTCTCGGTCTCGGGGGTCGATCCGTCCTCGGGAACGGTGCCCAACAGATCCAGCACGTAGCCGCCGAAGGTTTCGTAGCCCTCCGCCTCCAATTCCACGTGCAGGGCTTCCGCCACGTCGGAGGGAGAAGCAGAGCCGGGGACGATCCAGCGGTTTTCCCCGGAAGATCGGATTTCCTCCTCGTCACCCCGCAGATTCCCCACCAGGCAGTTCAGCAGATCGTAGAAGGTTACGATCCCCTGCATCCCGCCGTATTCGTCGATGAGAACGGCGAAGGTCTCCCCCGTCTCCTTCATCTTGGAGAACAGGGCGTCTGCTTTACTATGCTCCGGCACGAACATGGGCTTGATTCGGGCGGCAGCCACGGCGTCTTCAAATTTCATGGTGGCGGCGGCACGGAAAAATTGATCCGCGTCCAGCACGTCCTGAATATCGTCCGCCGTCTCTCCGCAGATGGGGTAGAAGGAAAAGCGGGTTTCGTTCAAAATCTTTTTCCAGGTTTCCGCCCCTTCCCCCTCGTACAAGATCACCACGTCCCGACGGTGGGTGCAGATCTCACTCAAGTCCGTATCGTCAAACTCAAAGATGTTGCGGATCATTTCGGTTTCCGCCTTGTCGATCGTGCCCTTTTCGCTGCCCGATTCCAACATCATACGGATTTCCTCTTCGGTTACCTCGTCGTCGCTTTCGTTGGGATCGATATTCATCAACCGCAAAACGCCGTTGGTGGATTTGGTCAGAATCCAGACGAAGGGAGCGAAAATAAAGGAGACGAAATTCAAAAGTCCTGCCAACTGAAGGGCGGATTTGTCCGGATCCTTTAAGGCAACCCGCTTGGGAACCAATTCCCCGAACACGATGCTGAAATAGGACAAAAGAATGGTAATCAGAAACACGCAGACCGAATCCAAAACCCCTTCGGGAACGGGGACGCCGACGGTCAGAAGCCATTTTACCAAGGGCTCGGCAAAGTTATCGGCGGCGTAAGCACTCCCCAAAAAGCCCGCCAACGTGATGGCGACCTGAACGGTGGATAAAAACCGTGAGGGGTTTTCGGTCAGGGACAGCAAGCGCTTCGCCCGCTTATCCCCGTCGGCGGCAAGATGCTCGATCCGGGCGGCGTTGGACGAGATCATCGCCGTTTCCGCGCTGGCAAAAATTGCGTTCAACGAAATCAGAATAATTTGAAGTACAATAGCACCAAACATCGTATGAATAATCCTCTTTTTCCTTACAAAAATTCAACTTAAAAAACGACAAACGGACATACCCTATCCCTCGTATATGGTATGCCCGTATTCATTTAACGAAACAGATGGTATGCACCCGAAGGGATGGGGTCTGCCCCCGCCCTACTGCCGCAATCGTCCATTCCGCTTTCACCGTCTCTTTCATTGTTCGGAGATTTCCTCTCCGTAATTGTGTACTATTATACCATAAAATGCTCCCTTTGTCAAGTCACGGAACGCAAAGAAACATTTTTACAATAATTTTGCAACTGCGCCCCGCTACGTATAAGTATCGACCAACTAAAAATTCTGCGTCCGCGACTTGAATTTTTCGGGTCTCCCTTAACTTTGCATTTTGCATTCTGCATTTTGCATTCCAAAAAAGATTTCCCGAAGCCTTGCGACCTCGGGAAATCTCTTTTTTCGGCTTAATACATTCCGCCTGCGGCACCGGCGGCAGCGGCAGCGGCGGCTGCGTCGGCGGCGGGATCTTTCTTATCGGCGACGACCGATTCGGTGGTGAGAATCATAGCGGCGGCGGAGGATGCGTTTTCGATGGCGGAACGGGTCACCTTGGTGGGATCGACGATTCCGGCGTCGAACATATCGCAGTAAATTTCCTTATAGGCGTCGTAGCCGTAATTCTTCTGATCGGAATTCTTGATCCGATCCACGATGATCGAGCCGTCGATTCCCGCGTTGGCGGCGATTTGGCGGACGGGAGCCTCCAGGGCGGACAGAACGATCTTGATTCCCGTTTGTTCATCGACCTCGTCGGTGGATTCCAACAGGGCGGAAACGGCGGGAATTGCGTTGATATAAGCAGTTCCGCCTCCTGCGACCATGCCCTCCTCTACGGCTGCCTTGGTGGCTGCCAGGGCGTCCTCGATGCGGAGCTTCTTTTCCTTCATTTCCACCTCGGTGGCGGCGCCGACCTTAATGACCGCAACCCCTCCGGCAAGCTTTGCCAGACGTTCCTGCAGTTTTTCCCGATCGAAATCGGAGGAGGTGGTGTCGATTGCCTTGCGGATCTGGGCAACCCGGGCGGCGATGGCGTCCTTGTCGCCTTTGCCCCCGACGATGACGGTGTTTTCCTTTTGGATCTTCACTTGATTTGCCCGACCCAAAAGATCCGGGGTAGCGGTTTTGAGATCCAAGCCGATCTCTTCGCTGATTACGGTACCGCCGGTCAGAATGGCGATATCCTGGAGCATTTCCTTGCGGCGATCCCCGAATCCGGGCGCCTTGACGGCAACGCAGGTAAAGGTGCCGCGCAACTTATTGACAATCAGCGTAGATAAGGCTTCCCCTTCCACGTCCTCGGCGATGATGACCAATTTCTTGCCCGATTGAACGATCTGCTCCAACAGGGGAAGCAATTCCTGGATGTTGGAGATCTTCTTGTCGGTAATCAGAATCAGAGCGTCGTCGATGACCGCTTCCATTTTATCCGTATCGGTGACCATGTAGGGGGTGATATAGCCCCGGTCAAACATCATGCCTTCCACCACTTCGCTGTAGGTTTCGGCGGTTTTGCTTTCTTCCACGGTGATAACGCCGTCGTTGGTTACCTTTTCCATCGCCTCGGCAATCAGCGTACCGATGGTTTCATCGGCGGAAGAGACGGTGGCAACCCGAGCGATGTCGTCGGAAGAGGCGACGGTCTTGGAATTTGCCTTGATTTCCGCAACGGCGGCGGCGACTGCCTTCTGAATTCCCTTTTTCAATACGATGGGATTGGCGCCTGCGGTGACGTTCTTCATTCCTTCCCGAACCAGAGCCTGGGCGAGAAGGGTGGCGGTGGTAGTACCGTCTCCGGCAACGTCGTTGGTCTTGGTGGAAACTTCCTTGACCAGCTGAGCTCCCATGTTTTCAAAGGGATCGTCCAGCTCCACCTCTTTGGCGATGGTCACGCCGTCGTTGGTGATGAGGGGCGAGCCGTATTTCCGATCAAGAACCACGTTGCGCCCCCTGGGACCAAGGGTAATTTTTACGGTGTCAGCCAGCTGGTTGACGCCCCGTTCCAAAGCCTTGCGGGCTTCTTCTCCGTAAAGAATCTGCTTTGCCATAATCAATCACTCCTTATTCTGCGATGGCAAGAATGTCTTCCTGCTTGACGATGGTGTATTCCACGTCGTCGATTTTCACTTCGGTGCCGGTGTATTTTGCGGTGATTACCCGGTCGCCGACCTTCACGTACATTTCTACCTCTTTGCCGTCCACGATCCCACCGGGACCAACGGCAACCACCTCCATCACCTGGGGCTTTTCTTTGGCAGATCCTGCAAGGATGATGCCGCTTTTCGTGGTTTCTTCCGCTTCGACGGATTTCACGACGACCCGGTCAAGTAAAGGTTTCAAAGTCATACTGTAAACGCCTCCGTTTATAAAATTCGTTCGGTTGTAATTTGGTTTTAGCACTCTATCGTCTCAAGTGCTAAACCTATTATAGCCATAATTTGGAAGGAATTCAATGGATAAACTGTGAATTGTTTGTGTCATTTTCATGAACCCGAAGGCAAAAGAAAATTCGCTATTTCCAAACATTTTATGGTATTTTCCCCTCCCGGTATTGACAAGTCCGCCATAATATAGTATAATAACTATTACTCTATAACATGACTATGCACGCGCGCCCACGCAAAAGCGGGCGTTGACAGGAGTATTTTTTCTCATGAACCGAACCAAAAATCTCAACATCATATACCCCCTCGTGGGAAGCGCCGCCGCCCTGTGCGGCACGGCGGCGTTGCTCTTCGGGCTTTGGGGAACGTGGCTTGCCTGCTGCCTTGCGGCAAACGTGTTCATCGCCTCCGGATTGGTCTGCGGCACGGAGATCAAGTCCGTCCGCCGAAAAAATCCCCTGGCGCAATTCTCCGAAGACGAGCCTGCGGAATTGGAGGGGCAAATGTACCGCGTCCCCTTCCTTTCGGTGTTGGCGGCGCTGATCGCGGCGATCGCGGTCGGATTGATTTCCGGCTCTGCCATTCTGGGACTTTTAACTCTGTTTACCTGGGGCGGATTGGGGATCCCCCTCGCCGCCTGCGTTCTGTCCCGCACCGACTTCGGGCTGTCCCTGCAGACGGGGTTGATCTCGTCAATCGTCTTAACCGCCCTGGGCGGAGTGGTCCAGGTTTTCATTTCCTCCCCCGGAAATTCCTTTGATCCCGAATACTGCCTGAAGTCCGTCGCAACCAAATTGACCGACGGCGTGATTGCGGTCTTGAGGGAGTTTCAAGAACTGACCCAATCCCAGCAAATCGTTCTTGCGGACGGCACGGCGCTGTCCGATCTGTTCTCGCAGGTCTCAGTGGAAGAAACGGCAACCCAGGCGGTCAACGCGTTTCTTTCCGCTGCTCCGGGGATCTACGCCATTTTCGTCCTGTTCCTTCTGTGCGTTATCTGGTGGGGAATGAAGGCGGCGTTAAAAAAAGACGCCGGCGTGGAAATCAAATCCATGGGGCGGCTGGACGGATACCGTCCCGGCAGAATCCTTTCCCCCGTTTATCTGTTGTTTTTCCTGGTCAATCTTTTTTCGGAAGCCGGCTCCGTGATGCAGATCGCGTCGATGAACGTCATCTACGTGGTCTCCGCGGTTCTGACCTTTGCCGGATTTTCCGTCATCTTATATTTTATCAACACCCGAGCCCCCTCGGTCGGCGTCCGCGCTTTGCTGACGGTCGTCACCGTAGTGGTGAGCCTGTCGTCCTGCGGCGGATCGTTACTGCTCCTGCTGGGATTGTTCTCCACAGGGCGTGATCTTCGGGGAATGTTCGGAGGAGGAACCTACCGATGAAACGATTGCATCCCTTTTTGGATCGCCTTTCCTATCTGTTTTTGATCCCCGCCGGAATCTTTGCGGGACTGACGGCAGAACGGAAAATCTGGCTTCCCCTTTGCATCCTGTTTGCCCTTTGCATCATCGCCAACGAGATCCGTCTTTTCATCTCCACCCGCCGGAAGAAAAATTTAGCCCACGCCATCGTGGATATGCTGAATATGACCTCCCAAAAGCGGCTGGTGGATTTCCCCGTGCCCATCGTGATCTCCGATGAAAAGGGGATCATCCTTTGGTACAACGAAGCCTTTACCGACGCCACGGGAGAGCAAACCCTGCTGGCGCTCCACAACGTGCGGCAATTAAACAAGGATATTTTGGAGCAGCGGATTTCCGATCTCCGCTTTGACGGAAAATGCTATTCCGCGTACATGGACTGCTATCGGTTCGGGGAACAGAACGAAATGTTTATCTTCTATCTGTTCGACACCACCGAGCATCATCTGTTGAAGCGGGAATACAAGCGCTCCCGTCCCGTGGTCGCCCACCTGATGGTGGATAATTACGACGAGGTCTTTACCGGGTTGAAGGAAACGGAACGCTCCAACGCCATGGCGTTGATCGACGAAACCATCGACCAATGGGCGCAGGAATCGGGAGGAATCTTATGCCACGGAGAACGGGAACGGTATCTGTTCGTCTTTGAGAACCGTGCGCTGACCGAATTTGAAAAAACCCGATTCGACATCATGGACCGCATCCGTAATATGCAAACCCCCTCCAAGCTTTCCCCCACCCTATCCATCGGCGTCGGTGCTGACGCGGAAAGCTTTGCAAAGGCAGAAGAGGCCGCCCGGGGCGCCTTGGATATGGCGCTGTCCCGCGGGGGCGACCAGGCGGCAGTCAAGCACGCCGGAGGATATACCTTCTACGGTGGCAGAAGCACGGCAGGGGCGCGGCGCACCCGCGTAAAAACCCGGGTAATTGCCAACGCTCTGTCCGAGCATCTGAAGGAAATTGACACTCTGCTTATCATGGGTCACGCTTACGGAGACATGGACTGCCTCGGCGCCGCCGTAGGAATGGCGCGGATCGCAATTCAAAGAGGGTTGGAAGCAAAAATCATCGTCGATGAGGACACCGACCTGACCGGACGGCTGCTGCAGGATCTGCGCGCCGATCCCTCCCACGCGGATTGGTTTATCAACCGCAAGGAAGCGGCGGAATATCTGGGCAAGCGTACCGCCGTCGTGGTGGTCGATACCCACCGCGCCGACAGTACCGTTGCTCCGGAAATTTTGAAAAAGGCAAAAACCGTTTACGTCATCGACCATCATCGGAAGGGCGTTGACTGCATCGAAGAGCCTCAACTGCTTTATCAGGAGCCTTACGCGTCGTCCACCTGTGAAATGGTCACGGAGCTGTTCCAATACATGGACGTTTACACCTTCCCGCCCATCGAGGCAAACGCCCTTTTGGCGGGCATCTGCCTGGACACGAAGAATTTTACCATCCGCACCAATACCTGCACCTTTGACGCCTCCGCAACCCTGCGGAAGGCAGGGGCAGATACGGTGGCGGTAAAGCAATATTTCCAGACCGATATGGAAACCTACCGCAATAAAGTAAAATTCGTCTCTGCCGCGGAATTGTACCGCAAGCATTTTGCCATCGCCCATCTCCCCGGAGAGGGACACGGAAATCTGAAGATCGCCGCCGCCCAGGCCGCCGACGAAATGCTTTCTGTCGATGGAGCGAAGGCGTCCTTCACCCTGTTTACCGACAAGAACGGAAACACCAACATCTCCGGCCGTTCCTACGGCGAGGTCAACGTTCAGCTGATTCTGGAGAAATTCAAAAACGGCGGCGGACATCTGACCATGGCAGGAGCTTTGGCGGAAAAGACCGGCGTTGCCGAAGCAAAAGAGCAGTTGATGGCGTACATCGACGAATATCTGGCGGAGGCGCTCCCCGGAAATCCTCTGAAATAAACCCGAAAGGATGAAAATACCATGAAAGTAATTCTGAAAGCCGACGTAAAATCCCTCGGAAAAAAAGGCGATTTGGTCAACACCTCCGACGGATACGCCCGCAATTATCTGTTTCCCCGAAATCTTGCGGTGGAAGCAAACGCGGAAAATCTGAACGTCTATAACTCTCAACAGGCTGCCGCCGCCCATCGGAAGGCGGAAGAAAAGAAGGCGGCGGAAGAACTGAAGGCCCGCCTTTCCACCGTCAAGGTAATCATCAAAGGAAAGGTCGGTGCCAACGGATGCCTGCAGGGCGCCGTTACCACCAAGGATATTGCAGAAGCGTTGAAATCCCAGACCGGCATTGAGATCGACAAGAAAAAGATCTCCATGAAGCTTGCGGTACGGGGCTTTGGCAAATACACCGCCGAGGTCAAGCTCTACCCGGAGATCACCGGAGAGATGACCGTGATGGTGGAGCAAGACGCCTGAACTTAAAATTCCTATAAGGAAGAATGAAGACTGATGGAACAGAGATACGATTTTGACCGGCAGCTGCCTCACAACATCGAGGCGGAGCAGATCGTCTTGGGCTCGGTGCTTCTCGACCCGGAAAGCATCGGCGCGCTGGCGCAAGCCCTGCAGATCGACCAATTTTACGCAAAGCGGCATCAGCTGATCTTTGAAGCGATGCTGGAAATGTACGACAAGAATCAGCCCATCGAGGGGGTTCTTCTGTTGTCCAAGCTCCGGGAAGAGGGAGAATTTACGTCCGAAGAGGACAGTCAGTATCTGCTCCTCTTGGCGGAAAACGCCTCCTCGGTCAAGAGCATCGACTATTATACCAAAATTATTTCCGACACGGCGAACCTCCGCCGGGTCATTGAAGCGTGCAAGGACATTACCGATTTGTCCTACGCCAACACCGACCTTCCCACGGTTTTGGGGCTTGCGGAACAGAAATTTTACGATATTTCCAACGGCAAGCAAACCGTTCAGCTGCATCAGCTGGGGACGGTGGCAAAGGAAGAGATCAACCGTCTGACCGAAATGGAAAAGGACGAGACGGGAAAATTCGCCCCCATCAAGGTGGGGATTTCCGACTTTGACAATTTCATCGGAGGATTAAACAACAGCGACCTGTTCATTTTAGCCGCCCGCCCCGGCGTCGGTAAAACCTCCTTTGCGTTGAATATTGCTTACAATATTGCCTTATCTTCGCAATACAATCCCCGAAAATCGGTGGTATTCTTCTCTTTGGAAATGTCCAAGGAGCAGCTGGCGCGGCGTATTATCTCCACCGCCTGCAAAATCGAGAGCGAAAAGCTCCGTTTGGGCAAGCTGGACGCCCGTGATTGGGAGGAATTGCTGAAGGTCTGGCATTCCAATTTCCGCAATCTGAACTTCTTTATCGACGAGACCGGTAATATCACCGCTTTGGATATGAAATCCAAGCTTCGCAAGGTTCCCAATCTGGGGCTGGTGGTCATCGACTATCTGCAGCTGATGTCTTCCGCCACCGGATCGGCAAAGGACAATCGGGTGCAGGAAATTTCCGCCATTACCCGATCCCTGAAGCTGATGGCAAAGGAATTGAACGTCCCGGTTATTCTGCTTTCCCAGCTGTCCCGCGGAATTGAAAAGCGGGAAGACCCCACCCCCCAGCTGTCCGACCTGCGGGAATCCGGCTCTATCGAGCAGGACGCGGACGTTATCGTATTTTTGGCGCGGGACTATTACGAAAAGGACGCGGCGAAGAAAAACACCTGCGTTCTGCACGTTTCCAAAAACCGCCACGGCTCCGTGGGAAAGGTCACCCTGAATTGGGACGGACGGTTTACGTCCTTTACCTCTCCCGCCAAGAACGTCACCATTCCGGAGGGCTACGGCGATGCCCCTTGACGGCGCCACGCAGACGGTAAAGCTTCATCGGCTGCACGAGAACTGCACCGGGCTGATTTTAGCCGTTTCCGGCGGACCCGATTCCATGGCGATGCTCCATTGGTACGCCCGAAAAAACCCGGCCTTTCCCTTATACGTCGCCCACGTCCACCACGGACTGCGCCCCGAATCGGACGAGGAAGAATCTACCGTGGTTGCATATTGCAACGCCCTGTCCCTCCCCTGCTCCGTGTTCCGCACGGACGTAAGGGCGGAAATGCAAAAGAGAGAAACGGTGGAATCTGCCGCCCGACGGATCCGCTACGGATTTTTCCGCACCCTTGCCGCCCAAGTGGGGGCAAGCCATATCGCCACCGCCCACACCGGAGACGATCAGTGCGAAACGATCCTGCTACACCTGCTTCACGGCGCGGGAGGAAAAGGACTTTGCGGAATCCTTCCCAAGCGTCCCGAAGGAGATTTCACTCTGATCCGCCCCTTTTTGGATTGCGGAAAGGAAGAGATTCTTGCCTACTGCGAAGAACACGGGATCCCCTACGCCGTCGATCAAAGCAACGACGAGCTGACCTATACCCGCAACCGCATCCGGCATCTTCTGTTGCCCGAAATGAAAAAAATCAACCCGAATCTGCGCAGAAGCCTTTGCAATACCGCCCAAGGATTCCGGCGTCAGCACGAGGCGTTGTCCCTGCGGGCAAAACAATTTCTCGACGCACACCCCGACGGACTTCCGGCAACGGAATTGCGCGCCCTTCCGGAGGGAGAGCAAGGGGAAATTTTACGGCAAGCCTTTGAAAAATTCGGAAAAACCCTTTCCTTTGAGCAAACGAACCAGGGATTGGCGTTATTGAAAAAAGAGACCGGCACCGTAGAATTTGACCGAAAATATCAATTACATTTGGGGCAAGACCTCTTGACGGTCTCGGAGAAATCCCAACCGTTCCCCCCGATTTTAATCACGGAAGAAACAGCCCTTCTCCCCGACGGCCGCACTTTGACTTTAACGAAAGCGGTGTGCGACGAAAAAAACAGAAATTCCCTCATCCCTGCAAAATTGCCCCTGACGGCGCGCCCCCGACAAGTGGGAGATACCCTGCGCACCCCCGGAGGAAGCAAAACCTTAAAAAAACGGATGATCGAATTAAAAATTCCGTCGCACAAACGGGATAAGCTTTGGGTTTTAACCGACGGCGCAACCGTTTTTTGGTGCGAGGGCGTCGGATTTAACCCGGAAACGGCACCAAAAGAAACGGAAGAGGGATATTTTATTTCTCTTTCGGAAAAATAAAAAGAAGTAAGACATATACATAACGGAGGAATCCTGCTATGGGATACAAAATTACCCCTTACATCACCGAAGAAGAATTGAGAGCGCGGACGAAAGAGCTGGCGGCTCAAATTTCCGAAGATTACAAGGGAAAGGAAGTTCTGATGGTCTCCATTCTCAAGGGCGCGGTGGTGTTTCTCACCGATCTGATGCGAGCCGTCAGCGACGAGGTCTCAGTCCAGATTGATTTTATGGTCGTTTCCAGCTACGGTGCAGGCACCGAATCCAGCGGAAAGATCAAGATCGCCAAGGATCTTTCGGTGGATATTGCCGGAAAAGACGTTTTGATCGTGGAGGATATTCTCGACAGCGGAAAAACCCTTTCCAAGATCGTCGAAATTCTCCGGGGCAGAGGGGTAAATTCGCTGAAGATCGTTTCCCTGCTCGACAAACCTGCCCGCCATACCCACGAGGTTCCGGTGGAATATACCGGCTTCGTCATCCCCGATAAATTCGTGGTCGGCTACGGCTTGGATTACGGCGAAAAGCACCGTAACCTGCCCTATGTTGGCGTCGTTGAATTTACCGAAGAATCTTAAAACCCACAACATCATATTACAGGAGGCATCCCCTTGAACAACAGCAACCGTATCCGCAGTATCGTCTCTTGGGCGGTGTTGCTTTTGGTATGCGTCATCGCCGCATCCTTAATCAGCACCATGACCAAAAAGGACACCGTGAAATATTCCGACGTGGTCGGGTATTTCAAAAACGAACAGGTCACGGAGTTTGAAATCGTCGGAAATAAACTGACCTACAAGCTCAAGACCGAGGGCGAAAATCCCGCCGAAGAAAAAACCTTCGTGCTTTACAGCGTCGCGCGGTTTTTAGACCAGGTACAGCCCTACGTCGATTCCGCCGTGCAAAAGGGCGTTCTTGCCGAAGGCTACGACATTAAACAGGCAAATTCGATCCCCGCATGGGTCACGTATATCCCCTACCTGTTTTTGGTAGGTGCCGTCTGCTTCTTCGGATGGATCATGATGAAGCAAATGGCAGGGGGCGGCAAAAACGGAGCGATGGGCTTCAGCCGCGCCAAATTAAAGCTTGCCGATTCCGGAAAGGGCAAGGTCACCTTCAACGACGTTGCCGGCGCAGACGAAGAAAAGGAAGAGCTGCAGGAAATCGTTGAGTTTTTGAAAAATCCCAAGAAATACACCGATCTGGGGGCTCGGATTCCCCGGGGCGTTCTGATGGTAGGCCCTCCGGGCACCGGAAAGACCTACATGGCAAAAGCAACCGCCGGAGAAGCGGGGGTTCCCTTCTTCAGCATTTCCGGGTCTGACTTCGTAGAGTTGTACGTGGGTGTCGGCGCTTCCCGTGTTCGGGACACCTTCGACCAGGCAAAGAAAAACGCACCCTGCATCGTCTTTATCGACGAAATCGACGCCGTCGGACGGCAGAGAGGTGCCGGTTTGGGCGGCGGAAACGACGAACGGGAACAAACTCTGAACCAATTATTGGTGGAAATGGACGGCTTTGAACAAAACGAGGGCGTCATCGTCATGGCTGCCACCAACCGTCCCGACGTTCTGGACAGCGCCCTGTTGCGTCCCGGCCGCTTTGACCGTCAGATCGTCATTCATCTGCCCGACGTTCGGGCAAGAGAAGAGATTCTCAAGATCCACGCTCGAAAAAAGCCTATGGGCAAGGACGTAAATTTCGAAAACGTAGCAAAAGCCACCTCCGGATTTGCTCCCGCAGAATTGGAAAACGTCCTGAACGAAGCCGCCCTTCTGGCAGCCCGCGGCAACCGAAAGGTGATCACCATGGAAGAGATCACCGACGCCATCATGAAGGTGGAATTGGGCGTAGAGAAGAAATCCCGTCTGATTACCGAAAAGGAAAAGAAACTGACCGCCTACCACGAAGCGGGGCACGCCATCGTCACGGTGGTTGCCGACGGCAACAGTCAGGTCAATGAAATTTCCATCATTCCCCGCGGCATGGCAGGGGGTTACACCTCGTACCTGCCCGTGGAGAATAAGAGTTATATGTCCAAAAAGGAAATGCTGGACCGCATCGTTCACGGTATGGGCGGAAGAGCCGCGGAAGAACTGTGCCTGGACGATATTTCCACCGGAGCGTCGGGGGATATTCAACAGGTGACCGACATCGCACGGCAGATGGTCATGCGGTACGGTATGTCTGAAAAGTTAGGTCCCATTCTCTTCGGAACCGGCAGAGAAGAGGTCTTCCTGGGCAGAGACTTTACGGCGGAATCCAAAACCTACTCGGAAAAGGTTGCCGCCACCATCGACGAAGAAATCAAGCGCATCATCGACGAGCAATACGCTCGGGCGAAGGAGATCTTGCAGGAAAAGCTTCCCCAGCTTCACACCATCGCCGAACAGTTGATGGTCCACGAAAAGATTACCGGGGATCAGTTCCGCGCCCTGTTGGACGGAAAAACTCCCGAGGAAGTGTTTGCAAAAACGGAACCGGAGCTTGCCACTCCCGAAGCCGCCGACGAACAAAAAGACGGCGCGGAGGAAGCGTAACAATATAATAAGGAAAGGAAGCGACGAAATGAACCCCATCACCGAACCCTTTACCCGTCGGGGCTTATCCGTGGCTTCCGTCCCCTTTGACGCCGTTGCTCTGCACGAGGTGGAGGGGGCAAGGACGGTTTTGATCACCGCGCTGCCCTATTATTTCCCCACGGTGCCGGAGCAGAATCTGGCACGCTTTGCCGCCCTGCCCGACTATCATCGGTATTTCGGCGGAATTCTGCAGGAAATTGCAGAAGAATTAAAGGAAATTTATCCGAAATTTTATTTCAAGCCCTTTACCGACAATTCCCCCATCGACGAGCGAAAAGCGGCATTGGAAAGCGGACTTGCGGTTAAGGGAAAGAACAATCTGTGCATTACGGAGCAAGGATCGTTCATTTTCCTCGGAGAGATCATCACCGATCTGGAAACGGCGCTCCCTTCCCCCTCCGTAACCCGGCGGTGCGGGACCTGTGACCGCTGCATCCAAGCCTGTCCGGGAGGAGCGTTGACCGAGAACGGCTTTGATTATACCAAGTGCCTTGCCTATCTGACCCAGAAAAAAGGAGAATTGACCGAAGAAGAACGGCGGCTGATCCGCGCCAACAAGTTAGCGTGGGGATGTGACCGTTGCTCCGAGGTCTGCCCCCATAATCAAGGGCTGGAGACGGCGCCCATCGCCCTTCCGCCCAACGAGTTGCTACCTAAATTGACGATTGCCGACGTGGAAGGGATGTCCGACCGTCAATTCCGAAAAACCTACGAGCACCGCGCCTTTGCCTGGAAAGGGAAAGCAACGATGCTCCGAAATCTTTACATATTGGAGGATGCCGACCGTGAGTAGAACTGCCCGCAGAGCCGCCGCCCGCCGACGGATGCACCTATTGGCGGGTGCCACCGTCCTTGGGGTCTTGCTGATTTTGGGAATCCTTGCAGTACAGCTGATGGGCGGACCGAAGGATCCCTCGTCCGATCCCGCCGGTTTCGGAGGCACGGACACCGACACCGTCGTTATCACGTCCACCGATCCTTCCCCATCCACCGATTCCGAAACCGACACCTCCACCGATTCTTCATCGGCGTCCCAAACCGACACCGACACGGAGAGCGACGATCCCTCAACCAATACCTATACCGATACCGACACAAATTCGGATTCTTCGGATCATTCCGACTACAACACCGACGATCCCACCCCCGGGATCAACGACGACGGAAGCTTTGATTTTACCGCCTGGAATATGATTTTAGTCAATCCGGACAACCCCATCCCCGACGATTATCCCCTGAAGCTTTCCTGGGTTTCCCTCAACGGAAAGGATCGGCAGGTCAATTCCCTTTGCGCCCAGGCATTCCGGGATATGGTCAACGCCGCGAAGGAAGACGGCGTGATTTTGCTGCTTCGCTCCACCTATCGGGGGATCGAGCTGCAGACCGAGGGCTTTAACAACAAGGTACAAGAGTATATCAACCAGGGCTATTCCAAGGAAAAAGCCACCGAAATCGCAGCCACCGTCGTTGCAGTCCCCGGCACGTCGGAGCATCACACCGGACTTGCGGCGGATATTACCACCCCCTCCTTTGACCGTCTGAACAAGGATTTCGACAAAACCGAAGCCTATCAATGGCTGATTACCCATTGTGCCGAATACGGCTTTATTCTCCGCTATCCGGAGGATAAAACCGAAATCACAAAAATCATTTACGAGCCCTGGCACTACCGCTACGTAGGCAAAGAAGCCGCCCAAATTATTATGAGCGAAGGGATTTGCTACGAGGAATTCGTGGAAAAATACGGAAAACAGTAATTTATGAAACCGGAAAAACAGTTTGAACGGGAATTTTCCCGCTTGATGAACCCCTACCCGGTCATTGAGACCCCGCGGCTTCGGCTTCGCAAGGTCTTTCGGGCAGACGCCGACGATCTGTTGGAGGCAACCTCAGACCCAAGGGTGACCAAATACGAGCCCTGGGGACCTTACAACCGGGAAGAAACGGTTCAGATGATTGAAAATATCCAAGCCCAGCTGGAGGCGGGGCTTTGCACCGAATGGGCGGTGGAACGGAAGGAAGACGCCAAGGTTTTGGGGTTGATTCACCTGAACAAAGTGGATTTTTTCAACCGTTCCGCGGAGGTGGGGTATTGGCTTCAGCGAAAATGCTGGGGACAGGGCTACGCCACCGAAACCCTGAAGGCGTTGGGAGATTACGCCCTTTCGGTCTTGAAGATGGACGAAATTATCGCCATCTGCCACCCGGACAACGCAGCCTCCCTGCGGGTGCTGGAAAAGGCGGGGTATAAATATCACAAAACCCTGCCCGGATATATCTCCCTGCGGGGGAACACGGCAGACTGCCTGCAGTATCACGTGACCCGATGGGATCTTCTATAACGAAAATCCCATAAAATTCCCAAATTTGCGTCAAAAGAAAACCGAGAACGTCGGTTATAATGAATTTACGGAAATTCAAACGAATTTCTTACGTGAAGGATCGCCGTCCTTATCTGCCATGGAATAAGCCGGCGGTCGCTTCCGACGAATCCGATACTTTTTTCTCAAAGGAGAATTGCCACTATGGAACGATACGATTTTTCCCCGGAAACGTCCTTGATGGATCAACCCCAACTTCCCACGGGACAGCCCCAACCCGCGGAGGCCGCACCGATTCCGGTGGAAATCACCCCCAAAAAACAAAAAAACGGAATGTGGATGGCCCTTGCCATTATCGCCGTCTGCATCTCCCTTTTGATGGGAGCCTTTGCCATTTGGGCGGCAAAGAACTCTCAAATATCCTTTCAGATCCCCCAAAGCGTCACCCCCTCCTACAATTTTCGGGATGACGTGACCGAGGGCGACGAGCTGACCCCCCAAGAAATTATCGCCAAGGTCTCCCCCTCGGTAGTTACCGTTTCGGTGGAAGGGATCGGAGAAAACGGTCAGATGGCGGCAGGCTTCGGCACGGGGATTATCTATACCGATACCGGATACATCCTGACCAACGCCCACGTGGTGGACGGCGCTTCCAAAATCTCCGTCACCGATTACAACGGAAGGACCTATTCCGCAAAATTGGTGGGATCGGACGCGGATTCGGACACGGCGGTGATTAAAATCGAAGCCACCGGACTTGTTCCCGCGGAATTCGGACAATCCTCCAAGGTCGTTGCCGGGGATTACGTCATCGCCATCGGAACGCCCTACGATACCAACCTCGCCTACACCGCAACGGAAGGCATGGTCTCTGCCCTGCGGGAGGGGTTGAATTTCCCCGAGCTGGGCTATACCCTGGATCTGATCCAGCACGATGCCGCCATCAACTCCGGGAACTCCGGCGGACCGTTGGTCAACGTGTACGGTCAGGTCATCGGCATCAACTCCATCAAAATTTCCGGCACCTATGAAAACCTCGGCTTTGCCCTGCAGATCGACGACGTTCTCCCCCTGGCGGAGCAGTTGATGAATACCGGTAAGGTCTCCCGCCCCGGCATCGGAATTTCCGGCTACACCTACGATACCCCGAATCTGAAGGGTGCTTTCGTTTATACCGTCTCCCCCGACAGTCCGGCGGAGCAAGCAGGATTACAACCCGGCGATATCATCATCCAGGCAGGAACCCAAACCATTGAATCCATCGACGAGCTGAAATCTCTGCTCCAAGCCATGAACATCGGGGATTCCATTGAATTGACCTATATCCGCGATAACTCCGTCCACACCACCACGCTAACGCTGGGCGACTTGAGTGACTACCAATAACAATAATACGAGGGGTCGGCAGAATGCCGACCCCTTAATTTTATTTTTTATTCTTTACATCAATATAGCTTCGCATTAAATTCAACGCTTGTTCCATTTTTTTACTTCTTTCATCGAGGTTTTTATCCGATTGTTCTAACAGCCAATTCCCTAAAAGTTCGAAAAACTCATAAAACCCTTCCATCGTATCGGAAAGTACTTCCCGATTAACTTTATTCGTTACCGTCCATTGTGCCCCCGTCGTTTGTAACAGAATAGGAATATCAAACTTAAACTCAAGCCAAAGATCTCCTAAATCCGAAAGCCGTTCAAAGATCTGCTTTACCGTATCATCTTCAAACTTTGCATCCGGAAACCACGTCATTTTTTTTGAAAGAGTCTCGCGCATTCCCGGAAAAAGTAAGAACAAACAATCCAAGATCTACCGCGAACATTTGCTTATAAGAGATTTCTTTTGATCCCGGAGCGCGATCCCACACCTCGCAAGCAGTAAAGACTGCCGTCGCCAATTCGTTCAATTTTCTTTCGTCAACCATGCTCTTTTTCCCGCTTTCCTGCAATAAAAAAGTGTGTGCAACCGAAATCGCACACACTGAAAAACGCACGACTTCATTTTGCTACCACACAAAACTCCGACATTCCACACAGAAAGGCGAGAGAAGAAGTCGGCATTTTTACCAATGGTAAAATGCCCACTTCTATGTGGAATATTACGTTAGAGTTTTATGTGGTAACTATATTATATCACACTTTTTCCCATTTGTAAACCCCCGAAATTATTTTTTATTGCATGGCAAGGGCAGCAAGGGCTGCCGTACCGTAGGGCAGGGCGTTTTCGTCGAAGACGATTTTGGGGTGGTGCAGGGGGACGCCCGGATTGCCGGCGGCAAGGGCAAGCATGACCGAGGGGACGGCGTGGGAGATGACGGCAAAATCCTCCGATCCGGCGGTACCCGAAGGAGTGTTCGCCACCAAAACTCCCTCCTTTCCCAAGACGTGCTCCAGGACGGCGGGCAGGGAATTCCGCAACGCTTCGTCGTTTTTCAGCGACGGGCATCCGACAGGAAAGGAAACGGCGGCAGACGCCCGAAAGCCGTCGGCGGTAAAGGATGCAATTTCCTTGACCCGCGTTTTTAAAAAGGCGCGAAGATCTTCTCCGTAGCACCGCAAAGACCCCTGCAGACGGGCGGTATCGGGGATCACGTTAAAGCAATCTCCGCCCCGAAGCGATCCCACCGTCAACGCTCCCAACGCCCCCGACGGAAATTCTCGGGAGGGAAGGTTCTGCAGCCCCAATAAAATCCGCGCGGCAACCGACAACGGATCGATCCCCGCCGCAGGGTCGGCACCGTGGCACCCCCTTCCCTTGACGGAAATTTCAAAAAAGTCCGCCGACGGCGCGATGATCCCGGCAGGGGGCACGATCACCGTCCCCGCAGGCAGGTTGGTGTTGACCGTGACGTGAAGCATATACGCCGCGCAAACGCCGTCGCAGACCCCGAAGGATCGGGCGTCTTCCGCCCCCTGCAAGGTCTCTTCTGCCGCCTGAAACAACAAGCGCACTCGACGGCGCAGGGAAGATTCTTTTTCCTTTAAAAGCATCGCCGCCCCTAACAGCATGGCGGCGTGAAGATCGTGTCCGCAGGCGTGCATTTTGCCGTTTTCCGACCGAAAAGAAAGATCCGTCTCCTCCCCTACCGCAAGTCCGTCCATATCCGCCCGAAGCAATACGGTGCCGTCGGTTTTCGGACCGATCTCGGCAACGATACTGCCTTTGCCGATTTCTTGGGGATGATAGCCCATCCCTTTCAATTCCCCCAAAAGAAATTCCCTCGTCCGAGGCAGATCAAAGCCGATCTCCGGACGGGCGTGAAGGGTACGCCGCCAGGAAACCAGCGTGGGCGCCAACGCCTTTGCCCCATTTAAAATATCCATAAATACACCTCCGTACCGTTAGTATGGCACGAAGGTGATTTTTTATTGAAGATGCTTGTAGATTCTCTGCATTTTGACGTCGATCTCCGCCAGATCCTCCGCACATTCCCGCAGCTGCGCCTGCAATTCGGAGGAGACCGGGCGGGACGATTTGTACCGCATCTGATGCTCCAGACTTGCCCAAAGGTCCATGCTTTCGGTGCGGATCTGCACCTCCACCGGAACCTGCTCCGTGCGGTTGGAAAGATAGACCGGCACCTGAATGACCAAATGCAGGGATCGGTAGCCGTTTGCCTTCGGCTCCTTGATGTAGTCGGATTTTCGGATCAGCGTCACGTCGTCCTGATGAAGAAGCAATTCCGCAATCCGATAAACGTCCTCGATGTAGCAACAAATAACGCGGATTCCTGCAATGTCGGTCAGATTCCGTCGGGCGGAATCGGCGCTGACCTCCTCTTACCTGCGGCGCAATTTTCCCACGATGGAGCGAGGGGTCTTCAGGCGGGATTCCATGTGGTGGATGGGGTTATGGTCGTAACGGCATTGGAATTCCTCGTCCAAAATCTGCAGCTTCGTAGTTACCTCCCGAATGGCGGCGTTGTAAATGTGCTGCATCTGCAGATAACCGTCCAGCTGGCGGAGCATTTCGTCGTCTTCCCACACCTGCTCCGCGAAAGACGTTACCGGCTCTAAAATTTTTTTCTTATCCGAATCCACGGGATTCTCCTTTCTGGGTTGAGGGGGTTAATCCTTGTAGGGGGTTGCCCGGTCTTTTTTCCACATCCGATAAAGGACGACGCCCAGGGTAATAAGTCCGCCGACGGCGATTCCTCCGCCGATGGAAGCAAGAATGACGTCAAAAAGCTCCATTTGTGCATCTCCTGTTTGATCTGTTTTATCCGTAGAAGACGGCACGCCCGTCAGTGATCCCGCCACGTCCCGCGCAACCGTCCAGGATTTTAACTGCCGCGTTGCGTGATCTTGATGGGTGCCGTAATTTTTCATTTGAAATACGATCCGATCGCTGTAAACGTAAATCATCAACGCCTGCACGATTTCCGGATCTTCCTCGGTCAAATACCCGGGGTTGAGAGAATATTTGTAATACGACATCGACCCCATAAAGGCGGTGATAAAGGATTTCGGCGCTTTGTTCCGATTGTTTACTACCTTTCCCCGATCGGTATAGGAGGTGATCCGTTCAAAGGTATCGTCGGAAATATAGACCGATTCGCTCCCTCCGTGATTGTGTCCGTACAGGTAGATCACGTTGGGATAGCGGTTCAACACCGAGACCAGGGCGGTATAATTTTCTCCGCTGATTCCGTAGGAAGGAGTCGAAAGTCCGCGACTTTCTTTTAAGGGATAATGGGTAACCAAAAATACGGTTTTCCCCGCGCCGATCCGTTCCAGCCGTCCGTCCAGCCATTGTAACGTGCCGGGAGAATAGGTCAGTTTTTGCGCGTAAGGGGGATTGAGAATAATAAAATCAAACCCCTCGATCTCGTAATGAAGCCCCATAATAAAATCCGGATATCTTTGGTCGGTCAGGGCGTCGTCATCCCGCTGGCGGTACACCGAAAGAGGCGCTCCGCAGGAATCGGTCATGATGGCTTCGTATCCGGCGTAGGCGTCGTAGCCCGCCTCTTCCCCCGCTTCGTAATCGTGATTTCCGCAAGCCCACAGGGAGCGCCCCGATTCGGTGGCGTTTTCCGCTAAATTCCGATACGCCTCGATCACCTTTTTGTAGGTGGAATAGCTCCAGCCGCCCAATTCCGAAAGATCCGCGTTGTCCGAGGTGTTATCTCCGCCGACCAACAACACGTCCGCCCGTTCCTCCTGCCGAATCCGATTCAAAGTCTGAATCACCGAATTACGGAGATAAGGCTCTTTCCGTTGCAAGCCGTAATCGGCGTGGGGATCGGAAATACAGGCAACCGAAAGCAACGGTTCTTCCGTCGGCTGTCCCTGCGCGCAAAGGACAACCCCGAAAAACGTCACGAAAACCAAGATTAAAAATAAAACTGTTTTTTTCCCGTTCAAGCCCTTTCCTCTTTTCCCTTTTGAAATCAGGTAGCGTTTCGGAGGATCAACGCCGCATCCTTGGAATCCAAAACACCGTTCTTGTCGTAATCCGCCCGCTTCTGCTGGGCGGCGGTCAAGGATGTGCGTCCGGTCAGAAACTCGGTCAAAAGCGCCGCGTCGTATCGGGTTACCTTGCCGTTTCCGTCCACGTCACCCAAGGGTGTAGAAGAAACCGAAATGCCGGCTTTTTGAAGATTTGCAAGCCCGGAGACCGGATCGATCTTCCACACCGAGGTAAAATCAAAGCCGACGTAGGATGCAGGATCGGAGGCCTGCGCCCCCGAAAGGGCGGTGCCGTAATAATCCCTCATTCCGATCAGGTAATAGCAGGCGGTTACCGTTGGTTTTGCCGGATTTTTCGGGTAATTTTCCCCATAATACGCGCTTACAAGCCCTGCAATCGCGCCGTCGCACAGGGGATAATCCACGAGCAATTCGCAGGCAGAAAAACACCGCCGAAGTGTACAAGTTCCGGAACCGCCCAAAAATCCGACGATTCCCCCCTGCGCCGACGCCAACTCTCCGTGAACTGAGGAAACGTCGGTAATTCTGCCCCCGGAAAGGCAATCCTCAATCAGAGCAACTCCCTTGCCGACGCTTTGGCACGCTCCTGCAATTTGCCCCAACAAAATCGGGCTTCCGATCCCCTTCAGCGAGGCAGACGCCGAGCATTGGGAAACCGTCAGTTTTCCGCCGTTGGCAATCCCCTGTCCTAAAATTCCCCCCACGTAAGAAGAATAACTGATCCCGAAATTCGTCTGCACGATGATCGTTCCGCTGTTTTGCGATTCCACCGACCCCTGGGGCTGGGAGCAGGAGGTACAGCGGTAGCCCACGTCCTCGGAATTTACAAAATTCATGTGCCCGACACCCGTTAAAGTTCCTGCACCGGTGCATTGGGAAATGGTAACGACGCCCATCGCGTCCGCCTTCCCGACGATGCCCCCCAAAAACAGGGGCTTTCCGCAGCCGGAGCCTGCCCAAGTTCCGGTAAAGGAGCAATTTTTCACCTCAACCGTGCCGTCGCCCTGCTCCGTGCTGCCGCCGATCCGCCCCACGATTCCGCCCAAGCAGGCGGTTTTGGTATAGGAAAGGGTTAATTTCCCCTCGGAACGGCAACCGGAAAGGGTGATTACACCGCTGGGATCCGCATTGGCAATTCCCGCAATTCCCCCTGCGTGCAGGGTTGCGCCGGTGGGCTTCAACGTGCCGGTAAATTTACAATCGGAGACCACGTGCCCCGTGCCGTAAAGAGCGCCGACTACTCCTCCCAGGTGCAATTCTCCGGTGTCGGAGCCCGTCCCCACGAGGGTTGCGTTGGAGGTACAGTCGGAAACCGTCGCCGCAGATCCGCAGATCTGCCCGACGATCCCGCCCCCGAAAAAGGACGAGGTTACCGTGCCTTCCACGGTGCAATCCACGACCTCCCCCTTGCTGATTTTTCCGGCAATCAAGCCGGCAATCGATCCGGACGCCGTGCCGGACAAGGTCAGGGATTGAATTTTGCCTCCGCAAACGTAAGAAAACAGACCAAAGGCGTCGTTATCCTTATCCGATACGGTCATTCCCGTAATTTTATGGTTATTTCCGTCGAAAATTCCGGAAAAAGGCTTGTCCTGAGAGCATAACGGCGTCCAGGAAGCGTCGGAAAGGTCAATATCCTCGGTCAAAAAATACTTTCCGTCCGGAGCTTGCGTAATCTTCTCCAAATCCTCCCGGTCAGAGATTTCAATATATCCCTGGGGGACGATATCCGTCGCCTCGGTTTGCGGCTCCGGCAAAAGCCCCCACAACACGAAAAAAGAAAGGAGCAGACAACCGATCCATACAATCCGCTTCATACCCTTGCTCCTTTCAACGTTATCTATATATTTATATTATACCATATATAGAGAAAAAGGTCAATGGTTTTTCTTCGTTCGGGACACAAAAAAAACGTGGAAATTTTGTGCAAGGTGTCTAAAACGCACATTTTTGTAAACTCCCTTGCAAAAGACGGAGAAATGTGGTAGAATACCCTCGAAAACAGAATAAACACGCAATTCACCGCGGCGTTTGATCGCGGTGCGGCCCTGCCGTGGGGAGGAAATCCGGTGCAAATCCGGAGCAACCGCCATTACTGTGATCCGAGTTACCGTCAGAAATTCGGTCAGTCAGAATGCTTCCCGTCTTGCGTCTGCGAATTCAATCTCTTGGGCAACAGGAAGAGAAGATGGAAACGCAAGGAGTTACTGCGCCGTCTTTTCTTTGGAAGAGACGGCTTTCCGTTTGTTCTTTTTTTGAAACTAAAATTCAAAGGAGAACCAAAAAAATGAAAAAACAACTTCGCATCCTATCCCTGATCCTGGCGCTTCTCATGAGCCTTGCCCTGGTCGCCTGCGCCCCCGGCGTAGCCCCCGACGGCAACACCGATTCCAACGTCGGCAGCGTTGCTTCCTCAGACGGCGGCGCCGATTCCAACGTGGCAAATACCGTTACCATCACCGTGGACGTGGTGGGAAGCGACGAGAAAACCACGACCTTCACCATCCAAACCGCCGAAGAATTCCTGCGGGGCGCTCTGGAGCAGGAAAACCTGGTAGAAGGCGATGAAAGCGAATACGGTCTTTACATCAAATCCGTCAACGGCGAGCTGGCAGACTACAACACCAACGGCGCTTATTGGGCGGTTTACGAGGGTGATGCCATGGCGATGACCGGCGTGGATCAGATCAAGATCACCGACGGCGGTCACTACAAATTGGTCTATACCAAGGGATGAGAAAGAATTCCTTTTTGACCTTGCGGGAAGTGGTTTTATTCGGATTGTTTCCCGCCATCATCTACGCGGCGCAATTAGCCATGTCAGCGTTGCCGAACATTCATCTGACGGGAATGTTCATCATGCTGATGACCTTACTGTTCCGCGGAAAAGCGTTGATTCCCCTCTACGTTTACGTTCTTATCATGGGGCTGACCAACGGATTTAACGTCTGGTGGATTCCGTACCTCTACATCTGGACGGTTCTGTGGGGCATGACGATGCTTATTCCGAAAAAAATCCCGGACAAGTGGGCGATGCTCGTCTTTCCGACGGTCTGCGCCCTGCACGGCTTTTGCTACGGCATCCTGTACGCCCCTGCCCAGGCGCTGCTGTTCCATTACAATTTGGAACAAACGGTGGCTTGGATTCTGTCCGGGCTGCCCTTCGACGCCATGCACGGGGTTGGGAATCTCTTTATGGGAACGCTGATCCTTCCTCTGCTGAAGGCGTTACGGCGATTTACGAAGCAATCTTAAAAAAATCAGGGAAATTCCGAAATCGGAATTTCCCTGAATTATTTTTATAATTCTGCCAGCATGGATTCTGCCCAATCTCCGTGTTCAAAAACCTTGACCCGGGTACCGTCGGCGCGGATGCCGGTGACGGTCAGATCGTCGGCGCCGATCATGAAATCCACGTGGATCAAGGAATCGTTGATGCCCCGTTCGGTCAACTCCGCCCGGGTCAGATGTTCAAATCCGGGGTACAGATTGGTGAATCCGGAGCCCAAAGCAACGTGGCAAGAGGCGTTTTCATCAAACAGGGTGTTGTAGAACAAGATCCCCGACTGATTGATGGGGGACGTTTTGGGAACCAGCGCAAGCTCGCCCAGCATTTTAGCCCCCTCGTCCATGCCCAACAACTGATCCAGCATTTCCTTTCCCTGTTCCGCCGTCCAGGAAACCGCCTTGCCCTGCGCAAAGGTGATGGAGAAATTTTCAATCAACTGTCCGCTGTAGGACAAGGGCTTGGTGGAGACCAGCGTCCCCGACGCCGCCCCCGCCTTGGGAGAGGTAAAGATCTCCTCCGTGGGAAGGTTGGGGTTAAAGAAATGTCCGTTCAGGAAGGCTTCGCCGCCTCCCATCCACAGAACCCCGGGGATCAGCTCCACCGAGAAATTCGTTCCGTTGGACGAGGTGTACTCCATGGCGGTAAAGGCGTTTTTGTTGAGCCAATCACACTTTGCCTTGAAGGCGTCGTTGATCTTTTCCCACTCCTTGACCGGATCGGTATCGGCGGAAACGTGAACCGATTTCAGGATCGCGTCCCACAGCTTTTCCACCGCGTTTCCGGGGGTAAGGTCGGGGAAGATCTTCTTTGCCCACGCCTTGGACGGGGCTGCGGCGATGGTCCACGCGTGGCGGTTGTCCATCTGATCCCGATAGGGCTTAAAGGTCTTGACCCGAACCGCACGGACGGCGCGGATCTTTTCCTGACTGATCCCCCGAAGCAGATCCGGATCGGAGGACTCGATATAAATTCTGCAGGGGAGCCGTTCTGCCATATCCTTCATTTTTTCCTTTTCCCAGCGGGGGATCTCGGTCATCACGTCGGTCATGCGATGAGTGTAGTGCATCCGCGTAATTTCGTCGTGGCTCCATTCCACCGCCACGTGGGAAGCGCCGCAACGGTAGGCGTCCCGCACCACCTCGGCGGCAAGATCCGCCCGTTCCACGTCGGCGTAAACCACCACGCGGCTTCCCCGCTGAACGTTTGCGCCCACCCGAACGATCAGCCGGGCGTATTTCTTCAACATCGTTTTATTCATAATAAATCTCTCCTTAATTCCATTGAACTCCGTCGTCCGACAGAGTAAAATCCGCTTGATAAAACGCCTTCAACGCGTTGGACAGATGCGCCACGTCGAGGCTTCCCGCCGTTTCTCGCGCCGAGTGCATCGCCAGCTGCGCCGCCCCGATATCCACGCCCCGAATCGGAACCTGGGCTTCGGAAAGATTCCCCAAGGTACTGCCGCCCCGCTTATCGGAACGGTTTGCAAAGACCTGGACGGGAACTGCGGCTCTGTTGCAGATCTCCGTAAAGACCGCCCCGGAAAAGCCGTCAGACATATACCGCTGGGACGCGTTGTATTTGACCACCACGCCGCCGTTCATCACCGGAGCGTTCTGCCCGTCGTACAATTCCGGATGATTGGGGTGCAGTGCGTGGGCGTTGTCCGCCGAGACCAGAAAAGAACGCGCCAAAGCGCTTTGACGAACCGCTTCGTCGGGCAGGATCCGTGCCAAGGCGTCCTTTAGCAACGTACCCGCCGCCCCGGAAAAGGACAAGGATCCGGTTTCTTCATTGTCGAACAGAGCAAAGACCGGGATCACGTTTTCGGGGCATTTTGCCGCCAAAAATCCCGACAGACAGGTGTAAACACATTCCAGATCGTCCAGGCGGGGAGAGGTCATAAACTCGCCCTTTTGCCCGAAGACGAAGCCTTTGTCGCAGGAGACCAGGGACAGATCCCAGCCGACGACGTCCGAAGCGGACACCTGCAGTTCTTCTGCCAAAAGCCGATTCAGATCCGCCTCTCCGTCGCCGAACAGGGGGATCAGATCGCATTTCGGATCCAAGGTCAGCCCCTCGTTCATGGGACGCAAATGGGGCGCCGTGTTGGGAATCACCGCCACGGGACGGTCGATGTAAATCAATTTTGCCTTCAATCCGTCGGCAGTACGCACCATCACGCGCCCTGCCAACCCCAAACCCACGTCCATCCAGGTGGCGTAAATGCCTCCGCCGTAAAGCTCGGTATTCAGGCGGGTCGTCGCCCCCTTCAGCTGGGCGTTGGGCTTCAGACGGAAGCAGGGGGAATCTCCGTGGACGGCAGAGATACGGAAGCAAACCGTTGTCGGATCAACGATTTCGGGAATCCGAAAGGCGACGAGCCCGGTGCCGTTGCGAACCGTAAACCAATCCCCTGCGCCGACGGCGTCGGGATCGGACTGCAGTAGGACAGAATATCCGCTTTTGCACAAAATTTCCTTGACGTTTTCCGCGGCGTGCCACGCGGTGGGGGTGCGGTGGATCAGATCCAATAGCGTTTCAACGTTCATAATTAAACCCTCTTTTCAGTATTCGGGATGATTTTTTCGGAGATTTCGAAGATAACGAAAGGTTTCCTTTTCGCCCTTTTCGTCCAACATCACAAGCCAGGATTCCAGCAGGTCCGACGTTTCGGGATGAATGACGCGGGTCGCCTTCGCCCGAAGGAAATAATCCAGGGGATGGCGGTCGGTATAATTTTTCCCTTGATAAATCTTGCTGGCGGCAACCCGGTCGCAGAACATTTCCAAAACGAAAATAAAGGGCATTTTGATGGGGGCGCGCTGATGGGTCCGGGCGTTGTAATCGAACCAATATTCAAAATGATGGCGGTTGCGCCCCTGATGATGAAGCCACGCCAAAGAATACCCCTTGTCCGCCCGGGCTTTTTCGTTGGGGGATCGGGTTCCCAGCCAATTTTTTGCCCCCTCGCAAAATTCCGTGGGGGTGTATTTGGACAAATCGTGCATCAGCCCCCGCCAGGGAATCCCCGCCTTAAAACAATGGGCGATTACCTTGTGGCGATGCTTGGTAATGGTGTTAAAATGATGAATTGCGCCGGAAAAGGACATGAAAGCGCCTCCGTTAATCAAGTTTTTTGATAGACCAGATCCTGCCAATCTCCCCCCGGCTCGTGAACCCGAAGGGTCAGACGGTCCTGTGCCATAAGCCAATCCGCCAATTCCTTATCCCCGGAAATTTCTTTGGGAACAAAAACGCCGCATTGGGGACGGTAGGCAACGTCGGCGTGATAATCTCCCCCGCAGGTCAAAAGCTTTCGGTTCGCCTCGGCGATCTCTTTCATTTCCGAAGCAAAGCTTCCGCAGTACCGTAAATGGGGATGGCAGGAAATCTCCACGCCGTCCAAATACGCTAAATCCTGGAGCCGCGGCTGAACCCGATAGGGGTGCGCCTGCACCAAAATTCCGCCGTAGGCGTGGACGGTGCGGTACAATTCCTCCAGGGAATACAAACACATCCGAGGATGATCGGTCACGAAGGAATGGGGAACGCCGTAGGCTAAAAGATGTACGTTTTTATCCCACTCCGCCGTTACCTCCACGCCGAAAAAGACCTTCACGCCCACCGAATCGCCGTAGGCTTTTGCTTTTGCATATTCTTCCAGATATGCCCGTGCAAATGCGTCGTAATCGTCGTCGATGACGTAGTTGCTGACGTAGTGGTTGGTCAGAACGATGCCGCCGATTCCCGTCTCTTTTGCGTCGTCAATAATTCTTTCGTATCCCACCCGACAACAGGTGCTGATCCCCCCGGAATGGGCGTGTAAATCCACTAAAATCATGCTGATTCCCTCTTTTATCGGTATTCGTCCAACACCTGCTGCAAAAGCTCCGGATCGTCGGTCATGATGCAGTCGCAGCCAAGGTCGATGAGCATCCGCATTTCGTCGGCGTCGTTGATCGTCCAATACTGCACCGCCATATTCCGTCGGTGCGCCCGGGAAAGAATGGGCTTCAGCGTCAGGGGAAGATCAAACCCCACGTCGTAGGTCAAGGGAATCTGCAGGCAGACGAAATCGCTGTCGTCAAAGAGATTGACCCCGAACAAAACGCTCTTCACAAAATCCCCCGCGGAAGCCTCCGAAGCCCCGCGCATGAGGTGGGAATAATTCAATTTCAGCTCGTCCTCGATTTCCTTATGAAAGGTTCCGACCACGAGTTGATCCTCGTACCCCGGATAGGCGTTCAGGGTTTCACTCAACACCCGACAGGCTTCCAAACCCTGCACCCCTTCGTTTTTGATCTCCACGATAAAAAGAAGGTCGGGGTTGGTCTCGTAAAATTCCGCAAACAGTTTGTCCACCGTGGCGATCTGCAGTCCTGCGGCGGCAACGTCGGTCACGTCTTTGTAGATCCGCTGACCGTCCTTTTCAAAATAATACCCGAAATTGTATTGCTCCAGCTCTGCCAGCGTCATGTTGTGAATGTAGTGGCGGTTGGCGTCGTCTTCACAAAGCGCCTTTACCTCGTCCAGAGACAGATCGCCGTTGACGTTGCAGGTCTCGTCGATGTAGGCGTCGTGATTATAAACCAAATAACCGTCGGCGGTAATGTACAAATCGCTTTCGATAATATCCACCCCGTAGGTGTTTACCGCTTCCCGAAAGGCAAGCATGGTATTTTCCGGATTACACGCACCGCCGCCCCGATGCGCCGCCACCATCGGCAGTCCGTCCTTTTCCACCACGAAGGGGTTATTCTCCACCACCTTTGCCGGGGGAATCAAATTGATGACCAAGAAAACCGCGACGATGACCGCAAGAACGATGCCGACGATTTTCAATCCTTTGAACCGTTTCATAAAACGCTCCTTTGTTTTTACGAATTTAAGAAAGCTCCGTTTCGTGCAAGACGACACCGTTTCGTCTCAATTTCTTCTGCAGCTCTGCCACGTCAAGATTGGGAAAATCGTCGGTCATGGCAGCCGCAGTTCCCGCCGCCTGTCCCGTCACCACGCAACAGGGAATAACCCGCATCACGTCCCACAAGGTTTCATTCACCGACGTGCAACGTCCTGCCGCGATCAGATTTTTTACCGACTTACTATACAACGTGCGGTAAGGGACTTCGTACACGGGTCCGCGCTTCTTCCAATTAGACACCAAGCCGATGGAATCTTCAAAATACTTATGCTCCTCCGTATGTGCAAGGGTATATTCTCCGACGATCTTTCGCGTCATACGAATCTGCGGGGTAGTCGCGATGGAAGAGATTACCGCATCGGGATCCGTTTTTCTCTTCTTCAGCCAATGATCTAGAGTCGTTTTGTGGGAAAGAACGGTCATTTCCGACAACTCCCGCCCATCGAGCCCTGTAAAGCGGCGGTTCGTCAACGGCGGATCTTCGCTTCCGTCCTTTTCCTCTTCGGGAATATCGGAAGCACCCACCATTTGAAGATGATTTCCTTCTTTATTTGCATAATAATACCACGCCGCAAGGACGTTTCCCTGTCGGAAGGTGTCCGTAGGCGCTTCTGCAAACCGGGCGATATCACAATCCCCCGTTGCATCCACAACGGAGCGAACCGTATATTCCGTCCGTCCCGACTTATTTTCCACAAAAAGGCTTTTGATCCTTCCGCCCGCCGCCGTCACGCCTACCACGTAGCTTCCGTAAAGAAGATCGACGCCGTTCTCCAAAAGCAACTGTTCTGCAAGGATTGCAAAAACCTGGGCGTTATACTGCACCTCGTAGCGCTTATCCCTTTCGGTTCGGGTACCGATTCCGTCCAGCCAATTTTCCGGATACTTATCCTCGGCTCCGTACCGCACGGAAAGCTTTAATAATTCTTCGGCGATTCCAAAGGAAACCTGACGACCAAAGCCGTCACAAAGAGGCAGATATATCGTAACCAAGCCCGCCGTGCCCAAGCCGCCCAGCATATATTGTTTTTCGAATAAAGCAACCTTTTTGCCTTCCCGTGCGGCGGCTAACGCAGCGGAAATCCCGGCAACCCCGCCGCCGCAAACGGCAACGTCGTAATTTTTTTCTTCCATAAAAACCTCGCACAATATATTTTTTCGGTTCCGTCTTTTCCCCTTCCGCCGAACAGAAGGTGGAACTTCCGTTTTACTTTTGAACGAATTCGAGAATGGGGGCGGTATCCTCCAACGAATGGGGATGATGCTTGCACCCCGGCTTTACGACGGACGTGATTTCAATGCCCTTTTCTCTGCAAAAATCAATCATTTTCTTTGCATTTTCTTCAAAGGGAACGATCTCGTCCGCATCCCCGGCAACCAACAAAAGAGGGATGCGCAACCCGAAAAATTCCGAAAGATTTTCTATGGGATGCCCCTTAAAATGCGCCAGGGTTTCTTCGGTCAGATCGTATTCCCCGTACACCTGCTCCCGTTCCGCGGAACCCTTCGGCGGCCAGGATCTCATATCCAGAACCGGCGCGTCCAGATAGATTTTTTCCACACGTTCCGGGTAAAAAAGCGCGTAATTGAAGGCGTACAACCCCCCGCGGCTGAAGCCGAACAGAAGGCATTTTTCGTCCAATCCGAACTCCTTGACCACGAAGCTATGGAATTCGTGCATCCGCCGCACGGCGCGATAGCTTCCGTATTGATGGCTGATCTGATAATACACGCGGGTATATCCCGAATCGAGCAATTCCCGTTCCGCCTTGTCAAAGGCGTACAAAAATTCCGTCTTCCAGATCCACTTTCCGTTGGGCTTGTCGGGACGGATCACCGTCGCTTCGTAGCCTTGAAACATGAACTTTAATTCTTCCATACAATCTCCTTTTCTCGTTGCCGTAAGGCAATATATCGCACCGATCGGTATATCGCATCCTGAGGGATATATCGCAAATCCCGTCAGGGATTTATATCGCGGAGAAGCTGCACTGCAGCTTCGCTATGCCCCGTCTTGGGGAACATATCGTAGGGCGTGACGTCGCCGGGGGTGTACATATCGTTCAACAACGCCAGATCCCGCGCCTGGGTGGACGGATTGCAGGAAATATAGATGATCCTTTCGGGGGCGATTTGTTTTAAGGCGTCGATGGTGTCGGCCGAAAGCCCTTTGCGGGGAGGATCGACGATGACGGCGGTGGGCTTTTCGGGGAGAGAGGCGATGATCTCCAACGTTTTGGCGGCGTCGCCGACGAAAAATTCCGCGTTTTCAATGCCGTTGAGCTTTGCGTTCTGCTTGGCGTCTTCGATTGCCTCGGGAACGACCTCGATACCGATGACCTTCTTCACCTTTTTGGCGCAGGTCAGCCCGATGGTTCCGATGCCGCAATACAGGTCGAGGAGAATATCGTCGGACGAAAGGCAGGCGGTGGCGTCGGCGTAGATCCTTTCTGCCTGGAGGGTGTTGACCTGGTAAAAGGATCGGGGCGAAATGGCGAATTTTACGCCGTTCATGGTATCGTAGATCCGTTCCGCGCCGAACAACAGGTGGAATCGGTCTCCGAAAATGACGTTGGTGCGTTTTGCGTTAAAATTGAGCCAAAGGCTCTTGATTTGAGAAAATTTATTAAGGCGTTCCACCAGCTTTTCCTTTGCCGGAACTTCCTTGACGCTCCCGGCGTTGACGGTCAGACAGACCATAATTTCTCCGGTGTGATAGCCCCGGCGCAAAAACAAGTGCCGCACGAGTCCCTTCCCCGCGGCTTCGTCGTAGGCAGAAAGGGAATTTTCCCCAATCCATTCCTCCACCTCTCTGACGATGGGGGCAAAGTCCGGATGCCCGGACAGGCAGCTTGCCGCCGGAACCACCCGATGGGAATGAAGGGAATAAAACCCGAACTTCCCGTCGGGCGACAGGGGCAGCTGCAGTTTGTTCCGATAGCCCGCCTCTTCGGGAGACGGAACGCAATCGTTGACCGAAATCTCTCCGGGGAAATTCAATTTATACGCCTGCTTGACGGCGTTGGTCTTGTACCCTAATTCGGCGGCGTAAGAAACGTGATGAAAGGCACATCCTCCGCACCTTTCCCCGATGGGGCAGGCGGGGGGGACGCGGTCGGGAGAGGGGGTAACGATCTGATCCAAAATGGCAACGGCGTAATTTTTCAAAACCTTGATGATCCGACATTGAACCGCGTCCCCCACGGCGGCGGCGCGGACGAAGACGGGGAACGGCTTCCCCGCCCGGTCGAGGTGTCCGATCCCGGCACCGTCGAAGGTCATATCGGTAATCTGCACCGTGACCAGATCGTTTTTCTTCATACGCCAACAATCCCCCATTTTATAATATATCTATTGTACCACAGACGGAGAAAAAAGTCAAGAGAAAAGACCGTATTTCGCAATCGAAATACGGTCTTTTCGTCGTTTTTGCTTACCGATCCAAGGCGTCGGAGACCTCGTCACGCATGGGGCGAAACAGTAAAGAGATCGCCCAAATGCCGGCGATGCCCACCAGGGTGAAGACGATCTTGGTCAGGATCGAATCGGATCCGCCCAAAAGCCAGGAAACGAAATCGAAGCCGAACAGTCCGATGCTTCCCCAATTCAACGCGCCCACGGTGATCAGAAGGATAGCAAGCTTATCGAGAAACGACATAATGGAATTCCTCCGTCCGTAATGAAAAATAGAAAAGAAGTCTCTTTTCGCCAACAGTTTTTCCAAGAAAAATAAATTTATACCATGTTGTCGAAAATTTTCCGTTGACAAAGACGCAAAAATGCGGTATAATATAGTCAGTATCGGAAAGGAGGACGTTTTGATGCGTCGGATTATTTGTTGTTTCTTATCTGCCCTGTTGCTTTTTACCCTTGCGGGCTGTTCGCTACTGCCGACACAACCCACCGATTCCGAGCCGAACAAGACCATCTCTTCCGCCCAAAACGGCAGTACCGATTCCAATAACGATTCCCCCGCCACGAATACGGAGAACAACGACCCCCAGCCCGATCCAACCAAGCCCAGGGATATTTTGAAAACGCCCATTTCCCAACTGCTTCAGGACGAGCAAAAGGCGTTGGCAGATTACTTATTTGAAAAATATATTCCCTGCTCCTTCGGACTGTTTTCCGATGCGAAGGATCTTTCGTCTCCCTCGGTATGGTCCTCGGTAGAAGCCTTGAACCGTGCCGTGGACGGCGACGAATCGGAGGATTCCCGCAAGCTGGAAAACGTTTTGAAAAAAATCGAAATTTATTATCCCGAAACGCCCTTTGACCCCACCAAGGTTCGGGTTTACGACGAGGCAACCCAAGCCTTTGCCCCCTCCCCCGCGGACACCCAGCAGTACGAGCTGCTTTCTTACGAGGTCAAGGAAGACCAAATTACCATCTATTATCAAAATAAACCCGACGAAAACGATCCGGACGCGGACGTACAGCAATACGCCACGACGTTGAAAAACAGTAAAACCAACGGATATTTTTCCTTCGTATCTTCCGTAAAATCCGGCGCCGTAGGTTAAAACGCGAGGTAATATTATGAACCCCATTGAATTTGCAAAACACCTGTTTCTGTTGCGACGGGAGCACCGCATGACCATCGAGGATTTGGCATCCGCCATGGAGGTAACGGCGGAAACCGTCTGCGAATGGGAATGTGCGAAAAAATCCCCCACCCTGGATCAGATCAACCGCCTGGCGAAGGTTTACGGCGTTCCCCTGTCAGAGATAATTCAAAGCCCCAAGCCGGTCGCGGAACCTCCGAAGCCGACGCAAGCGCCGGCACAACCGAAAGAAGAACCGACGGTCACGGAAGCGCCAAAGAACACGGAATATATTCCGAAGCGGGGCAAAAAGAAGCAAAAGCCCGCGGTGTGGGAGATTCTCGTTATCGTTCTGCTTCTTCTCATCATCGCCGCATCCCTAACCTTTTTAATTAAGCCCGAATGGTTTCCCTTTTTACAATATTTAGGAGCTTAAACAAAACAACGCCGCAGAAACGATTTATCGTCTCTGCGGCTTCTTTTATGTTCTATTACTTGGCAAGGGAAGGCATTTCTTTGAGGTATTTTTTGATCAACTCGGCGTTGACGCCGTTGTTTTCGATAATCTCCCGATAGAAGGAGGCGCTGGGTTTGGCGGTGCGTTCAAAGGTTTGGAAATCCACGTCGTACAGCCCGAAGCGCGGCTTGAAGCTGCCCCATTCGAAGTTATCCAGCATCGACCAATAGAGGTATCCGCGCACGTCAGCGCCGAAGTCCATGGCTTGACGGATAGCGGAGAGGTATTCGCTCAAAAAGACGATGCGGAAGCGGTCGTCGTTACAGGCAACGCCGTTTTCGGTGATGTAGATGGGCTTATCGTGAAGTCGTCCCAAATTTGCCAAAATACATTCGGGATTGAATTCCTCCAAATAAAATTCCTTGTCGATCATCTGCATCCGGGTAAAATCGTACCGCTTTCCCTTGGAATTGGGACGGCGGGCGTCGATGAGATCCCGCACGTAGGTGTTGACCGACCAGAAATCGGCAGCCCCCTTCAATTCGTCGCAATACGCCCCTTCCCGATAGGGATATACGATCTCTCCGGTGCGGATGCCGTGGAAGAAAAATTCGTGGTTGCAGATATCGTTGTATTCCGCCATGACCTGATCGAATTTGTCCCGCGGACGCTTGGGCTGATACATGACCAAAGCGTGGGCGGAAGAAATCGGACCGTCGGAATACTTTTTGATCACGTGATAGCCTCTTGCGTGGAAGCGCAGCGTTCCCAGCTTGAAATCCGCCTGACGGAGATTGAATTCGTTGATGACATTCCAAAAATCCACGTAAGGAGCGATGGCAGGAACCACGTATTCCAGATACCGTTCAAAATAGGGCAGGTTATCCACGTTTTCAAAGCTGCCCTTTTCGGTGAACCACAGAGGCTCGGAGAAGTGCATCATAGTGGCAAAAACTTTGATACCCTTTTCCTTCAGCGTGGCAAAAAAGCGGACGTAATGATCCAGGGCTTCCTTGCAGAATTCTCCCTCGTGGGGCTCGATGCGGCTCCATTCCACCGAGGTGCGGAAGGCTTGCAGTCCGCATTCTTGGGCGATCTCCACGTCCTTTTCCCACAATTCGTAGCTGTTGCACGCCATGCCGGATTTTTCCTCGTACTTGCCGGCCTCCTCCCACGCCCACCGTTGGGAATGGATATTATTGCCTTCCACCTGGTGTCCGGCGTAGCCTGCGCCCCACAAAAATCCCTCGGGCATTTTTACCTCGGGCAACGAAAAAATATCAAACATATTTTGACCGTCCTTTCCTGCGTTACGTTTCTTTCATTATACATTATATTCCGAAGAAATGCAATACCCCAAGCATCGTTTTTGTACGAGTTTTCGAAAAAAAGCCTTTACTTTTCGAAAATAACATTGACTTTTAAGAAAAACCGTGATACAATGAAAAAAAGATCCGGTGTCAAGATTTTATATCCTTATCAAAGAATTCATCGTAAGCGAAATCATCGTTGATTAAAAGGAGAAAGCTATGACTTCAAGAGAGCGCGTTTTGGCAGCCATCGCCCATAAATCCCCCGATCGGGTGCCTTTGGATCTGGGATCGACCCCCAGCTCCGGCATCTCCGCCATCGCCTATAATAATCTGAAAAAGCATTTGGGGATCACCGACGGACATACCAGGGTTTTCGACGTGGTTCAGCAGGTGGTTCAGCCGGAGGATGGGATTTTGGATCGGTTCGGCGTGGACGTCATCGACATCGGGCGGGTGTTCAACGAAACCGACGCCCATTGGTACGATATTACCTTGTCTGACGGATCGACGGCGCAGTATCCCACCTGGTTCCGCCCCGAACAACAACCAAACGGAGATTGGATCGCCTACCACAAAGACGGTACGAAAATCGCCCGGATGCCGGTGGGGGCAACCTTTTTTGATCAAACCTATTTTCCCTACGAAGAAGATTATCCCGACGATTACGACGATCTGGACGAGCAGATGGGGAAGGTTCTCTGGAGCGCTTTGGTCCATAGCCCCTGGGATCACGCCGGGGAAGAAAATTTTTACCAAACCCTTCGGGAACGGGTCATTCAACTGCGGAACCGTACCGACAAAGCCCTGATGATTACCTGCGGCTGCAACCTGTTCGAGTGGGGAACCTTCTTGCGGAGAATGGATAATTTCTTAATGGATATCTATTGCGACGAAGAAAACGTTCAAGCCTTGGTGGAACAATTGATGCCTCGCCACCTGGCAACGTTAGAAAAGGTCTGTGCCGCCGTGGGCGATGTGGTGGATATTTTGCGGTTCGGCGACGATTTGGGTATGACTACCGGACTTTTTATGGCGCCGGAAAAATATCAAAAGCTCTTCAAGCCCCATCATACCAAGCTGAACGAATACGTACATACCCACAGTAACATGAAAACCCTGCTTCATTCCTGCGGATCGCTGTACCCCATCATCCCCGATTTGATCGAGGCGGGATACGATATTCTGAACCCGGTGCAAACCTCGGCGCGGCAGATGGACCCGGCAACGCTGAAGCGGGAATTCGGCAAGGACATCACCTTCTGGGGCGGCGGCTGTGATACCAAATCGGTGCTGAATCGGGGCACCCCCGACAAGGTGTACGACCATTGTCGCCGAATGATTGAGATCTTCAACCAAGACGGGGGCTTCGTGTTCAACCAGGAACACAACATTCTCCCCGACGTTCCCCCCGAAAACATTTTAGCCATGTATCGGGCGGTAGAAGACTCTGCAAAATAATCAAATATAAAATACCGCACGATCAAATCTCGATCGTGCGGTATTTTTATGCGTTATTTTATTTTCCTTCGTTGGCTTTATCCAATTTCACGTTGCGGAAATAGAGGAGCATATCGATGGAAATTTCGATGAAGTTGAGGAAATAGAACGCCCAGCCCAGATAGAACAACCAGCCGAGAGGCTCGGTGGCTTCTGCCAAAAGCATGAATTTGCGGACGATTCCGAAGATGTAACCAACCCAAATGAACACCTCGAAGAAGAGGCTCTTCCCCTTTGCGGTGCGGGAGATCCAGGATTTCCGAATGGAGATGGGCCAGGAAAGACCGAAGCAGAGGATCATCAACGCTTCCAAAAGATCGGTAATTTCAATCATGATAATCAGTTTCCTTTCTGTGCCAAATAATTCGCGGGACCGAAGTCGTAAAGGTTGTTCCCTTCACTGTCGATGATAACGACGAGGGGCATATCCTCCACGTACAGCTTGCGCAACGCTTCCGCGCCCAGATCTTCATAAGCAATCAGCTCACAGCTCTTGATCTGTCTTGCCAGCAACGCACCTGCACCGCCGATGGCGCCGAAATACACGCCCGAATATTTCTTCATCGCGTCAATGACCTCGGGGAGACGGGCACCCTTGCCGATCATTCCGCGTGCACCCACGCTCATCATGGTGGGAGCGTAAGCGTCCATGCGTCCGCTGGTGGTGGGGCCGGCAGAACCGATGACCTGACCCGGTTTTGCGGGAGTAGGTCCTACGTAATAAATGGTAGCGTCGGTGGGATCAAAAGGAAGGGCTTCGCCCTTGGCGAGGGTTTCGCACATTCTCTTATGTCCGGCGTCACGAGAGGTGTAAATGTATCCGGTCAGAAGGACGGTGTCCCCCGCCTTCAGGGTCTTCGCCAATTCTTCCGTTAAGGGCAGTTGAATCCGTTTTTCCATAATTACAGCACCTCCGATTTATGACGGGTTACGTGGCAGTTGATGTTGATAGCACAGGGCATCCCGGCGATGTGGGTGGGCAGAGTTTCGATGTTCAGACCGATTGCGGTGGTCTTACCGCCGAATCCTTGAGGCCCGATACCCAGTTCGTTGACCTTTTCCAGCATTTCTTTTTCCAGATCTGCATAGTAGGGATCGGGATGGCTGGAATCCAAAGGACGCATCAGGGCTTTCTTCGCCAAGAGAGCCGCCTTATCAAAGGTTCCGCCGATACCCACGCCGATGACGATGGGAGGACAGGGATTGGGGCCTGCCGCCTTGACGGTTTCGATGATGAAATCCTTGATTCCCTGCAGTCCGGCAGAGGGCTTGAACATCCGCACGGCGCTCATGTTTTCACTGCCGAAGCCCTTGGGACCGATGGTAATTTTAATATTTTCCCCAGGAACGATCTCGGTGTAGATCATGGCGGGGGTGTTGTCTCCGGTGTTGCCCCGACGGACGGGATCTTTTACCACGGATTTCCGCAAATATCCCTTGTCGTAACCCCGGCGAACCCCTTCGTTGACCGCGTCGGTCAGATCTCCGCCCACGATGTGAACGTCCTGTCCGATTTCCAGGAAAACGCAAGCCATCCCCGTATCCTGGCAGATGGGCACGTTTTCTTTGTCGGCGATATTGTAGTTTTCAATGATGTTGTCCAAAATACCGCAGGCGATGGCACCGTCTTCACAGGCACGGCAGCGTTCGATGGCATTTTTGACGTCACAGGGCAAATGGTTGTTTGCATCGATACACAGTTTTTCGATGGTATCGATAATGCTGTTTACGTGGATCTCTCTCATAATTTCCTCCATTCAATAACGTTTCTCGTATAGTTGGGGAACAGTCTGGGCGAGGGCTCGTTGCTTTCGATGCCTGCCTTTTTCAGTTCCTTGTCGTACTGTTTTACGTGATCCAAGGAAAGCTTTCCGACGGTGATATCCTTAAACCGCGCCCCGGTCTGCTGACCTGCGTGGCGGCCGAAGACGATGATATCCAACAGGCTGTTTCCCATCAAACGGTTGCGTCCGTGGATTCCGCCGACGGCTTCCCCGACGACGTAGAGGTTTTCTACGTTGGTCATGCCGTCTTCCCCGATTTCCAATCCGCCGTTTTGGTAGTGGAGCGTGGGGTAGATGAGAATGGGGGTTTTGCGCATATCAATGCCGAAGGTCAGATACATCCGAAGCATGGCGGGCAGACGCTTTTCCAACGTGCCCTTGCCGTGGATCATGTCGATCATGGGCGTATCCAGCCACAACGCTCTACCGCCCGAGGGGGTACGCACGCCCTTTCCGTTGGTGGAACATTCCCGGATGATGGAAGCAGCAGAGACGTCGCGGGTTTCGAGAGGATGCATGAAGCATTCCCCTTCACTGTTGATCAGCTTTGCGCCCATAGAACGCACCTTTTCGGTAACCAACGCCCCGAAGATCTGTTGGGGGAAGGCAACGCCGGTGGGGTGATATTGAAGGGTATCTTGATACAGAAGTTTCGCACCGGCACGGTAACCGATGACCAAACCATCTGCGGTAGCTCCGTAGTGATTGGAGGTGGGGAACGCCTGATAGTGCATCCGCCCTGCTCCGCCGGTGGCAAGAATGACGCATTTGGCGCGGGCGATCAGGATTTCTCCCGTTTCGGTGTTCTGCAACACCGCGCCTGCCGCCTTGCCCTTATCGTCGAGGATCAGCTCGATAGCAGCGGTAAAGTCGAGAACGGGGATCTTGCGGTTATACACCTCGTCCCGCAGGGTTCTCATGATCTCCGCCCCGGTGTAGTCTGCCGCCGCGTGCATCCGCTTGCGGGAGGTACCGCCGCCGTGGGTGGTAATCATGTTGCCTTGCTCGTCTTTATCGAATTCCACGCCCAGTTCGTTGAGCCATTTGATGGCTCCGGGACCGTCCATGACCAACTTTTTGACCAATTCGGGACGGTTGACGTAGTGTCCGCCCCCCATCACGTCCAAATAGTGATGAGCAGGGGAATCTCCCGGCTTGTCGGCGGCTTGGATGCCCCCTTCCGCCATCATGGTGTTGGCGTCTCCGATCCGAAGCTTGGTGGCGATCAGAACCTTTGCTCCGGCGGCGTGGGCTTCAATGGCAGCGGAAGAACCGGCGCCGCCGCCCCCGATGACCAAAACGTCCACGTCGTAGTCGATTTGATCCAAATCAATCTTCAGATCCAGAATCCGGCTTCTGCCTTCCATGACGTCCACCAGCTCCACGGGAGCTTTTTCTCCCTTGTTGGGACCGACCTTGATTTTGGAAAATCCACTCTTTTTATAGTCGGGATGATATTGTTGCAGGAGGGCTTCCTTTTCTTCCGCGGTCATGCGGCGGGGTTCGTACAGAATGTTCGTTTCCCGAGCCGCTTCCACCTTCCGCATAGATTCCAGCATTTCTTCGGTAAAAATCATCTCCGCACCTCCTTATTTCTCAATATCACGGTGATTGTAAAGTTCTTTGATCTCTTCGATGGGTTTTTCCATCAGCGCCTCGACGGCTTCGGAACAAAGACCGTCTTCGATCTCTTTGACCCGTTCGGTCAGGTGGACCGCTTCGGGGGTCAAGTACTTCCCGTTCAGACGGCGGGCAAGCATGGCGACCTGGGGATGGGAGATCCCCGCAGGGCAACGGGCGGAGCAAATGCCGCACATGACGCAGTCAAAGGACATTTCCGCGCATTTTTCGTATTCGCCCCGTTGAGCGTGGGCGATATACTGCATAACGTTCAACCCCTGGGAGCAGGTTTTGGTGCAAGCGTTACACCCTACGCAGGAGTAGATCTCCGGGTACAGCTGCATCATGATCTGCTCGTCGGGACGAACCTTTTCGATGTCATAGACCTCTTTGACCAGCGGGAAGAAGGGCAGGGTTGCGATGTACATATTGTCTTCCACGGTGGTGGAGCAGGCAAGGCACGCCTTCAGCTCCCGATCTCCCTTGATACGGTAAACCGTAGCGCAAGCGCCGCAAAAGCCGTTGCGGCAACCGATTCCGCGAACCAGACGGTAGCCTGCGTATTCCATGGCCTCCATGATGGTCATTCCCGCGGGAATTTCATATTTCTTTCCGTATAAAAATACGTTTAACATTTTCTTTTCCATAGCAACCTCTCCGTTAATACTCTGCAGGAAGCTCGTCCAGCTCGTCGAATCGGAAAACCGGGCCGTCCTTGCAAACGTACTTGTCTCCGATATTACAGCGGCCGCATTTTCCCACGCCGCACTTCATCCGCAATTCCATGGTGGTGTAGATTTGAGTCTTTTCAAATCCCAATTCGGTCAACGCCTCCAACACGAATTTGATCATGATCGGCGGTCCGCAGACCAGAACCGTCCGGGAGGGATCGAAATCCAGCTCCTTGACGAAGTTGGGAACGAAGCCCACGTGGCCGTCCCAGCCTTCCTGCTCCCGATCGATGGTCAAATGGACGTTCATCCCGCTTTTGGGATCCGCCCAAACCGACTGAATTTCCGGAAGATCCAGCAGATCCTCTTTGGAGCGAGAGCCGTAAACGATATCGACCTTTCCGTAATCAGAACGGTTGTCCAACACGTAATTGATGACCGAATGGAGAGGCGCTAACCCTACTCCGCCGGCGATAAACAACAGATCCTTGTTCCGCAATTCGTCGTCCACCGGGAAGGGCTTGCCGTAAGGACCGCGGATGGTGATCTGCTGCCCTACGTCCATGTGGTGCAGCCACTCGGTGACGCAACCGCACTTTTTGATGGCGAACTCCTGATACCCCGCAACGGTGGGAGAAGAGGTGATGGAGAACATGGCTTCCCCGACCCCCGGAATCGAAAGCATGGCGCATTGACCGGGCTTATGCTCGAAGCATTTGCCGCCGCCCACCGCCTCCACTCGGAAGGTTTTGATGTCGGGCGTGTCGGTGCGGATATCGGTTACCACCCCAAGCATCGGAATGATGTTATCAGTCATCTTCTTTCACCCCCAAGGACTTAATTACGTTAACGATATGAATGGATTGCGGACATTTTTCCAGACACCGTCCGCAACCGACGCAGGAGTACAGCCCTTCGTTCTTGGCGGGGAAGTACACCAGCTTGTGCATAAATCTCTGACGGAACCGTTCGGTTTGGGTGGGACGGTTGGTGCCGTGCGCCATCAGAGTAAAATCGGAAAACATACAGCTGTCCCAACAACGGTAGCGCTGAATTCCATTTTCTCCGGCGTCGAAATCCCGCACGTCGTAGCATTGACAGGTGGGACAAACGAAGGTACAGGTTCCGCATCCCAGACAACCCCGGGCAAGCTCTTCCCATTTGGGATCGTTGAATTTTTCCATCAGATGATCCCCGTCGAACCCGGTCAGATTCAGATCGTTCAAGGGGAGCTTTTTCAAAATTTCGCCGATGGATTTTTTCAGATCCTCAACGGGAGCTTCTTCCCCGTTCTCCAGCCGGGAGATCAGAGCCTCTCCCTTTTCGGTGTTGGCGCGAAGATACAACGTATCCCGATCCATCCAGGCGGTGACGTCTCCGCAGGGATCGGCGGCGTCGATGCCGAAATTGGTGCAGAAGCAGGTTTCCTCCGGCTGATTGCACGCCAAGGTCACTACCGTGCCGTGCTTTCTGCGGGCGGCGTAGAAGGGATCGACGGGATCGGCAAGGAAGACACGATCCAACAACTCAAAGCTCCGCGCGTCGCAGGCACGAACCCCGAAAATCACGAAATCCTCGGTCAGGACCTCGGCGGGATGAATGTCGATGGTCTTATCCTTCATGCGAAAATGAACGATATCTTCTACCTGGGGGAAGAAGGCGCCCTTGGCGCTCTTGACGGTTTTCAAGGCGTCAAGGCGAAGGGTAGAATCCGGTGTCCACACGCCGAAATTGACCTGTCCGCATTTTTCGATCGGCGCGATCAAGGTTTGCGTCTCGGAAATTTCCCGAAACAGTCGGGGCAGATCTTGGAACGAAATTTTCTTCATCATTTTCCGCCTCCCCGCCGTTCAACGACGCTCGGCTCGTCGTCTTCAAAGGTAAAATCGGTCAAAGGATGCCGTTGTCCGATCTCTTCTCCGGCTTGATAATCGCCGTAAAGCTCGTTGATATCCTTGATAATTTTGCGATTTAACAGATGCAGGGGAATTCCCTGGGGACAAGCCCGGCTGCATTCTCCGCAGTCGGTGCAACGTCCTGCAACGTGGTAAGCGCGGATGATGTGGAAGAGATTTTCCTCAAAATCATCGGCGGCAGCCTTGTTTTCCACCCCGGATTTGGGATTGTCGAACACGCACTTAATGCAGCTGCAGGCGGGACAGGCGTTTCGGCAGGCGTTGCAGCGGATACACTTGGAAAGCTCGCCGCGCCAGAACTCAAACCGTTCCTCGGGGGTCATGGCGTCCAACTTTTCCACCAGCTCGTATTTGTTTCCCACAGAGGTATCTTCGCTTTCTCCGATCACCTCGTCGGCGCATTTATGCTCCTTGCCCTTACAGGATAAGCATTTATCCAGCAAAACGTCTTTGCGGGAAATTTCCTTCTCACCGTACAGAGTTTCGATCTTCAGAAGATCTCCTTCCTCGGAAACCCCGGTGATTCCCTTGATCCCGCCGTTGCGGATCTTTTCTCCGTCGATCTTCCCTTTGCAACCAACACCGATCACGTAAACGTTTTCCCGTTGGATCCGATGCTCGGTACACATTTGGTTGAAGCTGTAGCAATCGCAGGGCTTCAAAAGGGCGATCACTTTTTTATCTTTCGCATTTGCAATCAGATACTTGGAAAGGTTGCTTCCGCAAAAAGAATCGTAGCAAAGCCGATCCAGATCCTTTTCGGTAAATAAGCCCGGGGTGCGGTCAAAGGGCGTTTCCCCCTTCGACCAGCCGATGACTCCGGCGTAATCTCCGCTTGCCAGAAGCTCCCGCAAACGGTTGACGATCATTTCTTGCATCGCAGATCCCCCAATTTCTTATTTTCGCCCAATTCGGTAACGGTTTTTACGAAATCGTTCATGGTGGCGGCGAATTTCGCCCCTTCCGCGGCGGAAACCCATTCCACCCGCGTGCGTCCCCGTTCGATCCCCATGAAATCCAGGAGAGAGAATAGCACCGTCATGCGGCGGCGGGCGTAATAGTTGCCGGTGGAATAGTGACAATCCCCCGGATGGCATCCGCACAGGATCACTCCGTCTGCCCCCCGCTGAAACGCCCGAAGGACGAACATGGGATTCAAACGGCAGGAACAGGGGATCCGAATGATTTTGACGTTGGCGGGGTAGTTCATTCTCCCCGACCCTGCCAGGTCTGCCCCGGCGTAGCTGCACCAATTACAGCAAAAGGCAACGATATTCGGAGTCCATTCTTTGTTTACCGACATATTGCATCCACCTCCGACATAATCTGACGATTCGTGAAGCCCTTCAGATCCATCGCGCCCGACGGACAGGTGACGGTACAAGCACCGCACCCTTGACATACGGCTTCGTTGACCGTTGCGATCCGCCGTACTCCACGGAATTCGGGGGTGCGAATCTCCCGGTCTTCGTAAGTAATTGCCCCGTAGGGACAAACTCGTTCACATTGAGAGCATCCGTTACAGACCGCCTCGTTGGCGTGCGCCACGCAGGCGTTGCAGGTCAGCTCGTTTTTAGCAAGAAGCCCGATGACCTTCGCGGCGGCAGCCCCTGCCTGGGCGACCGTTTCGGGGATATCCTTCGGTCCCTGCGCCACCCCGGACAAAAACACGCCGGCGGTGGGGCTTTCCACGGGACGGAGCTTGGGATGGGCTTCGGTGAAGAAATCGTTGGTGTCCATGCTTGCAGTCAGCATCGTTCCCAAAGAACGGGCGGTGGGATCGGGCTCGATGGCAGTCGCCAAAACCACCATATCCGCGTTGATATGAACCTGCTCTCCGTTCAAAAGGTCGCTCCCCTGAACGTGAAGCTTCTTTCCTTCCACGGAAACCTTTCCGACCATGCCCTTGATATAATCCACGCCGTATTGCTCCACGGCTCTCCGATAGAACTCGTCGAAATTCTTTCCGGGGGTACGGGCGTCGATATAAAAGACGTGAACGTTCACGTCGGGGTATTTTTCCCGAACCAGCATGGCGTGCTTTGCGGTGTACATACAGCAGATCTTGGAGCAATAGGGCTTGCCCTTTTCCGCGTCCTCCGAGCAACGGGAGCCGACGCATTGGATAAAGACGATCTCGTGGGGGTGCTCCAGATCCGACGGACGCACCAGCTGTCCCTTGGTGGGACCGGCGGCGTTCATGATCCGTTCAAATTCCAGGGACGTAACCACGTCGGGGGAATCGTTATAAGCGTATTCGTTAAACTGCGAAGCGTCGATGGGCTTGAACCCGGTGGCAACGACGATAGCGCCGTACTGACGCTCGATCAACTGATCCTTCTGCTCAAAATCAATCGCCCCGGCGGAGCAGTTCTTCTGACAAAGTCCGCATTTGCCGGTGCGGAAATGAATACATTGATCCGCGTCGATCACCGCCACGTTGGGAATTGCCTGGGCGAAGGGAATGTAAACGGCGCCCCGCTTGTTCAACCTCATGTTGAAATCGTCCAGCCCCTTGCGGGAGGGACATTTTTCGGTACAAACGCCACAGCCGGAGCATTTGTCCTCGTCGATGTAACGCGCCTTCTTGCGGATGGTTGCGGTAAAGTTTCCGACAAATCCGGAAAGGGATTCCAATTCCGCGTAAGAAATAATATTGATCTTTTCATGCTGCGCCGCCTCGACCATTTTCGGGGTCAGAATACAAGCGGAGCAGTCCAGGGTGGGGAAGGTCTTGTCCAACTGCGCCATCCGACCGCCGATGGTGGGGGATTTTTCCACGATATCCACTTCAAATCCCGCGTCTGCCACGTCGAGGGCGGTCTGAATCCCGGCAATTCCGCCGCCGATGACCAAGGCGCGCTTGGTGACGGGGCTGGTGCCTGCGGTAAGGGGTGCGTTCCGGTGGAGCTTTGCCACCGCCGCCCGGGCTAAAACAATGGCTTTTTCCGTTCCCTCCGCCATATCCTTGTGGATCCAGGAGCATTGTTCCCGAATGTTGGCAATTTCCACCATGTAGGGGTTCAGCCCGGCGGAAACGGCAGTTTTTCGGAAGGTCGCTTCATGCATCCGGGGAGAACAGGAGCAGACCACGATCCCGGTCAGCCCGTAATCCTTGATGGCTTGACGGATCATCGCCTGTCCGTTTTCAGAACACATATATTGATAATCGGTGCTGAAGACCACGCCTGCTTCGTCTTTTAAAGCTTCTGCCACTGCTTTTACGTCAACGGTCGCGGCAATATTGCTTCCGCACCAGCATACGAATACGCCGATTTTTTGCATAACGGTATCTCCTATTTACTGTACTTACGCATGGCGCTGACCAACGCCTGCTGAGGGATTTTCTCATCCAGCTTTTCGGGAAGGGCGTCGGCAGTCATGTAATTTTTGCCCTTCTGACGGATGACCGAAAGACGAACCGCCTCGATCAGCTTTGCAGGTTCTACGCCCCGGGGACAGCGCTGGGAGCAGGCAAAGCAGGAGAGGCACTGATACAACGCCTTGGATTCCATCAGCTCCGTGATTTTTCCCTTTCGGACCATCGCCGCAAATTGGTGGGGATGATAATCCATCTCATCGTAATTAGGGCAGGCGCCGGAGCATTTTCCGCATTGCATACAACGGCTTGCATCCACGCCGCTGATCCGCAGAATATCTTCTGCCGTCACTTTGTTGGTAAGGCTCATAGTTCCTCCTTTACGCCCAAGGCTTCCGCCAAAAGCTCCGTGAAATACTTGACGGGAAGCGCCGACGGGCCGGCGTTGGCTTCCAGGTTGTACAAGCACAGGGGGCAGGCGGTAATCAACAGATCCGCACCCGCATCTGCCGCCGACGAGGCAACGGTCGAGGCGCGGCGCTTTGCGGCGTCCTTATTTTCCAGGGTCACATATCCGCCGCAGCATTCGTTCCGCTGGGAATATTTGACGGGAGTGGCGCCCAACGCCCGAATGAAATCCTCCATGACGGTGGGATCCTCCGGATCGTCAAAGCCCATTTCCTTTCCGGGGCGGAGAAGCAGACATCCGTAATAGGGGGCGATCCGCAGATCCTTCAGAGGCTTGACGACGGCGTTCTTCAGGTTGTCAAAGCCCACCTTGTCCCGAAGCAGCTCCAGGTAGTGGATCACCTCGGTCTCCCCTCCGTAGGGGGTATCCAGCTTTAAGTAATTGTTCGCCCGTTGACGGATGGTCTCGTTATTTTTCATGTCGAGATTCACCCGCTTCAGCACGTGATGGCACGCGGAACACAGAGTAACCAGATCCTGTCCCTTTTCCTTCGCCGCGGCAAGGGTGCGCACGGAAGAAAGCTTGGTCGCGATCTCGTCTTCCCCCTGGGGATAAACTCCGCCGCAGCATTGCCAATTTTCAGGCTCTTCCAAAAGGATCCCCAGCTTTTGCGCCGCAAGCCGTCCGTAAACGTCCAACTCTTTTGCCTTCGTCTTCAGCGTGCAGCCGGGATAATAACCGTACGTCATGTTTTCCTCCTGTGTAATCACGCCGTCCAGGCGCTTTTACCGTTCAATTTTACTATTATACTGTACAATAATACTATTGTACCATATATCTTGACACGTTTCAATATTCTTTTCGAAATGTTAAACATTTTTTTCTTTTTCTGTAAAAATCGAGAGATTTTGACGACATAAGATAATTCTTTCTGTACTTTTTACCGAAAGAAATCCGCAGCCCATCCGCAGCCCATCCGCAACCCGGAAAGAGGTTTATATTGCACGGCTGTGATTGCAAGGCTGAGTTGACAATTTTATCCGTTTTGGGAGACAAAGAGAATCCGTAACATCAAAACGCTCGGGATAATGCCCGAGCGTTTTGATGTATGCAGAAAACCACGCGATAGTCGCGTGGTTTTCTGCATACAATAACAATACCCCCCCGTAAAGGGTGGGTATTGTTATTATGGTGGAGATTACGGGAGTCTTTTTGCCTGCGGGCAAAACGCGGGGTGGCTCTGGGTGTCCACCGGACACCCATTCACTCCCACCCCTTTCGACTCCCTCCTTCTCTTCGATCAAATAATAACAATACCCACCCGTAAGGGGTGGGTATTGTTATTATGGTGGAGATTACGGGAGTCGAACCCGTGACCTCCTGCTTGCGGAGCAGGCGCTCTACCAACTGAGCTAAACCCCCAAATTAAGAGTGAAGAGTGGAGAGTGGAGAGTTAAGTGAGACCCGAAAAATTCAAGTCACAGACGCAGAACTTTTTCGATAGTCGATACTTATGCAGTGAGTGTTGCGAGTCGCCGGAGATAAAGTATTTACAAAAATGGAGCAGGTGGGCGGAACCGCCGAAGCGCCGCCGGGGGCGGAGGAAGCGAGGCTGTTCCGGCGCAGCGGTCCAAAAAATCAAGCACCAACGGATGCGCCGATTTTTTGGGGAACCGCAAGAGGGCAAGAATCGAACGGGTTCGATTCCATATTTTGCACCGATGGTTTTAATTTGCGATTCAAAAATTTTGTCTCTTAAAAAAATTGGAGCAGGTGAGGGGAATCGAACCCCCGTGGCCAGCTTGGAAGGCTGGAGTTCTACCATTGAACTACACCTGCTTATTGAACGCCTAATCATTATAATACATTTTTTCTGAATTGTCAAGGGGGAAAATGCAACTTTTTTATATCTTTTTTGAAAAAAACTCGTTGCAACGGCAAAAAGGACGGATAAAAATCCGTCCTTTGATGTTTTCTTGAAAAGTTCCGAATTACTTCAGGTTGAATCTCTTCTTGAAACGATCTACGCGACCGCCGGTGTCAACCAACTTCTGCTTGCCGGTGTAATAAGGATGGCAGGCGGAGCAAATTTCAACACGGATATCTTCCTTGGTGGAACGGGTGTGAATTACGTTACCGCAAACGCAGGTGATGGTTGTGTCTTTGTAAACGGGATGAATTCCGTCCTTCATCTATTTTCATTCCTTTCCGAGTGTGCCGAAAAGGCACAAATTGATTGCATTGCATTTTATTATAGCACATCCTTTCGCAAAATGCAAGAGTTTTTTGAAAAAAAATCAAATTTCATATTTTTGAAACAATTTTCCCCTCGGATTTTGCCTCGCAACATTGACAAATAACCGATTTAGTGCTATAATTGTATATTATTTAATGATGTTACGTGATTTATCGGAGGAATCGCTTATGTTATACCAAAGTACCCGATCCAACCATACCGTCAATTCGTTGGAAGCCATTCTGCAGGGCATCGCTCCCGACGGCGGACTGTATCTGCCCGTAGATCTGGCGTCGCTGAAGGTTTTGCCCCGGGATCTGGCGGACAAGTCCTTTGAAGAAATGGCGGCGATCATTTTACGCACCCTGTTTGACGAATTCACCGAGGCTGAAATGGCGGAAATGGTGCGTCGGGCTTACGGCGGAAAGTTTGAAACGGAGGACGTCACCCCCACCGTCAAGGTCGGGCAGGATTACGTGCTGGAGCTGTTCCGCGGCCCCACCTCGGCGTTTAAAGACGTGGCGTTGTCCATGCTTCCGGTTTTGATTACCGAAGCGAAGAAAAAGCTTGGAATCACTGAAAAAATTATGATCCTCACCGCCACCAGCGGAGATACCGGAAAAGCCGCCCTGGAAGGATTCCACGACGTGGACGGCACCGGGATTATCGTATTTTATCCCAACGGCGGGGTTTCCGCAGTGCAAAAAGCACAGATGGTTACCCAGGAGGGGAATAACGTCACCGTCTGCGCCATCGACGGAAATTTCGACGACGCCCAAACGGGGGTTAAAAACACCTTTGCCGCCTGCGCGGATCTGGATCTGAAGCAGCACGGCGTGATGCTTTCCAGCGCTAACTCCATCAATATCGGGAGATTAGCGCCTCAAATCGTGTACTATTACAAATCCTACTGCGACCTGGTTGCCGCCGGGGAGATTGCGATGGGAGACGCGGTGAATTTCGTCGTTCCCACCGGAAATTTCGGGGATATTTTGGCGGGATATTTCGCCAAATGCCTGGGGCTTCCCATCGGGAAATTGGTCTGCGCGTCCAATCAAAACGACGTCTTGACCGAATTTTTGAATACCGGCAGATACGATCGCCGTCGGGTGTTCCACCGCACCAATTCCCCGTCGATGGATATTTTGGTCTCCAGCAATCTGGAACGGATGCTGTATCTGGCGTCCGGAGGGGATTTTGAGAAAATCGCCGGTTACATGAAGGCGTTGAACGAAATCGGGGAATACACCGTTGACGACGCGCTTTTGAAGGAATTGAAGGACACCTTCTTCGCCGGCTGCTGCTCGGAAGCTCAAACCCTTGCAACCATCGGAAAAACCTACGAGACCTACGGATATCTCTGCGATACCCACACCGCCGTCGCCGTGGACGTTGCGGATCAGTTTAAAAATACAACGCCTGCGGGGGCGGTAATTATTCTTTCCACCGCGTCGCCCTACAAATTCCCCGTTGCCGTTCTGACCGCCCTGGGGCACACCCCCGACGAGGATGAATTTAAGGTGATGGAGCAGCTGCAGGATCTGACCAACGTGCCCATTCCCGACGGTCTTGCGGGATTGAAGGAAAAAGCCGTACTCCACACCGACGTGATTCCCAAGGACGGAATCCTTGACTACGTATTAAAGAAGGTAAAAGCATGAAACGTACCGTGCGCGTCCCTGCGACCACCGCAAATTTAGGTCCCGGCTTCGACTCCTTCGGCTGTGCTTTGGGGTTGTACAATACCTATACCTTTGAGGCAATCGACGGAGGGTTGGAAATTTCCGGCTGTGCCGAAAAATACTGCAATCCGAAAAATCTTTCGGTGCGCGCCTACGAGCTGACCTTGCGGGAGGCAGGCGTTCCTTACACCGGGCTTCGGATGGAAATGCTGGAGACGCAGGTGCCCGTTTCCCGGGGGCTTGGGTCTTCCGCCGCCATGATCGTTGCGGGGGTCGTTGCTGCCAACGCTGAGGCAGGTTACCCCTTTGATAACCGAAAAATGCTGGAATTGGCAACGCGCATCGAGGGGCATCCGGACAACCTTGCCCCTGCCTTTTACGGCGGATTGACCGCTTCGATGATGAACGACGGAATCCCCGACACGGTTACCTATAAAATGGCGGAGGGGTTGCGGTTCGTGGTTTGCATCCCCACCTTTGAATTGCCCACGGCAAAGGCGCGTAAGGCGTTGCCCGAGACCTATTCCCGCGCCGACGCGGTCTATAATCTGTCCCACGGTGCGGTACTTCTGAAAGCCCTGGAAACCGGGGATAAGCCGGTGATCTCCCGGGCGCTGAACGACCGCCTGCATCAGCCGTATCGCTTCTCTCTGATCCCGGAATACGAAACGGTGCGCCGAATTGCTCTGGAGTCGGGCGCCATCGCCTTCTGCATCAGCGGTGCCGGTCCGACCCTGCTGGCGTTGACCGACGACCGAAACTTTGCAGGACGCCTTTCCGCCCGCCTTGCCAAGGAAACCCAAAAGGGCTGGAAGGTTCTCTCCCCCGACATCGACCGCCACGGCGCAATCGTGACCGAGGAGTAAGGGGGACGACGTTCTTTTTCTTTTCGGGAGAAACGAAAAAGAACCAAAAAGAAAAGCCAAATTCGGCGAATTTCATTCGCCGGGGGAATTGTGTTGAAGAGGCTCTGATTTTACACTTGAGCCTCTTTTATGTTTTTTCTTGGCGGAAGAATTCCGCCGAAATTCAGCGTTCCTTTCTTTTTAAGTAAGACCCAAAAAACTCAAGCCGAAGGCGAAGTGTTTTTTGATGGACGACACTTATGCAGAGGCTGGTTCTTTTCTTTCCTTTCGCGAAAGGAAAGAAAAGAACACCCATCATCGTATTTATGAAAAATTTGCAATTATTTTACATCCCCACTCTTGCATTTTCAAAAAAAATATGTTATACTATATAGCGTAAAAACTTCGGGGACATAGCTCAGCCGGTTAGAGCGCTCGCTTCACATGCGAGAGGTCAAGGGTTCGAGTCCCCTTGTCCCCACCAGAAAAACCGACTTGTTTCGACAAGTCGGTTTTTCAACTAAGTGCGCCTTTCGGCGCGTGAAGTTTGCTTTGCAAGTGAAGTTGTCCTGCGGACAGTGAAGTTTCTGCGGAAGTGAGTAGCGCACTTAACTTCACTTTGTGCTTTCAGCACAAAACCTCACTATGCCGTTAGGCATAACATCACATCGGCATCAGCCGATGCTTCACTAAAAACTGCGAGGGTGCGAAGTCATACGCAAAACGGAAAATATATCTTTTTTATAGTCCATACACAACAAAAGTCCAAGTCGAATGACTTGGACTTTTGTGTTTGTGTCCGCAGAACACAACATCATTTTGTACGTAGCACGAACATCGTTCCGCCTTGCGGACACGAAACGGCGTTGCGGCAAGCTGCAAACCGTGTTTCACCTTACGGTGCAACCGATGCGATGCAACCCATCAACGAGATCACGGCTCTGCCGTGATTTTTTTTGAGATTTTTCGTCTTTCATAGAACTCTATACAACGCTAACGGTACGTTTTGTGGGTCTTGGATCGGTATTTTCGGTTTTGGTATTTTTCGGCGTCGGAAAAGTCGTCGTGGACGTGGATCTGATCGAAGTTTGCCACCAGAGACGGAACCGATTCCGTTCGGTCGTAGATGGCGGTATAGACGAGAACCTCCTCCGCGCCCCGCTTCCTCAGCACGTCGCCGCAGGCGCGCACCGTAGCGCCGGTGGTGCAAAGGTCGTCGATCAACAACACCCGAAGCCCGGACAGGGTACGGCGGGAGCTTCCGGCGCGATAGGATTTTTTCGCGTTTTCTTCCCGGGCAAGGGGCGTGGGGCACTCGGGCTGCGTCAACGCGCCCTTCCGTTTTTCCAGCAGATTCGGATCAAAAGGCAGATCCAACGCCTTCGCCGCCGCCTTTGCGATCACGGCACTTTGGTTGTAGATCCGCGCTTTTCCGTCCTTTGCCCGGGGGACGCAGGTAACCACGTGGGCAAGATCGCCCCGTTGCCGATACCGTTCTGCCAATTTCTTCCCCAAATAGATTCCGAAATCCTTTTTTCCGCCGTATTTAAAGTGATGAAATCCGCGGCGGATCGGCTCTCCGTAATAATAGACGGACACTCTGTTTCGGTTCTCCGACAAGGGGATCCGAAGGTAATTTTTTTCGATTTTGGCAGAACATTCTTCGCAAATCTCCGAAGATTTGGGATCTACGGTTTTTCCGCAAAGAATACAACAACGCCCGAAAATCACGTGAAAAAGATTCAACCCCGGCACCTTCCTTTCAAAAGTATAAATTCCCTCGGATCTCTCATACCATAATACAAAGAAAATCAGGAGGAATGACGATGGATACGATCAGATTAAATTCCCGCGGACCGGACGTTGCGCTGGTTCAGTCGGTCCTGAACCGCCTGGGCTTCAATGCAGGCACGGTGGACGGAATCTTCGGGCAGAGAACCCAAAACGGCGTTATCCGCTTCCAGCGGTCGGCGGGGCTTACCCCCGACGGCGTGGTGGGACCTCGGACGTGGGCGGCGTTAGAGCCTTATATTATGGGATATCGCACCCATTTGATCCGGCAGGGCGATACCTTCTTTTCTCTCGCAAGGCGGTATAATACGTCAATTTCCGCCATCGAGACGGCAAATCCGGAGTTAAACCCCAACGCCCTTCAGATCGGACAGCGGGTAATTATTCCGTCGCGGGATCCGGTGGTGCTGACCAATATCCCCTATACGTCCCAGACCCTGAAGCGGAACATCGAGGGGTTGACCAAGCGGTATCCCTTCCTGCGGACGGGGGTGATCGGGCGGTCGGCAAACGGTCAGCAGATCCCTTATCTGATCTTCGGAGAAGGTTCGATCAAGGTAGGATATAACGCTTCCCATCACGCCAACGAATGGATCACCACCCCGGTTTTGATGAAATTTACCGAGCAGATGTGCCGCGCCTATTCCCTGGGCGTTTCGCTGGGCGGAAGCGACGTGCGCCAACTGTGGCAGAGAACCACCTTCGTTATCGTGCCGATGGTAAACCCGGACGGAGTCGATCTGGTGACCGGGGAATACGCCCCCGGATCGAGAGAATACAACGCCGCCCCGGCGTTGAATACGAACCTGCCCTTCCCCGACGGATGGAAGGCAAATATCCTGGGAACCGACTTGAATTTGAATTATCCCGCCGGTTGGGAGGAGGCAAAGCGCATCAAATACGAGCAGGGCTTTACCCGCCCCGGTCCGCGGGATTTCGTGGGGACGTCTCCCCTTTCCGCCCCCGAATCGAGAGCCATGGCGCTGTTTACGGAGCAGCAGGATTTCCGTTTGATCCTTGCGTACCACACCCAAGGGGAAATTATTTTTTGGAAATATCTCAATTATCAGCCGGAAAATTCCTTGGAAATTGCCCGACAATTCTCGGAGGTCAGCGGATATACGGTGGAAGAAACGCCCTATTCCTCCGGCTTTGCAGGGTACAAGGATTGGTTCATCCAAACCTGGAACAGACCCGGCTACACCATCGAATGCGGTCGAGGCGTCAACCCCTTACCCATCGAGCAATTCAACGAAATTTACCGGGATAATTTGGGGATTCTTTTATTGGGCGGAGAGTTGGCAGAATAAATGCAAAATGCAGAATGCAAAATGCAAAATTTTATCTTATATCTCCACTCTTAACTCTTCACTCTTCACTCTTCAGCGACTCGCTACGCTCGCTGCATAAGTATCGACCATCGAAAAAGTTCTGCGTCTGCGACTTGAATTTTTCGGGTCTCACTTAACTCTAAAAACGAGGAACTGCGTTCAGTTCCTCGTTTTTCGTTATTCTACGGTAACGGTTTCGTTTTCGGTTTTCAGCGCCGTAATGACCTGAATAAAGCGGATGGCGTAGCGGATCAGGGCGAAGACCATCAGTCCCGTGCTGACCAAAACCGGCACGACCACGTACCAGGCGTTTGCAACCTTTGGAGTAAATAATACCAGGTACGCCACGACCGTATAGAAAAAGGCGGTGGACAGCTTACCGAACCATTCGGAGGAGCGCATGGATTTTACCTTGCGGTACAACAGAAGTCCGCCGATGCCCTGGAAGCTTTCCTTGATGATGATCACGGAAAACAACAGCCACATAATGGGATAGCGGAACAACAGGCATCCGGAGATTACCGCCTGGGACAGTTTATCCGCCAACGGATCCAGGATCTTCCCCAATTCCGTTTCCATGTGGAATTTTCGGGCAATAATTCCGTCCGCAACGTCGGTGGCTGCCGACAACAGGACGACGATTGCCGCGGCAGTATCCATCTTCAGACAGAACAACACGGCAAAGATCGGCAGCAGCAGGATTCGGACGTAGCACAAAAGGTTTGGAATCGAATAAATTTCTTTCCGCTTTTCCGGACGCACCCTCGACACCTCGATATCAATAAAAGTATTTTAACATATTATTCCCATATTATCAATTATATACCCATTCTGCAAAAATGTCAAGGGAACTTTGAAATAATCTACAAAGAATTCCCAATTCGGAGATATGTTTGCCGAAAAAAAGAGAAAACGGAGAGGATCCTCTCCGCTTTTTCATTTAATCTCTCATTCCGAAAATTGCTTTCAGAAGTCCCCGAAGGAATCGGGGCGATTTCACGGTGACGATTCTCACCCAACACCCACCCTTTCCTGCAAGATGTAATCCATCTTATGCGGAGGGGCGAAAAAAGGTCAATCAAAGAGGATTTTACGCAATTCCGCCACGGTAAGCGCCGTATGCTCCGGGTTGCTTGTGGGGGTAGAATACCCATCCAAATCAAAAAAGCACCCCTTGGCGCCGGCGGCGTGGGCGACTTCGATATCCAAATTCCGATCCCCGACCATCAACAGATCCTTCGGGGCAATTTTCCCCTCATTCAGCACCCCGTTGACCAGATCGGGGGCAGGCTTACTGCGGATTCCCGATTTCATGCCGGAAAATACGGTAAAACAATCCAAAATTCCGTCCCGCGCAAAATAATCCTTACACTTTTGCGCATCGCGGTTGGAACAAAGGTGGTTTCGTCCGCCGGCGGCGACGATCTCCCGCAACAGCTCCGGAATCCCGGGATAAGGGGTACACAGGGGCGACGTTTCGGCGATGAATTTCCGATACCAATGGGCGAGATTTTCCCTACGGCATCCGCAAAAGGGAGCGTAATGCTCAAAGGCGTGTCCCACGGTAATATGCGCCCATTTCGCTATATTTTCTTCCGAATCCGTGTAGCCGAATTGCTCCATCGCCAGCCGAAGACAACGGATAATGTGGGGGTAGGAATTGTAAAGCGTTCCGTCAAAATCCCACGCAATATCACGATATTTTAATTCCATAACAAATTACGCTCCGTCGAATTTTACTGAATTCAGTATAGCATATTTGGAAGAAAATTGCAAGATTTTCGCGGAATTTTACAGAAAAGCCACGAACCCCCTTGCAAAAAAGGGGGTTTCGTGTTATAATATGGATATAATTTCAATTTTCGACCTTTTTTGCAGGACGGCAAAAGGCGAAATTTTTCCGCAACACCGGGATCAGCGCCGCAAGTCCTCCTGCAAGCACGACGGTGATGACCGTTTCGGGGAGCATATAGGTCATATTGTAGAACAACGCCCACTCCAGCGCCGAATAGCCCTCCTCCGCCCACGTTCCGAAGAACGCCCAGCCGGAGAGAAAATGGAACGCGTACCGCAGAATACATACGAAAACCGTTCCGAATATTGCGCGGATGGAATCGTTTCCTTTGAAAATTCCGGCAAGACCGATCACGGTATATGCCAAAATATAATCCAAAAGAATACTGCAGACCAGCACCGTCGGGGACAATCCCCACGTGCCCATGCCTTCCATAAAGCCCATCATCAACTGCAATAAGGCGTTGACGAAGGCGCAGCCAAGCCCCCATTTCGTACCCAGCAGCAGGGCAACCAAAATCACCGGAACCATCGCCCCGATGGTCACCGATCCGCCCTGGGGCCAGAATTTAAAGGGAGACCAAAGACTCAACACGAAGGACAGTGCCACCATCATGGCGCAAACGGCGAGCTTTTTCAGAGAATCGGATTTCTTGTTCATAAGAAATTCCTCCTGTCATAAATATTATAAAAATGAATCCCGCCAACGGTTTTTTCCGCACCGGTATTCGGAAAAGCCGTCAAAAAAATCCCCTCACCGTACGGTAAGAGGATGATGTTTACACCAATGATATGTTTGCATCTTCCCTCCGCAGGTTTTTGCTCCTGTTCAGGTTCAATGGGTTTTGGGCTTCTGCCCACTCTCAGCGTAGTATCAACGCACCCCGGCAAAGATATTCACTTTTATAGGATCATTATAGCACATTTTCCCCGGCTTGTAAAGACCTTCCGTGACTTTGTAATTATTTTGTTGAAATATGTAGGAGAACGATCATGCAAAAGCACGTTTTTATTCTCAATCCCCAGGCAGGATTCAAAAAAACGAAGCAAATGAAGGAGCTGATCCAAAAGACCTTCGGGAAGCTGGCGGAGATCCGCCTGACCGAACGGGCGGGACACGCCACCGAAATTGCCCGGGAATACACCGGATCCACCATCTACGCCGTGGGCGGTGACGGAACGGCAAACGAGGTCATGTGCGGTACGGTAGGCTCAACCAATACCCTGTGCGTGATTCCCCAGGGAAGCGGAAACGATTTCGTCCGCACCCTGTACGCCAAAATTTCCGGGAAGCACGATCCTAAAAAAATCCTGAATAAGATCAAGGATTTCACCCGGCGAAATATCGACTGCGGAAAGGCAAACGACGGCTTTTTTATGAATATCGCCTCGGTGGGCTTTGACGCGGAGGTGGTGCGGAATTCGGAGCGCTACAAAAACAAGCCGGGGCTTCGCAGGATCAGTTACATTTTATCCATGTTCTATACCATTTTCCATTATCACGGAACCGACCTGGAGGGAGAGATCGACGGGGTTCCCTTCCAACAAAAATCCCTGCTGTTCTGCATCGCCAATGGGAAATATTACGGCGGCGGCATTAAGATCGCCCCCGAAGCGGTCATCGACGACGGAAAATTGGACGCCTATTTGATTGAAAGCGTTCCCGCCTGGCTGTTTTTGTCGGTCATGCCCCTGTTGGCAATCGGCAAGCATACGGGGCTGAAATTCGTCAAGCACGTCCGGGCGGAAAAAATCGTCATCCGGGGCAAGGATCTTACCCTGAACCTGGACGGAGAATTATCCCCCACCGACGAGGCGAACTTTGAGGTTCTGCAGGGGGGACTGACCGTCCTTTCTCCCGCAGAATCAACGCCGCGCTAAAGACCGACAAGCCCGTTTCATCAATCCCATAGCAAGCCGGCTCCCCTTTCCCAGGGGAGCCTTGTTTGCGCTTTATTTTAATTTACGCTTCAACCGATATTCCGTAGGAGACATTCCGGTATGCTTTTTAAAAAACGAGGAAAAATGGTACACGCTTTTAAAGGAATGCTTCATTGAAATCTCGGAAACGGAGCGCTCCGTTTGCTCCAAATAGGTTTTCGCGGAGGTCAGCTTCATTTTCATATAATACGCCATCGGGGTATCGTTATACGCCTGCTTGAACAATTCCGTCAGTTGAGATTTCCCCATGCCGATATAATCGCAGCAATCCTTCATGGTCAGCGTGTTGTACAAATTTCGCTTAAACAATCGATTCAATTCGTCCGCATACCGCTTCCCCGAACCTGTTTCGTGGATAAAAACAAAATCCGATACGTCGGAAAGCAGGGACAAAAGCAGAGGCTCGATTTTTCGTGTCGGATCGCTCCCTCTTGCAAGCTCAAAGCAAGCCTCGAAGGGGGCGGGATTTTTGAAATCTTTCACAACTACCGTCTGCTCCAACCCATAGTCCGCCATCAGATGATCCACGAAGCCGTAGTTATTTTCGATTAAGATCCAAATTTTCTTCCAAGGGTTTTTCGCAGACGCATAGTAATGATGATAGGTATTGGGATGCAAAATAAAGCAATCCCCCGCGCCCACTTTATAAATTTCGTTTCCCTGCCGAACCACCCCTTCCCCCTCGTAAACGTACTCGATACTGTAGGCGTTGGACTTTTTGCGGACGATTTTGTATTTTTCATTCGGAAACGTAATTCCGCACACGGCGGTAACGATGGGGTGATTCATATTTCTCGAATAGATAAAGAGCTCCTCGTTATGCCTGTTTCTCAACCGCCGCACCTCCTAAAATCGGACGAATATACAAATAAAATCATACGAATAAATATTTACAGAGTGTTTTTTATGTGATATAATTATACTATACAATTCATAAATTGTCAAGCAAAAACGGACGAAAACACAAATCAAGGCATACAAAAAAAACGAGGAGGCAATCGTCATGATTCCAAGACCGGAGCATCCCAATCCCCAATGGGAGCGAAAGCAGTGGAGAAATTTAAACGGAGAATGGGAATTTGAATTCGACTTTTCCGTAAGCGCCATCGAAGGGGAGCTGTTCAAAAAGGAGCAATTAAAGGATAAAATCATCGTACCCTTCTGCCCCGAAAGCGAGTTATCGGGCATCGGCTACAAGGATTTTATTCCTGCCATCTGCTACCGTAAGACCGTCAATTTTACGAAGGAAGATTTGAAAAACCGCGTCATGCTCCATTTCGGCGCCGTGGATTATCACGCATTTTTGTACGTCAACGGCACGAAGGTCGGCGAGCATCGGGGCGGATATACCCCCTTTGAATTTGATATCACCGAACAGGTGACGGTGGGAGAAAACGCCGTCTTTTTATACGTCAAGGACGACGTGAGAAGCGGAAAACAATGCGCGGGAAAGCAAAGCCAACGCCTGCGCTCCGCCGGATGTCATTACACCCGCACCACCGGGATCTGGCAGACGGTCTGGCTGGAATTTTTGCCGAAAAATCACGTAAAAAACGTAAAATACTACCCCAATATCACAAATTCTTCCGTTACGATTTGCGGCGAAGTGACCGGAAGCGGAGAGATTCAGATCAAAACAAGCTTTGAAGGAATTCCTACCGGACAAACTTCCGTCCGAGCCGCCGGCGCTTTTACCGCCTGCATCCCCCTTTCCGAAGCCCATCTGTGGGAGGTTGGAAAAGGCGGACTTTACGACGTGGAAATTACCTACGGAGAAGACAGGGTAACCAGCTATTTCGGGCTTCGGGAAGTGCGGATCGACGGCTATAAGGTGTTAATCAACGGAAAATCCGTCTTCCAGCGGTTGGTTTTGGATCAAGGCTTTTACCCCGACGGCATTTACACCGCCCCCACGGAAGACGCCTTAAAAAAGGACATTCAAATTTCCCTCGACGCCGGCTTTAACGGCGCACGGTTGCACGAAAAGGTCTTTGAGCCGCGGTTTTTGTACCACGCAGACAAAATGGGCTATATCGTGTGGGGAGAATACCCCAACTGGGGATTAAAAATCTACGACGAAACCATCGTTTTGTCCGATATCATCAACGGCTGGAGCGAATCGGTCGATCGGGATTTCAACCACCCCTCCATCGTCGGCTGGTGTCCCTTCAACGAAACGTGGGATTATAACGAAACCGTCACCGACTACGGTATTTTGAAAACCGTTTACGCCCTGACAAAACGCCTCGACCCCACCCGTCCCTGCATCGACACCAGCGGAAATTACCACGTAATTACCGATATTTACGACGTCCACACTTACACGCAAGACCCCGATGTTTTCGGCGCATATTTCAAGCAATTCGGGGAGACGGGAGATTTTGATTACGCAACCGCCAACCCGACCCGCCAGCCCTTCTTCCAAAAGTGGTATCTTTACAAAAAGGGGATGCCCGCCTTCGTCAGCGAATACGGCGGCATCAAATGGGACGTGGAGCAATCCCAAGGGGGCTGGGGGTACGGCAACGCCCCGAAGACCGAGGAAGAATTTATCGACCGCTACAAAAAACTGACCGAGCATCTTTTATTCAACAAGAATATGTTCGGCTTCTGCTACACTCAGCTTTACGACGTAGAGCAGGAGGTCAACGGATTGTACACCTACGACCGAGTCCCCAAATTCGATATGGAAATCTTCCAAAAAATCAACGCCCAACCTGCCGCCATTGAAGAATAAAAAAACAACCAACTGCAAAAAGCCGGGAGACACGACATCACGTGCCTCCCGGCATAATTATCCTTTTTAAACTCTGCCATACGGTATTGACAATTTTATGATTAAATGGTATAATGTACTCGTCAGACAAAATTATATATTCCGTGTCACAGGGAAAACTACCTTTGGGAAAAGGTGTTTTCTCTCTTATCCCTATCTCTGTGATGCGGTATAATATTGTCTGACAACAATGGGAGAAAAACACTTTTTCGGTGCAGCCTTCCATGGCTGCACTTTTTTTGTATGCAAAAAAATTCCTTCCCCGTGGGGAAGGAATTTTTTATATCGACTTAAATTAGTCAACGAGGGAAATGATGGCCATCTCCGCAGCGTCGCCCTGACGGGGGCCGCACTTCACGATGCGAGTGTAGCCGCCGTTGCGTTCTGCGTACTTGGGAGCGATTTCGTTGAAGAGTTTCTTCACGACATCTTCCTTCGTGATGAAAGCCATTGCCTGTCTCTTGGAATGAAGGGTATTCGCCTTGCCGAGCGTAATCATCTTTTCAGCGAGGGAACGAACTTCTTTGGCTCTGGTGAGAGTGGTCTCGATGGAGCCGTTTTCCAACAAATATGTCGTCATGCCGCGGAGCATGGACATTCTGTGATCAGTGGTTCTGCCAAGTTTACGGGTACCCATGGCCGGATCCTCCTTTTAAATTTGGTAATTATTCTTTGTCCGTCTGGAACGAAAGTCCGTAAGATTCCAATTTTGCGATAACCTCTTCGAGAGATTTCTTTCCGAGGTTGCGTACACGCATCATTTCTTCCGGAGTCTTGTTGATCAGTTCGTCCACCGTGTTGATTCCAGCACGCTTGAGGCAGTTGAAGGAACGGATGGAAAGCTCCAACTCTTCGATGGTCATCGAAAGAATCTTTTCCTTGTCTCCGGTGGGATCGCCAACCCAGATTTCGGGGGCTACCTCCACGTCCTCCGCAAGATCCACGAAGAGCGTCAGATGCTCGCTCATGATCTTTGCCGCGTAAGAAACGGCGCTGCGGGCGGAAACGCTTCCGTTGGTCCAAACCTCCAGGGTCAGCTTATCGTAGTCGGTGATCTGACCGACACGGGTGTTTTCCACCGTATAATTGACCTTCGTGATGGGGGAGTGGGACGAATCCATAACGATCAGACCAATGGGAGAAACCGGGGGCTTGTTGCGTTCCGCAGGAACGTAACCGCGGCCGGTGCCAATGGTGATCTCCATATAAAAATGCGTGTCCTTCCCGATGGTTGCGATGTGCATATCGGGATTCAAGATTTCGATGTCGGAATCAGCCTTAATATCAGCTGCGGTGACTTCTCCCTCTTCCTGAACATCGATGTATGCGAACTTTGAAGTGGTCCCGTGAAGACGGGCAATCAGCCCCTTCATGTTCAGGACGATCTCGGTAACGTCTTCCGTCACACCGGGAATGGTAGAAAACTCATGCTGAACGCCGTTGATCTTGATAGAGGTCACGGCAGCGCCCTGAAGAGAAGAGAGAAGCATTCTTCTCAGGGAGTTGCCCAGCGTGATGCCGTAGCCCCGTTCCAGGGGTTCGACAACGAATTTTCCGTATTTTCCGTCTTCGGAGACTTCCAAAACTTCGATCGTCGGCTTTTCGATTTCGATCATAAATTGTACACCCTTTCATGTCGTACACGGAATTATATCCGCGCGTGTTTGTTGCGCTGACGCATCGGCGCAGAGGGGACGTTCCGTCCGCCTCTTTGCCTACGCAGCAGTATAGCAGGGTTCGTACGCCTGCGTCGGCGTACTTGCACTTATTACTTGGAGTACAACTCGACGATCAGGTGGACTTCGATGGGCAGATCGGTGACGTCTTCGATCTCGGGGAGAGCGTTGACGGTACCGGTCAGGTTTTCCTTGTCCAGCGTCAGCCATTTCGGCATGGGCTTGCTGTCGTTGGCTTCCAAAATGCCCTTGATCTTGCTGGATTCCAGGCTCTTGGAACGGAAAGCAATCACGTCGCCTACTTTAACCAAGTAAGAAGGAACGTCAACCTTCTGACCGTTGACGGTAAAGTGACCGTGAACGACCAGCTGACGAGCTTCGGGACGGGACATAGCAAAGCCGAGGCGGGTAACCACGTTATCCAGACGGGATTCGCAGATCTGAATCAGGTTATTACCGGTAATGCCCTGCTTCTTGTTAGCCATTTCGTAATACTTGGCGAACTGACCTTCCAGAACGCCGTAGTATCTTCTGACCTTTTGTTTTTCACGCAGCTGAACGCCGTAGGGAGTCAGCTTGGTGCGGCGAGCGCCGTGCTGACCGGGAACCTTTGCACCCTTGGAAATGGGGCACTTCTCGGAGAAGCACTTGTCGCCCTTCAGGAACAGTTTCGTATTTTCACGTCTGCATTGTTTGCAAACGGGACCAGTATATCTTGC
>JAGAPC010000001.1 GCA_017623475.1 Clostridia bacterium | reverse complement strand
TTGACGACGGATCGAAAGACGGAACGCTCCCGGTGCTTCGGAAATTTGCGGCGGAAGACAAGCGTGTGAAATATCTTTCCTTTTCCCGCAATTTCGGAAAAGAGGCGGCGATGTACGCCGGCTTCTGTAATGCCAAGGGAGATTACGTTGCGGTCATTGACGCGGATCTTCAAGATCCCCCGTCTCTATTGCCGAAAATGTTTGAAATGTTGGAATCCGGCGAATACGACAGTATCGCTACGCGCCGCGTGACGCGAGCAGGTGAGCCGAAGATCCGATCCTTTTTTGCCCGGATGTTTTACAAAATCATCAATCGTATTTCGGACGCTGACATCGTGGACGGAGCAAGGGATTACCGATTGATGCGCCGTGAAATGGTCGATGCCATCGTAGCCATGAGCGAGCGTAACCGCTTTTCCAAGGGTATTTTCGGTTGGGTTGGGTTTAAAACCTTCTGGTTGCCCTACGAAAACGTGGAACGGGTTGCAGGGGAGACGAAATGGAGCTTTTGGAGGCTTTTCCACTATTCCATTGACGGATTCGTGAATTTCTCCCAAGCTCCGCTGACGATTTCCGCATGGGTCGGCGGCGGATTTACCGTACTGTCCGTTCTTGCGATTTTGTTGATTATCATCCGTAAGATTTGTTTCGGCGGCTCCAGCGTTGACGGTTGGGCGTCCCTCGTCTGTATTATGGCGTTTATCGGAGGATTGCAGTTAGCTTGCCTCGGTATCATCGGGCAGTACTTGTCCAAGACCTATCTTGAGGTAAAGCGCCGCCCCCATTATATCCTGCGGGAAACCAACGACGACAACGCCGATCGGATTCGATAACGGTTTGTTCCTCTTCGGAAAGGATTTTTTGAAATGCAAATGCTAAAACGGTTTTTACAATGTGTTCGGGAATACAAGACCTCCACGATTCTCACGCTGATCTTCATCGTCGGAGAATCGGTGATCGAATGTCTGATTCCCTTTATTACCAGCGATCTGATCGACACGATTCAAGCGGGTGCGGAGCTGTCGTCGATTCTGAAAACGGGTTTGATTTTGGTAGGGTTAGCGTTACTGTCGCTCGCCTGCGGTACGATTGCCGGTTTTACCTGCGCAAAGGCTTCCGCCGGCTTTGCGAAGAATTTGCGCAGAGACCTGTTTCATCGGATTCAGGATTTCTCCTTTGAGAATATTGACAAGTTTTCTTCCTCCTCTCTCGTTACCCGCATGACCACCGACGTAATGAACGTGCGGATGTCGTATATGATGTTGATTCGGATCGCGGTTCGTGCTCCGTTGATGTTGATTTTCTCCGTAATCATGGCGTTTATTATGGGCGGTTCTCTTGCCCTGTCCTTCGTGGTAGTCATTCCCTTTTTGGTTTGCGGTTTGTTGTTCGTTGCCCGGAATGCCATGCCTGCCTTCCGTCGGGTGTTTAAAAAGTACGACCGCCTGAACGAATCTATCGAAGAAAACGTCCGAGCCATGCGCGTGGTCAAAGGGTTTGCCCGTGAAGATTACGAAAAGAAGAAATTCGGGGACGCCGCCGAAGACATCCGCGGGGATTTTACCCGCGCAGAACGGCTGGTTGCGCTTAACTCTCCCTTGATGCAGTTTTGCGTTTATTTCAACATGATCTTCGTCCTCTCGGTCGGTGCGTATCTCGTCGTTCAAAGCGGCGGAAGCGTCGTTGGGGTCGGAGATATTACCGCCATGCTTACTTACGGAATGCAGATTTTGATGCAGTTGATGATGCTTTCCATGATTTACGTCACCCTGACGATGTCGGGCGAATCCATGAAGCGTATCCTTGAGGTTCTTGAGGAAAAATCCACTCTTGCAAATCCGGAAAATCCCATCACGGAGGTTGCAGACGGTTCGGTTGATTTCAACGGTGTAAGCTTCAAATATTCCGCAAAGGCAAAGAAATACGCCCTTGCCGACGTGGATCTTCACGTGAAATCGGGCATGACCGTAGGAATCATCGGCGGCACCGGATCCGGAAAATCCTCCTTCGTTCAGCTGATTCCCCGTCTTTACGACGTGACGGAGGGATCGGTTCAGGTCGGCGGGGTAGATGTGCGGGATTACGATATTGAAGGCCTGCGTTCTTCCGTTGCGATGGTACTGCAGAAGAATCTCTTATTTTCCGGGACGATCAAGGAAAATCTCCGTTGGGGGAACGAAAACGCCACCGACGAAGAGATTAAAGACGCTTGCGTTTTGGCGCAGGCGGATGAGTTTATCAGATCCTTCCCCGACGGTTACGATACGTACATCGAGCAGGGGGGAACGAACGTTTCCGGCGGTCAGAAGCAGCGGCTTTGTATTGCCCGCGCTCTGTTGAAAAAACCGAAAATCCTGATCCTGGACGATTCCACCAGCGCCGTCGATATGAAGACCGACGCCTTGATTCGCGCCGGGTTTAAGAAATATATTCCCGAAACCACGAAGATCATTATTGCGCAACGGATCGCTTCGGTCCAGGACGCAGACATGATTATCGTTCTGGATAACGGTAAGGTTTCTGCCGTCGGTACCCATGAAGAATTGCTGAAATCCAGCGAAATTTATCGGGAAGTTTACGAACAACAGACGAACGGAGGTGCGGATCATGAGTAAGCCCATGCCCATGAAGGGACCCGGCAGACAACCCGGACCGGGAGGACGGAAAATCGATTTCAAAGTCCTCGGACGGGTTATGAAATTATTATTTTCCTCCTATCCCGCACTGCTTCCGATTGTTTTGGTCTGTATCGTTTTCGCCTCCGCGGTGGCGTCGGTTCCGTCGATCTTCCAGCAACGGGTTTTAAAGGTCATCGTTTCTCATCTGGAGGTGGGCTCTACCGATTGGCAAGCCGCCATGGGAGAGGTGATTCCCTTGGTGCTGATCCTTGCCGGTCTTTACGTTTGCTCCATAATTTTGATTACGGTTCAAACGCAGTTAATGGCGTATATTACCCAGGGATTTTTAAGCAAACTCCGTTGTAAGATGTTCGATGGAATGCAAAATCTTCCTATCAAATACTTTGATACCAATAAGCACGGCGATATTATGAGTTATTATACGAACGATATCGATACGTTACGTCAGCTGGTATCTCAATCGCTGCCCAGCGTTTTACAGGCGCTGATCGTCGTTACGTCGGTGTTAACCATCATGCTTTGGTACAGCCTTTGGATGACGTTGGTGGTTTTGTTGGGAGTCGTTGCCATGTTCTTCGTGACGAAGGTGGTCGGCGGCGGATCTGCAAAATACTTCATCCGCCAGCAAAAGGCGTTTGGTAAGACCGAGGGTTACATTCAGGAAATGATGAACGGGCAGAAGGTCATCAAGGTCTTTTGTCGGGAAGAAAAAACCAAAGAAGGCTTTGATCAACTCAACGAAGGACTGTTTGACGTTGCATTCCGCGCCCACGCCTACGCCAATATGATGGGACCGATCATCGGAAATATCGGAAATATCCTTTACGTTCTCGTTGCAATCGTCGGCGGCTTGTTCCTGTTGCTGGGAACGCCGAATATTGCCATTTCCGGGCTTGCGTTTTCCATTGATATCGTCGTTCCCTTTTTGAATATGACCAAGCAATTTACCGGAAATATGAACCAGGTCTCCCAGCAATTCAACCAAATCGCCATGGCGCTTGCCGGGGCGGAGCGTATCTTTGCTCTGATGGATCAAAAACCGGAAGCAGATGAAGGCTACGTCACCCTGGTCAACGTAAACGTGGCCGATGACGGCACGATTACCGAATCCGTAACTCATACGGGGCGTTGGGCTTGGAAGCATCCTCACTCGGACGGAACGCTTTCCTACACGCTTTTGCAGGGCGACGTCCGTATGACGAACGTTGATTTCGGTTATGAGGAAGGAAAACCGGTTCTTCACGACGTTTCCGTTTATGCAGAGCCGGGGCAGAAGGTCTCCTTCGTCGGCGCTACCGGGGCAGGAAAAACGACGATTACGAATCTGATCAACCGCTTTTACGATATTGCCGACGGAAAGATCCGCTACGATGGAATCAATATCAATAAGATCAAAAAATCCGACCTTCGTCGCTCCCTCGGAATCGTCCTCCAGGAAACCAACCTGTTTACCGGTACGGTTATGGAAAATATCCGTTACGGAAATCTTGAAGCAACCGACGAACAGTGTATTTCCGCGGCAAAATTGGTCGGTGCGGATGATTTTATTACCCGCCTGCCCGACGGATACGATACGATGCTTTCGGGGAACGGTGCAAATCTTTCCCAGGGGCAGCGTCAGTTGATCTCCATCGCAAGAGCCGCCGTTGCCGATCCCCCGGTTATGATTCTGGACGAAGCCACCTCCTCCATTGATACCCGCACGGAAGCCATCGTTCAGCGCGGCATGGACAAATTGATGGAGGGCAGAACCGTGTTCGTCATCGCCCACCGCCTTTCTACTATCAAAAATTCCGACGTAATCATGGTTCTCGACCACGGACGGATTATTGAGCGAGGAGATCACGAAAAGCTCCTTGCGGAAAAGGGAACCTATTATCAGCTCTATACCGGAGCCTTTGAATTGGATTAAACGTAAGGTCCGCCACCTCGGCGGGCCTTTTCTATTGTATGCAGAAAACCACGCGATAGTCGCGTGGTTCAATAGAGGCTATTGCCGATGAACATTGAAGAAGAACTCCTGATGTGTTATAATAGAATCGTGACCTGCCAGTTACGAAAAAATAAACACATCAGGAGGACATTAAAATGTCGGAACAAAATAATGCCACTAATAGTTTAGCACATACGAAATGAAATTGCAAGTACCATATCGTGTTTGCTCCAAAATTTCGAAGAAAAGTCTTTTTTGACGAGAAGAGGAGCGAGATTCGAGAAATACTGCGCACCCTATGTCAATGGAAAGGAGTAGAGATTATTGAAGGCGAAGTGTGTCCGGATCACATTCATCTGCTGGTAAGTATTCCGCCCAAAATGAGCGTTTCGGGTTTTATGGGATATTTGAAAGGGAAAAGCAGTTTGATGATATTCCAGAAATACGGGAATATGAAATTTGCGTACCGAAATCGCGAATTTTGGTGTAAAGGATATTACTTGTGAGTGTTATTAGCACAAAAACCTGAAAACCCCAGTGATTTCAATGCTTTTAGGTGATTTTGGTGCAAAAAATAACTATCAGATTTTCCGTAAAATCGATGTAAAAACGAGGTGAACAGCGTTTGTTCACCTCGTTGATTTTATGTTTCAAAGAAGTTTTTGACTCCCTTAAAGTGTTCTGTTTTCCTAAGTTTTAATATTGCTTTTGCTTCGAGTTGGCGGACTCGTTCACGGGTGATCCCAAACTCGCGGCCTATTTCAGCAAAAGTGTATTTCCTACCGCCATCAAGCCCATATCTCATATTTATGATCTTGCGCTCCCTTTCTCCGAGAACGCTCATCATTTTATCGAAGTGGTAGCGAAATTCCTTTAGTTGAATTGCCTGACTGGGATCAGAACCTTCGGTATCATCTGATATAAAATCAAGAAGGCGTGTCTCCCTGTCGTTATCAATCGTCATTTCCAATGAAAGGGGTTCCTGAATCAGCGTCAGCATATCCTTTACTTTGGAAAGTGAAATACGAGTGATTTTTGATAGTTCCTTGGCGGTGGCTTCTCTGCCGTGCTCCTGATAGAACTGGTTACGCACACGGTTGAGCGAAGTAACATTAGAAACCATATAAGTGGGGATTCGTATAGTCTTACCTTGGTCGGATAAAGCCTTACGAACACCAAATTTAATCCACCAAGTTGCATAAGTAGAAAAGCGGTAACCGAGAGAAGGATCAAATTTCTCTACCGCACGAATAAGTCCTACATTGCCCTCCTGAATCAAATCAAGAAAGGGGACACCATAATTCCTGTAATGCTTGGCAATATTGATGACAAGGCGCAGATTCGATTCAATCAGCTTTTCCCTTGCACGCGGATCTCCGTCGCGCATACGGTATGCCAAGGCAAAAACCTCTTCTTTGGTAAGCGTGGGAAATTTGCTTACCTCACGGAAGTAAGCTTTTAGTGGGTCAACCTCAGTCGGTTGCCCGTCCGATTCCTGTGTTGATCTGTTCTTGCCCGTTTCTTCTTCAATTATTTCTTCTTCATTGGACTCGACCAGGTCAATATTGGCAGCACGGAGTTTTTGCAAAATATCTTCAACTGCTTCATCGGTCAAATCGTAATCCGTCTGAACTCGTTTGATTTCGTCTAAGGGGATGAAACCATCGATTTTACCGTTACGAAGAATTTCGCTGATAATGCTGCGCATATCAACTCTGTCGGTCATCGCATCGCCTCCTTCGTCTGGTATGGGCAAGTAAATTATAAAACAATAAATTGAAAAAGTCAAGTATTTATAAGTATAA
>JAGAPC010000016.1 GCA_017623475.1 Clostridia bacterium | reverse complement strand
TATGTGAGAGTTCGAATTCATACGCAAAAACAGCAAAAATATCTTTTTCATAGCTCATAGACAGAAGAACCGACAAGTTTCGACTTGTCGGTTTTTCAACTAAGTGCGCCTTTCGGCGCGTGAAGTTTGCTCCGCAAGTGAAGTTGTCCTGCGGACAGTGAAGTTTCTTCGGAAGTGAGTGGCGCACTTAACTTCATTTTATGCGCAAGCATAATACTTCATTATGCCGTGAGGCATAACTTCACATCGGCGTTAGCCGATACTTCACTAAAAACTGCAAGAGTTCGAATTCATACGCAAAAACGGCAAAAATATCTTTTTTGTAGCCCATGGACAATAAAACAGGATGAGCATCGCTCATCCTGTTTTATTTATGAGAAAATTTAATAAATCGGATTTTGTAATGAATAATGAAATGGTTCTGCGGATGAGAAATCGAAAAATCTTTTGACCGTATTGATTTCCTTCTGAAAATATGATATAATCATATTATAAAACTTCGTATGATTACGAACTTGATGAAAGGATCGGTTCTATGGATTACGTTCTGCGTACCTTCGGTTTATCCAAAAAGTACAAACGGCATTTTGCCGTAAAAGACACCGATATGACCATTTGCCGTGGCGATATTTACGGATTTGTAGGGGAGAACGGCTCTGGGAAAACTACGGTGATCCGGCTGATTACGGGCTTGATTTTTCCTCAAAGCGGTCGATTTGAATTGTTCGGCGTTGCGCATGATTCCAATGAAATCAAAACCGCCCGTCGTAAGATCGGCGCCATAGTGGAAAGTCCGTCCATTTATCCCAATATGTCGGCTTATGATAACCTTAAAATGCAATGCATGATTTTGGGGATTCCCGCCGATGAAAAAATCGCCGAAACCTTGCAAGAGGTTGGATTGGGGGAAATGGTCAAGGAAAAGAAGCATGCCGGCAATTTCTCGTTGGGGATGCGTCAGCGTCTTGGAATTGCAATGTGCTTGTTGGGTGATCCCGAGTTTTTGATTTTGGATGAACCCTTGAACGGTTTGGATCCTGCCGGCATCGTGGAGATCCGTGAATTGATTTTACGATTGAACCGGGAGAAAAACATTACCTTTTTGATTTCTTCACACATCCTCAGCGAGTTGTCTCTGGTGGCAACCAAATACGGAATTATTTCCAAAGGGCATATTATCAAGGAAATTTCCGCCGATCAATTGCAAAAGGAAATGGCTCCCACCACGGAAATTAAGACCGATCGCCCGGAGGATCTGTTCCGGATTCTTTCCGGATTGCTGCCCGAAGACGCCCTTTCTTTGATCCCCGGTGGTGTCCGCTTTGTGGGTGAATTTGATTTGAATTCGATCCTCTCCGCCATTTTGGATGCCGGAATCCGGATTGTCAGTATCAACTGTCACGAATCTACCTTTGAAGATTACTATCTGGAAACCATAGGAGGGAAACGGGGATGACGAGATTGATCAAATCGGATTACAAAAAATTCTTCCAAGACAAGCTGTTTCTTGTCGTTTGCATTTTAGCCGTGATTTTTGCCGTCGTCACGCCGTTATTGTATATCGTTTTGTTTGCATTTGTCGGGGAAGACCCCATGACGGAAGAAATGCTCTCCGGTCTGGTTTCGGCGAAAGGACAGTTTTTCAGTTCCTTTTCCTTTGGCAATAATTTGGGTTTGATCGCCCCGCTTTTGATCGGAATTATTCTTTGTAAAGACTTCAGTTCCGGAACGGTGCGGAATAAGATTATCAGCGGACATTCCCGTATTTCGATCTTTCTTTCCCTGTTTACGGTATGTTTTACCACGCTGTTCGGAATCGTTCTGGCACACGCACTGTTGACTTTGGGCATCAGTCTTCCGTTTTTCGATTACCAACCGACTCCCTTTGTAACGGCGGATTTGTGGTATTTCTTTGAATCTCTGTTGTTTGAGTTGCTGCTCTATGTCTTTGTCGCCGCTTTCATCAGTTGGCTTTGCGTCGTGATGAAAAACATGGGGCTGGTTATCGTGACGTATATTGCCGTGGTATTCGGTGCGACGATGATCGGCAGTATTTTGCAGGTCGTGACGATGGTGCTGACAGAAGTTGACGCAGGAATGGAATGGTTGGTCGATTTCTTGGATTTCCTTCAACGGATCAATGTGTTTATGTTCTCTGCAAACATCGGACTTGGAACTTCTTATGCAACATCCGATGTATTGTCTTACGTGTTGCCCCCTCTTGTTGGGGCTGCGGCACTGCTTTGTCACGGAATTCTGAAATTTCGCCGCAAAGATTTAAAATAAAAAGAAAAGCACTTATGACGAAAATTCATAAGTGCTTTTTGTTTAATATGCATTGGAGTATTTCTTTCCGGCCTGCATTTCTTCGCCCAGCAGCTCCGAAACGGTGACGAATTCGTATCCGTACTCCTTCAAAAGGGGCAGAACCATTTTGATCGCTTCCAGGGAGGAGGGGTAAATATCGTGCAGCAGGATGATATCTCCGGCGGTGACCGAATTCAAAATGGATCGGGCAACGGTGTCCGCGTTTCGGTATTTCCAATCCTTCGTGTCCAAGTTCCAAAGAATGACCGAATAGGGGCTGTTCGCAACCCGTTCGTTGGTAATCGATCCGCCCACAGGACGCATCAGCGTCGGCGCCTTTCCCGTGACGTTCAGAATTTCTTCCGCCGTTTTTTCTATTTCAAACTGATAAACGCTGTTACTGCACGTATTGTAGTACGCGTTGTGGGTGTAGGCGTGAATTGCAATTTCATTTCCCTGATCGAAGGCGTATTTCATCGCTTCCTTTTGTGTTCCGTAAATACGGTTTCCGACGACGAAAAAGGTACAATGTCCGCCGTATTTTGCAAATTCGTCCACGATTCCCCGCGTCACGGGGGTATAGGGACCGTCGTCAAAGGTAAAGGCAATTTTCTTGGGGCTTCCGTCCGGAGGCGGAGTAATATGTCCGAGAATTTCCTTTAGGGGAATTTCCGTCGTGCCGGTGGATTTTTCGTCGGTATCTGTGGTATCTGTGGTATCTGTATCGGTGTCTGTTCCCGGCTCGGATTGGGTCTCGGTTCCGGTCACGTCAGAATATTCAGGGTCGGTGGTTTCCGAGGAGAAGACCGTTTCCTGCGTCGTGTCGGAGAATGTTTCCGATGATTGCGCCTGTTCGGTTCCGGTGTTTTCGGGGTCGTCTGTCTGTGGATTTCCAAAATATGCAATACAGACCGATCCTGCCGCCAATAGAAGCAGGATTACCGCCGCAAGGATTCCTTTTCTGCGAGAATGCTTTCTCATTTCACCGTCACCCAATTTATCTACGTTATACGATGATTCTATTATAGCACCCAAATTGTCGAAAGTCAATTCTTTTTGTCGAGTTTAAAAAAAAGTTGCAATTTTTATCCGAATCCTTGACAAAATCCCATCCTTGTGCTATACTGAAATCCACGTCGGAGGATGATTATGGAACAGAATTTTAAAACTACGCTTACCACCGTGTTTTCTGCAAACGGACGAACTTTAACGGAGATTCAGGGGGATCTTTTCTCCCGCTTGACCGACGAAATGCTTCGGGTTAATCGGCAGATGAATCTGACCGCCGTGACCGATTTGGCGGAAATTGCCGTCAAGCACTATGCGGATTGCGCCTCGATGGCAGATCTTCCGCCCCAAGGTGCCGCGGTGTGTGATATCGGTGCAGGCGCCGGATTTCCCACCCTGCCCTTGGCAATTCTTCGCCCGGATCTGCAGATCACCGCCGTGGATTCCACCGAAAAACGGATGAATTACGTCTTCCAAACGGCACAACTGCTGGAGCTGAACCGAATACGCACTCTAACTGCCCGTGCAGAGGAATTGGGCAAGGACGGTACTTATCGGGAATCCTTTGATTTCGTCACCGCAAGGGCGGTCGCTCCCTTAAATATTCTTTGCGAGCTGTGCCTGCCCCTGGTCAAGGTCGCGGGTTGCTTTTGCGCCCTGAAGGCCGCCGGCGGAAGGGAAGAGCTGGAGCAGGCAACGCGGGCGGCGGAGCTTTTGGGCGCAACGGTTAAAGAGATTCGGGAATTTTCCCTGGTCGATCCCTACGGAGAGATCCCGACCGATGCGTTGAAGCGGGTGCTGATCGTATTCGAAAAAACCGCGCCCACCCCCGACCAATACCCCCGCCGATACGCAAAGATTCAATCAAAACCCCTATAATGGGTTGAATGCAAAATGCAAAATGCAAAATTAAAAATGCAAAAT
>JAGAPC010000015.1 GCA_017623475.1 Clostridia bacterium | reverse complement strand
GAAGAAGCTTGAAACACTCACCGTAATGTTCGGCACTTATGACGAAGATGCAGAGGAAGATATCCCTGCATAAAAGTAAGAACCGGAAGGCAAAAATGCCTTCCGGTTACATACCACCCTAAAAACTTCGCTAAGAACACACACCAAATCGTTTCGGGGGTTTAGATTGTCAAAAAGGTGCTATAAAAGAACCAAAGAATTACCAACGGTCAACCTTCTGTCTTGTCGCGGGAGGACAACCTCATCCGTCACGGCGACGGTATTCGCCGTGCCACCTTCCCCTACCAGGGGAAGGCAAACGTTGGTGCGATCCCTCTTACTGCTTCGTTGTTCGGGATTTTTCTCACAGAGCGTAAAAGCGGTTTTGAATTGCGCAAGAATAAGCCTTCCCTTAGTAAGGGGAAACATTGATTCCTCAATAAAATTTGAACCCCGAAACGACAGTTTCGGGGTTTTGCTATTGAGTTAGATTTTACCGCAAGCCGATGACGTTGTCGATGGGCAGGGACAATACGACGCCCTTCGCTTCACTGCGGACGCCCCATTGTTCTCCGATGGCTTGCATGATCGGTAATTTATGCTCTTCGTCGGCGACGATCAAAATCATTTCCCGTTCTTCCTGAAGCCCCAGCCCCATGGTGGCAATGGTTTTTTCGTCCATGATGCGGCGGCTGTGGATGACCGTTCCGCCCCGCGCTCCGGCGCTGCGGGCGGCGTTCATGACCTCTTCACTATAGCCTTGATTGACGATGGCGGTGATCAACGCGTAGTTTCTCTCTGTCATAACCGACCGTTCCTTTCCTTCCGATGTTTCTTCGTTTTGCTCTTCCAGATCGCCCATCATCCGTAACAGTAATTTGTTCAGCCCGGAAATGGGGAGGGTAAAGGCGATGCCCCGGTTTTTCCGTTCCAATTCCTCCAGCGTGTCGTCCAGCCGGGCGAGGGTCTGATTGGCGGCGTTCTTGGGCAGGATGCTTACGATGATCGTTTTTTCTGCCGTTCCAAGACCCAAAAGATCCATCATTTCGCTGGTTGCCGTTCCTCTGCCGTGGATCTGATATTGGATCGGCACGTTGTGCTCCAACAACAGCGCGGCGGCTTTTTCCGCAAATTTTGGGGCGGCGATGAGGAATAACATCCGGGAAGGGATTTTTCGTATTTCGTTCATCAAAATCATTCCTCCTCAAGTTCGACGATTTCATCACTGTCTTCGGGAATGAGTGCTTCGGGCGTGATCTGCTTCTGCTGCTTGTTCAGCTTGATCTGATACCGAACCCCCATGATCTGAATGGCGATGAGGGGCGTCATGGCGACCAGGGCAACCACGCCGAAGGCGTCGGTCATGACGTTCCCGCCCACGCTGGTGCAAGCGCCGATGCAAAGGGGAAGCAGGAAGGTAGAGGTCATCGGCCCGCTGGCAACGCCGCCGGAGTCGAAGGCGATACCGACGAAAATTTTCGGCACGAATCGGGACAGGATCAGGGCGATGAGATATCCGGGAATGACGATCCAGCGGATGGGAATTCCGGTCAGAATTCGGAGCATTGCAAGTCCGATACTGATTGCAACCCCTGCCGAAAGGGCAAGATTCATGGATTTTGCGGAAATGACGCCGTCGGTGACCGATTGCACCTGCTTGTTCAAAATCTGTATGGCAGGCTCTGCCTTCACGATGAAGTAGCCGATCAACATTCCCATGGGAATCAACAGCCATTTCGATCCTCCGGCAGCCAATTCGCTTCCCAGCTGGCTTCCCACGGGGGCAAAGCCCACGTTGACGCCGCACAAAAACAGAACCAGCCCGATGGCGGTGTAGCCGAAGCCTACGGTAATCTTCCAGAACTGACGCTTATGGTATCTGCGGCAGATCAGCTGGAAGATCAAAAATACCGCTAAAATGGGCAGTAAAGAGATCAGAACCTCTTGGATAAAGTGAGGAATTTTTACGGCAAAGGCGTTGGTGACGTCCTTCATGGTTTCCACTTGAGGGATCTTGGTGGCTTCGTACTCCGCATCCGCCGAGTGATAGAAGCACCCCAAAACCATGACCGCCAAGATCGGTCCGACGCTGGAAAGGGCAACCAGACCGAAGGAGTCGCTGGCGGCGTTTTTGTCTCCGCGCATAGACGAAAGCCCCACGCCCATCGCCATGATAAAGGGCACGGTCATCGGTCCGGTGGTTACCCCGCCCGAATCGAAGGCGACGGCAAGAAATTCCCCGGGGACGAAGAAGGACAGGAGCAAAATTCCTCCGTATAAAATCATTAAAAGAACCGAAAGATCAAGCTTGAACGCAATCCGCAAAACCGCCAGGGCAAGGAAGATCCCCACGCCCACGGCAACGGTTAAGATCAGCGTAAGGTTGGGGATTGCAGGGACTTGATTGGACAACACCTGAAGATCCGGCTCTGCGATGGTGATGAGAAAGCCCATCAAAAACCCGATCAACGAGGCAAAAAACAAGGTTTTGGATTTTGCCACCTGCACCCCGATGCCTTCCCCCAAGGGGCTCATGGACATTTCCGCCCCCAGCTGGAACATTCCCATGCCGACGATCAGCATGACGGCGCCGGCAAAGAACATGGCAACGGTGCCCACCTCCAGGGGAACGACGAAAACGCTTAACGCAAGGACGATCAAGGTGATGGGAAGGACGGCGGACAGGGATTCCGTGGTTTTTATCTTCAGTTGTTGATTGACGGTGAAAGGGATCCGTTTCAAAAAAAACCGCCCTCCTTCTACTTATTTTAAATACTACAGATATATTATACTTGAAAATCTCCTTCTTGTCAATCGAAAGGGCGTTTTCTCGAAAAAACGTCACACTTTCATTCCATCATCCGTAAGAGTCGATTGAGAAGGGCTCCGAGGAACAGAATACACAAGCAAAGCCACAGCCACAGCATCAGCATCGCCACGTTGGATAACGCGCCGTACAGACGGGGAAAATCGGCAACCCGTTCCACGTAAACCGAATATCCTTCGGTAAATAAGATCCACCCTACGGCGGCACCGACGGCGCCGGGCAGCTGCTTTAAGGGGCTCGTGGTGTGGTCGGGGAGAACGGTATAAAGAAACAGAAAAAAGACCGTCAACAGAAGAAATCCCCCCGCCGTGCGAAGGATGGATTTTAAGATGCCGTCTGCCCCCGCCGCTTCCCCCAACGCCTCGCCCTGCACCGCGCCTCCCAAGGTGCAGATCAGGGCGATCTCCAAAATCAGCGTCTCCGCCAAGGCAAAAAACCGCAGAAGAAAATAATTGCGGGTTTCGGTCAAGCCGTACATTTTGTTCAGCCCTCGGGTCAGGGCTACGATCCCCCGGGAGGCGGACCACAACGCCGTCACCGCGGAAAGGGAGAGGATCGCCGCCGTGGGAGAGGCTTCGGGCAAAACGGGGAGAATTTCCGTGCCGAAGGCGGTGGGAAGCAGGGCGAAAAGATCCTGCTCCGTCCAGGGAACGTAATGCAATACCGCCGTGAGAAACACCAAAAAGGGCATGGCGGAAAGCAGGACGAAAAAGGCGGCTTGGGCGGCGAAGGCGCCTACCTGGGCGTCCCGAAGAAGCTGCAGAATCCGATAGAGGGGGACGCCGTCTCTTTTCGGCGTCGGCGGGGTTGGTTCCATATATTTCCTCCGAAATCGGTGCAATTCCGCAAAATAAATGTGACTTTTGTACGAAATTTGTTGACAGGTGGGGAATTGCTTGTTATAATGGAAGTGGATTTTATATTGAAAGACACGGAGAGGGGGAGAGGTATGACCGACCGCAAGCGTCTGTTTTCTCGTATCGTCAGCGTTGTTTTGGTGCTGGCGACGGTATGCTCTTCGCTTTTCCTTTCTTCGTTTTCGCCCCGCTTCCGCGCCCAGACCGAGCCGGTGCGCAAGGGGATCGAAGGGGTTGGCGGAGAATTTACCGATAACGCCGCCGTCGCCCGTCGGTTGGACGTGGTCTTTTCCGAGTTCCCCGTAGGGTCTTATTTCTCTTACACCGGGGAGCCCTGCACCTGCCACAACAAATGCAGCTTTTACGGCGGATGCGATTGCATTTCCGACTACAACGATCCGGAAAAAAACGGAGCGCTGGTTCGTCTCTTCTCCTGCCAATGTATGGGCTTTGCTCATTATATGTTTTATAAAATCTTCGGATTCATCGATCGGACGGAATATCCGGAGAACAAGGATAAATATTATTCCCTGGGGTCTCTTGAGCCGTCGCAGATGACGGTGGAGAACGTAAAAAATCTGTTCAAAGACGCAAAAACCGGCGCCAACGTGCGGATCCCGGGGGGGAAGCAGCATTCGTTCATCGTCCTTTCCACCGACGAAAAGGGAATGTATATTTACCACGCAAATACCGGGGTTCCCTGTCGGGTGGATTGCTGGTATTGGACGTGGGAACGGTTCGTTGAGATCTATCGGAACTACGGGATTCAATATGTTCATATGCCTACGGAATATCCCGAATCCGTCGGGGTTTACATTCCCCCGCCGAACAGCGAAAAGCTTTCGGTTCCCCTGCATCAGTTGGGGCAAATCCGCGTTTATACGCCGTCCTCGTCGTTGAATCTCCGCGCCGAGGCAGATACCAACGCAAAATCCCTGGATTTGATCCCCCACGGCACCCTTCTCAACGTGACGGAAATTTCCGGAGAATGGGGCAAGGTGGAATACAAAGAACAGACCGGCTGGGTCTTTTTGGCTTATACCAAGCAGGTGTTGTCCGTGACGGTTCCCGCGGATCGGTTTTATTCCTACGAGGGGATCGCGGCGGATCTGTCGTCGGTTCAGGTTGCCTTACTGCAAGAGGATATGATCTTGACTCCCTTGGAAAAGACTGCCTATCAGATCACTTATTCTGCCCCGGAAGAGGGAAAATATACCGCCACCGTCACCGCCGAGGGGCAGTCGATCTCCTTCCCGATGGTGATTTTGCCGAATGGGGATATGAACGCCGACCACGCGGTTAACGCCACCGACGCGGGCATTCTGATTCGGGGGATCGGCACCGAAAATTCCCTGTCGGACCGGCAAAAGGAAGGGGCGGATCTGGACGGAAACGGCACCGTTGATCGGGGAGACGTCCAAAAAATGCTTTCTTATTTCACCGGAGGAATCGAGAATTTAATTCCCGAACCGACGTCCGATCCCGAGCCTTCCACCGACTCGGATTCTACGACCGATTCTAATTCAACCGCCGATACAAGCCAAACTACCGATTCTGAAGACAAGGAGGGATCATCGTGAAAAAAATACTTTCCTTTGCCCTGATCCTTCTTTTGACCTTGGGGCTTTTGTCGGGGATCACCTCCACCGCCGCCACCGTTCCCTCGGTTTATATGTGCCCGGTGTTCTATTCGGAAAATTCCATGCTCACCGTGGAGATTTACACCAACGGACTGAAGTGGACGGAATTCGACGGGGGGCTTCAATACGATCCTTCCGCCATGACCTTGGTTTCCGTTACGGAGGGGGGAAAGGTCGTCTCCGCCCGCGCTAAAGCCAACGGAAAAGGACTTGATATTCTTTCCGCATCGAGAGATATCGCCCAATCCAACGCGGCAGGGTACTGCAATTACGTTGCGGTGTCCGGCTGGCGGGAGTGCAACATGACGTCCTACGCAGGCTCGGTAGTGTTTTTCACCTTTGCGGTCAAGGATCTTTCCAAGGCAAAAACCGGTTACCACCTTTGCATCAACACCCTCACCGACGCCAACGGTAAAGCCCTGGTGTCCTACACCCCCTTTGCCCTTTCTTCCCCGGTGGTTTACCTGTCCAACGAGAAGAACCCTTTCGTGTATGGGGATTTGAATCAAGACGGGGTGGATATATACGATGCGATGTTAGTTCTACAGTACGTTGTCGGAAGTTCGACGTTAGAGGAATATCAAAAGCTTGCGGCAAAGGTTTCGGGAGAAGCCGAAATTTCAATTTATGATGCGATGCTTATTCTACAACGTGTTGTGGGCGTTGTCTCTTCTTTCCCGGTAGAGGAATAATCGTTTTTTGAAAGGATTTCATTATGAAGCAGTTTTGTTTTAAAAGGATGTTACTGTTGCTTTTGTCGGTTTCGATTCTTTTTTCCACGTCTTTCTTTTTTGAAAGACCTTCTTCTGCCGCTGCGGCATTTTCTCTGAAGACTTCTTCGGTTGATAATGGAGAATTTACCGTCACGTTGACATTCCCCGATGTTACGTGGGGAGGGTTCCAATTTGTTCTTAGTTATGACCAAAAGGTTGTTCAGTTAAAAGCAGATCCGGATATGCCGGCGTCCAAGCCAATGCTGTTTTCAGCTCCCAGCAGTACCGGAAACAGTTCGGGGTCTGTTACGATTGCCGGCGGCGGAGTTTCCAATATTACGGCGTCAGGGGTTGTGATAACAATGCCGTTTAAGGTAGTCGATTCTTCCGCATTGACTACCAAGATCTCTGTTTCTGTTACGAAATTTATTTTATTTGATAATACTCCGGTGGAATATTCTGCTCCCTCGCCCTTGACCGTCACCCTGAAGACCCAATCCACCGACGGCGGCGGTGCGTCGTCTTCTACCTCTACCGTCAACACGCCGCCGACGACCGATACGGACACGCCGACAAGCACCTCTACGTCCACCAAAACCGACACGACGGACGAGCCGACCTCCACCAAAACGAGTACCTCCACCAAAACGAGTACCTCCACGAAAACCTCGTCGAAGAATACCTCGACCAAGACCGATACGGACAGCGGAACCCAATCGGACACCGTGACCGATTCCGAGTCGTTGACCGATACGGAGACCAATTTTCCCATTTCGGACAGTTCCACCGATTCCCAAACGGGGGTGACCGACGTGACCGACACCACCGATTCGAGCGAGAGCGAAAGCTCCGTTGTTTCCACCGTAACGCAGACGTCGGAAACGCCGAAGGAGAAAACGCCGCCCTCCACGGGGATGATCGCCTTGGTTTCCATCGTCGCCGCCGTCCTGTTCTGCGGAGTTCTGACCGTGATCGGTCTTTTGCGCCATAAAAAAGAAGATTAAAAAACGAGCCTTGCGTGAAAAACGCGAGGCTCTAAATCTTTTTGCGCACCAAAATTTGGCTTCCCCTGGTAGGGGAATAAGTGAGACCCAAAAAATTCGCCCCTTCCACCGCTTCGCGGTCCCCCTTCCCCAACCCTTCGGGTCAGGGACGGCTATTTGGCGTAGAATCTTTTTGATGGTCGATACTTATGCAGTGG
>JAGAPC010000014.1 GCA_017623475.1 Clostridia bacterium | reverse complement strand
GCGGTTCTCTTACCGTTACGGGTCTGGAGCATATAGAGCTTACGGTCTTCGACGGTAAATTCCATATCCTGCATATCGTGATAGTGATTTTCCAGAGTTTTGCAAACTTCCTGGAACTGAGCGAAAGCTTCAGGGAACTTTTCAGCCATCTGAGCGATGGGCATGGGAGTACGAACGCCGGCAACGACGTCTTCACCCTGGGCGTTGACCAAGAATTCACCCATCAGCTTCTTTTCACCGGTAGCAGGGTCGCGGGTAAAGGCAACACCGGTACCGCAGTTATCGCCCATGTTACCGAACGCCATCATCTGAACGTTAACGGCAGTACCCCAAGAATAGGGAATGTCGTTATCGCGACGATACACGTTTGCACGAGGGTTGTCCCAAGAACGGAATACCGCCTTGACGGCACCCATAAGCTGTTCTTTGGGATCGCTGGGGAAATCAGCGCCGATCTTGGCTTTATATTCAGCCTTGAACTGAGAAGCAAGCTCCTTCAGATCGTCAGCGGTCAATTCAACGTCGAATTGGATTCCCTTTGCTTCCTTCATTTCGTCGATGAGTTGTTCGAAGTATTTCTTACCAACTTCCATAACGACGTCGGAATACATCTGAATGAAACGTCTGTAGCAGTCCCAAGCCCAACGGGGATTGCCGGACTTAGCCGCCATAGCTTCAACGACGTCCTCGTTCAGACCCAGGTTCAGGATCGTGTCCATCATACCGGGCATAGAAGCGCGGGCACCGGAACGAACGGAAACGAGAAGGGGATTTTCCTTATCGCCGAACTTTTTGCCGGTGATGCCTTCCATCTTAACGATGTTTTCTTCGATTTCAGCCATGATTTCGGGAGCGATTTGCTTTCCGTCATCATAGTAGCGGGTGCAGGCTTCGGTCGTAACCGTAAAGCCCTGGGGAACGGGAAGACCGATTGCGGTCATTTCGGCAAGGTTTGCACCTTTACCGCCCAGCAGGTTGCGCATGTCCTTGTTCCCTTCCGAGAACAAATATACATACTTAGTGCTCATTTGGTTTCCTCCTATAAATGAAGTTAAAATAAACATAGTATTATTTTACTCTTGACATTATAACACATTTCGTCCAGGAACGCAAGGCGTTTTCATTTATTTAAAAAAAATGAAAAAATAAATTCACATTTTTTGCACATTCCCATAGAGATTCTGCCGGAATTTGCGAAAATTAGGTAAAATCGGTGCATAGCACTTGCAATTATCGTTAAAATCGTGTATAATAAATAGATGTAGAAATAATTGTTGGAGGTCCGTCATGGACTGGATGATCGTAGGACTCGGAAATCCCGGGAAAAAATATGAATTTACCCGGCACAACGTGGGCTGGATGGCGTTGGATGCCTTTGCGGAAGAGCAGGGGGTTAAGATCAACCGCATCCGCTTTCGCGCCTTGTGCGGAGAATGTATTATAGGCGGAAAAAAGATCCTTCTCATGAAGCCCCAAACCTTCATGAATCTCTCCGGCGAGGCGGTATCGGAGGCCTGCAATTATTATAATATTCCCCCGGAAAAGGTCATCGTAGTTTGCGACGACGTGGCTCTCCCCTTCAATCGCATCCGTATTCGGGCAAAGGGAAGCGGCGGCGGACACAACGGACTGAAAAACATCATTTCGCTGTTAGGAAGCGATCAATTCTTCCGGGTGCGCATCGGCGTTTCCGACCGCGCAGATCTGACCACCGATTTGGCAGATTGGGTTCTCGGCTCGTTTTCCGGCACGGAAAAGAAAAAGTTGTCGGAACGCTTTAACGATACGAACGAAATACTGAAGCTGATCATCAGCGGTCAATCCAACGATGCCATGAGCCAATACAACGGAGATCCGAAATGAACGAGCTGATCGGGAAGTTGACGTTACTTCCGGAATACCAGGGGCTTGAAAACGCGGCGGCAGAAGGTCTTGCCTGTGCAATCTTCGGCATGGATACGCAAAAGCCCTATTTTGCAGATATTTTACAACGCCGGCTGGGCAAGCGGGCGTTTCTTGTCGTACCCGACGAAAAGGCTGCCCGATCCGTGATCCGCACGCTGGACGCTTTGGGAGAATCCGCCTTTTATTTCCCCCCAAAGGACTACACCTTTCGAGACGTTGAAAGCGCCTCCCGCTTTGAAGAAAATCAACGAATCGAGGTTATTTCAAAGATCCGTCGAGGATTTTTTCAGAACGTCGTTATTCCCGCAGAAGCGCTTTGCACCTTAACCCTCCCCCCCTCCGATTGCCGCGAAACGGTTCTGACGGTAGGCGAGGATTTCGACTACGACTCCTTACCGAAAATCTTAACCGAATACGGATACGAAGCCTTTCCGAAGGTGGAAGGACCGGGACAATTTTCCATCCGCGGAGAAATCGTTGATATTTTCCCCGCATCGGAAGAACAGCCTTACCGCATCGAGTTTTATGATCAAACCGTCGATTCCATTTCCCTGTTCGACGTATCCTCCCAACGGAGAAGCGAGGCAAAGGATCTGCTTCGGCTGACCCCGGCAAAGGAATACACGCAAAAGGTAACGGAGGTTTTGAAAAGAGAGCTTCCGCAATTACCTCAAACGCCGGGAGTCCGAAAGGACATCGAGCTTTTAGAACAAGGGATTCTGCCGAGACACGACCGCTATTTACCCTATTTTTATTCCGATCGGGCGAATATTTTAGATTACCGCACCTCGGAGGATTTGTTATTTATTTTCGATTACAAGCGCGTGTTGGAATCTATTGAGGGCTTTACATTCCGCACGGAAGAAGATATCAAGCAGTTAGCCGAGGAGGGCTATACCTTCCTCGACGAAGCCTATACTTTCTCGAAAGAAGAAATTCTCGACCGCTTAAAGTCTTCTTTGGTTTTTGAGACCTTAACCTCTTCCCTGCCCGGATTGAAATTCGACCGACTTTTCGAATTCCGCGTTTTTCCCACCTCAAACGCAAACCTGAAAACCTTACCCCAGGAAATCGAGCAGTATTTATCGTCCGGCTACAACGTCACCGTCGCCACGATCACGGAGGATCACAGACGTGAGATGGCAAAAATCTACGCCAAACGAAGCGTTACGGTTTGTTGCGATCCTCTCCCCTTCGGCTTTGAATTACCCGACGTAAAGCAGGTGGTTTTTTCCCTGCGGCAAAAGGGAGAATTGAAGCGGAAGCAAAAACCCCGCTTCCAGCGCGGCGAAAAAATCAAAGCCTTCTCGGACATCCATCCGGGGGATTTTGTGGTGCACGAAAATTACGGCGTTGGGATCTACGACGGAATCCATAAAATCGAAACCGACGGAATCACGAAGGATTTTATCAAAATCAAATTTGCCGGAACGGACACCCTGTACGTCCCCTGCGATAACCTGGATCTGATCTCCAAATACATCGGTGCCGGAGAAGAAGTCAAGGTAAAGCTGAACCGTCTCGGGGGAACGGATTGGCAAAAGACGAAGCAGCGGGCAAAAAAGGCAGTCCGTGATCTTGCAGACAAGCTGATCCTTTTGTACGGTCAGCGGTTAAAGACCGAGGGACACGCCTTTGCTCCGGACTCCGATTGGCAGAAGAATTTTGAGGAAGATTTTGAATTTGAAGAAACCGAGGATCAACTGCGTTGTATTGAGGAAATCAAATCCGATATGGAACGCCCGATTCCGATGGATCGTCTGCTTTGCGGCGACGTGGGATTCGGAAAAACAGAGGTTGCGTTGCGCGCTCTTTTTAAATGCGTCATGGACAGTAAGCAAGCCGCCCTCTTGGCGCCCACCACGATCCTTGCATACCAGCATTATAACACCGTCAAGGCGCGCTTTCGGGATTATCCGGTTCGGATCGAATTGCTCTCCCGCTTCCGGACGGCAAAGCAACAGGAAGCCATTCTAAAGAAATTAAAAAAAGGCGAAATTGATATTATTATCGGAACCCACCGCCTGGTGCAAAAGGATATTGCATTTAAGGATTTGGGGCTGATCGTCATTGACGAGGAGCAACGCTTCGGGGTCAGCCATAAGGAATATTTGAAGGAAAAGGCAATCAACGCCGACATCCTCTCCCTTTCCGCAACCCCCATCCCCCGAACGCTGAATATGTCCATGAGTGGCATCCGGGATATTTCCGTCATCAACGAAGCGCCCCACAACCGATATCCGATCATGACCTACGTTACGGAATACAGCGAGGGGTTGATCTGTGACGCCATTCGGAAGGAGTTGTCCCGCGGCGGTCAGTGTTATTATCTGCACAACCGCATCGATACCATATATAAAACGGCACAGCAGATCGAAGATCGAACCGGCGCACGGGTTCAGGTTGCCCACGGAAAGATGTCCCAGGACGAGCTTTCCAAGGTCTGGCAGGAGCTGGTGGATGGAAACATCGACGTTTTGGTTTGCACCACCATCATCGAAACCGGCGTGGACGTTCCAAACTGCAATACGCTAATCATCGAGGACGCGGATCGGCTGGGATTGGCGCAATTGCATCAGATCCGCGGACGGGTCGGAAGAACCGACCGCCGTGCTTACGCCTATTTTACTTTCCGCAAGGGAAAGGTTCTCTCCAGCGACGCCTACAAACGGCTGATGACGATCAAGGAATTCACCGAATTCGGGTCGGGGCTGAAGATTGCCATGCGAGACCTTGAAATCCGCGGGGCAGGCGACGTTCTCGGTGCAGAGCAAAGCGGTCATCTGGTAACCGTCGGCTTCGATATGTATATGAAGCTTTTGGAGGAAGCGGTCAAGGAGCAACGCGGCGAATCCTCCATTAAAGAAGATTGTACCGTGGAAATGAAGATTGACGCTTATATTCCGGACAAATATATCCGCGATCCGGAAAGCCGAATCGAGATTTACAAGCTCATTTCCGGAATCTGCAACGAGGAAGACGAATCGGAGGCTACCGACGAATTGATCGACCGCTTCGGAGAACCGCCCAAGCCGGTTCAGAATCTGCTGATGATTGCACGAATCCGATATCGGGCGATCTCCCTCGGAATTACCAAAATATCGGAATTTCCCAAAGGATTTTTGATTTATCCCAAAACCGTCGAGCCCAGGGTCGTCGCAGGGCTTGCTTCGATTTATCGGCGTGACTTTCTCTTCTCCGCGGCAAATCCCCCCTATATCACCCTGAAATGCGAGAATAAAGCAAAGGATATCGAACAATTTTTAGGGAATCTCCGAGAAATTATAGACAAAAAAGACGATGTATGATATACTATGGTCAAAGAATCAAAGGAGTAAATCAATGAAAAAGAAGATTGTTGCAGTATTTTTGCTGACGATTCTTTCCGTCAGCATGATCCTGACCGGGTGTTCCAAGCCCGTAATGACCGCAAAGGGAGAAGACATGAAAGCCGGCTACTACAGCTTTTACGTTCATTGGCAGCGGGATTATTATAAGGAGCTTTTGAAGGGATACAATTACGATATTACGGCGGTAATTGACAACTACTACACCGAAACCGAAACGGTGCGGGAAAGCATTATCAACACTGCAAAATCCCAATATCTTACCTTCGTCGTGGTCTCGGAAAAGTTTGAGGAATTGGGGCTTTCGCTGACCGAACAACAGCAGGCGGATATCGAAAAGCAATATGCCGAGGAATGGGTCGAAACCTACGGAGAATCCGGCATGAAAAAAATCCTGAAAACCTTGGGATTGAAGCAAGAAGAGTTTTTGAATCTGCTCTCGGTTGAATATAAGAGCGACGCGATTTTGGAATATTATTACGGAGAAAACGGCGTCACTCCCATCACGGAGCAGGACAAAAAGGATTATTATAACGAGAATTATTACCGCTTTAAGTATATTCTCTTCACGACGGTGGATGAAAACGATAAGGCGCTTCCGGCAGACGAAATTGCAAACAAGCGGAATCTGGCAGAAACCATTTGCAACGATGCCAAAAACGGCGCTTCCTTTGAGGATCTGGTGGCAAAACATTCCGAGGATTACGTCAAGATCACCGACGATATGTCTGCAGAGGATAAGGCGTCTGCAGAAGAAAGCAACGAGGATTCCGTTACCGTAGGGCTGATCTGCGACAATGATGGGATCTTCAATCAAACCCTTTATACTTACTACGACATCTGCGTGAATCAATCCATTATTAAGCAGCTGGATTCCATGAGCATCGGAGACGTTTCGGTGGTGGAAATCGACAATTCCATCTGGGTCGTTAAAAAATACGACGTCAACGAAGACGCAAGCTATTTTGAAGACCGCAAGGATTCGATTTATCAAAAGATGTACGGCGACGATTTCAATAACAAATACACCCTTTGGTTAGCGGAATTGGACTACACCTTCAACAAAGAGGTCATTGAAGAATTAGACCCGAAAAATTTTACCGACCTGTTCTCCGAGGTTTATAATCTGCAAGAAGAAAACTAAATTTTAAGTCAAAAACGCTCCCCCGACGCGATGAATTTCATCTCGGGGGAGCTTCGCGTTTGTATGTTAACTCTGGATCGGGAATTTGTCAAGGGCTTTGAGGATTGTTACGATTTTTGCTGCAAAGCCGATTATTTCCATCGGAACCGATGAATTAGTGCCAATGTCAATGATTGCCCCGCAGTAGGCAAAGAAAAAGCGTTTACGGTTTCATCACCTTGATAAAACGAAACATCTCATCGGGACCTTCGTCGGGATCGTGCTCCTCGTCGGGCATTTCGTGTTCGGGCTGAAAATACTCGCACCAGAATTGATCGATCTGAAAACCGCACTTGTTTACGTAAAAGTGAATGTTACGCTTTTCAAAATAGGGCGTGCAGGTCTCCCAAACCACCGTCTCGGGATGAAGCGCCTCAACCGCCAGCCACGCGCCGTATCCGATGCCTTTGCTGTGCGCTTCGGGAGAAACGAAAAGGATCTCCAATTCGTTGTGATGCGTCTCCATATCGATTTTCAGTATAACTCCGCCCACCTTTTTTCCGTCAACAACGATGCGGTAGGTTTCACTATTCGGTGCGTCAATACAACGCTCAATAGTCCTTCGCGAAATGATCTCTCCGTCGCCGTCGAGATGATCGTTCCTTTCGCCAAACTCCTGTAGCGCGCCGTACTTGAATGACCATTGATTATCAAGAATAAACTGCTCGCGATCCTCCGCCGTCAAAGGAATAAGCTCAACCTTCGTGTTTTTCATAAAAGCCTCCTAAAAAATAAAAATACCCGGCAACGCTAAAAAGCGTAACCGAGCTCACTCGACATCTTATCTGACAGGCGGCCTGCAAGCATTTGCTTACGATCCCCTACACTACGGTGTACCGTCCTCCGATGACTTACACAAATATTATATCATAGATCCACCAAAAAGTCAATCCCCACCTGCAGTGAAGAATCAAGCCGATGAAGAATCAATCGATTCCTCATCGGCTTTTCGCTGTTATTCGAAAGATACAGGCTTTGTATCCCCCGTGGCAAATGCGTTGGGACCAGGGTCAGACATAGAGAAATACATTTTCGCGGCTTTGGTCGTGCCGAAATCACGGTTGGAGCCGGAGTTCTGCACCTTGTTAAATGCATCGCGGAACATCTGGTTGTGCGCTTCCTCGCGGTTCAAGAGGAAATCAATGGTCTCGCGCACCTTCTTGTCGTCGATCTGGCGGTAAAGGTATTCGTAAACCACCTTTGCACGCTGTTCGGATGCAATATTACTGAGCAGGTCGGCGCATAAATCACCCGTCACCGTAACGTAATCAGCCGTCCAGGAATAACCCGAAGCATTGATAAGCCCTGGATTCAGACCGAGAATGACGTGGGATTGGATCTCCCCGCAGGGGACTGTTGTCGCGTCCACGTCGTGACCGTTTAAGAGATTGATGGTCTGCGCCACCATCTCCATATGACCAAGCTCCTCCGCCGCAATGTCGAGGAACAGATCCTTGATCTCGGCATCTTTGATTCGAAAGCTCTGAGACATATACTGCATCGCCGCCTTCAGCTC
>JAGAPC010000013.1 GCA_017623475.1 Clostridia bacterium | reverse complement strand
TCCCCCTTCCCCTGCAACAGGGGAAGGCAGGGGTGTCGTCCGATTTCTTGATGGCGCATTCTTTTGTTTTTCTTTCGCTTTTAACTGCAATACAACTTAATTTCCGCGATGCTCTGCGGTTGACTGCCTTCCCCTATGGTAGGGGAAGGGGGACCGCGCAGCGGTGGAAGGGGTAAGAACCCCACGCAAACAAACGAAAAAAAACACAGAGTAAATAAAGAGAACGTCCGCGATGCTCTGCGGTTGACTGCCGTAGGAGACGGGGGTAAGAACCCCGTGTAAAAGCTTATTATTTTAATTGCGAAGATAAGGCTTGCATTACTTCCTCGTCAATTCTCTTACAAACGGAATGAAATTTTTCACGAACCTGAATATTTTTGAAACGGATTACCTTGATCCCGAATTGTTCCAGGTATTCCGTTCTTCGTTCATCAAAAAACCTTCCGTCGTCAGATTCGTGCTGGCTTCCGTCCAATTCTACCACAAGTTTCGCTCTTGCACAATAAAAATCCACCACGTATTTTCCGAGGAGTTTTTGCTTTTTAAAATGAATTGGATAGGTGCTTAAAAAGTCATACCATAAATGCCTTTCTTCTTTCGTCATATTCTTACGGAGCATTCGGGCGACCGGTATATACTTTTTTTCGTACTTTTTTTCCACGAAGCGACCTTCTTTTACTTATAAAAAAACCGCCGTGCGGCGGCTTTTTCATTCATTCCAAAATTACTTCTTGGATTCGCATTTCTGGTTGGCAACGCCGCAGCTGGTTTTGCAAGCGGATTGGCAGGAAGTCTGGCATTCGCCGCAACCGCCCTTGCCGGCACAGAGTTTGCGGGTTTTCAGGGTTTTGATATGTTTCACGTTATGTTCCTCCATGATTGTATTCTATTGTAAATTATAACATACTTTTTGCGGAAAGTCAAGGGGTTTTGCCCGATTTACTGCTTTTTCCGGCGGGCTGCCTTGCGGCGAAGGGTTTCTGCCCGCAGATCGGCGTCGGGAAACTCCAGATTCAAAAAGGAATAGGTCAGGCGGGAATTCAGCCGCGCGGCGTAACATTCGCTCCGATCCTCGATGGAAAGGTTGGTGGAAATGACGGTGGGCTTTTTCCGAGTCAAGCGGGTGTTGATGACCGAATACAGGGTGGTTTCCACGAAGGACGAGTAAAATTCCGTCCCCAGATCGTCGATGATCAGAAGATCCGCGTCGAGGTAATCGTCGGTGGGCAAGCCCGCTTCCTTGTTGCGGAAGGTGGCGGCTTCAAAATCGTTCAAAAGCTCCTGCACCGGGGCGTATAAGACGAAGTTTCCGGCGCGGATCAGCTCACAGCCGATGCAGACCGACAAAAAGGTCTTTCCGCAGCCCGGCTCTCCCACGAACAGAAGATTTTGAGAATCTTCCCCGAAGGTTTTGACGTATTTTTTGGAAAATTCCAGCAATTTTTTCATCTTGTCCCGGGAATCCTCCGGGTACAGGGAAAGATCGTAATTGGCAAAGCAGCTGCCGGAAAAGAGGTGCTCCATCCCCGATTCCTTCAAATATTGCTCCGACAGGGCTTGCTTGTAGCAGGCGCAAAGTTGACCGTCCACAACCCCATCGTCATAACAGACCGAGCAGTGATGCACCGGGTCGAGGTAGGCTTCCGGGTATCCGTTTTGCACCAGCAGGGCTTTGATTTCTTCCTGCAGCGCCAGGGATTTATCTCGAAATTCCAGGAATTTTTCTTCGCTTCCGTCCCGATCGGCGATGAAGCGGAAGAACGCCGCGTGGTTTTCCTGCAATTCCCGTTCCTTTTGGGCGATGGCAGGGACGGCGGCGGAAATTTCCTCCCGACGGCGGTTTTCTTCGATTTTTCCTTGGGTTCTGCGATCCTCCATCAACTGATTGACCGCGTCAAGGCACTTTGATTTGTTCATCGTTAATCATCTCCTCCGGCAATTTCCCACGCCAGATCCAACGCGTCGTTGGAGGGGGCGGCTTTTCGGGGATTGTTCACCGCCGTGCGGCGGCTTGCGGGGCGTCGCCGGGATTGTTTCTCCGGCTTGGGGGCGGCTTGGGCGTCGGCGGGGGTCTTGTACCCGGCGTCGTGCCATTGAATCAAAATTTTATCAATATAAGTATAGGTATATTTGCCGGTATTTTTTACCGTTTCCTCATAGGCAAGCCCGATCATGTCCAGATCGTAGCCGAATTCGTTTTTCCACTTGAGGAACGCCTTTTGCTCCGCCTCCGAAAGGGCGCGGGTTCCCAGGATTCCAAATCGGGAAGCGATTCGGTTGACGGTGTTTTTCTTTTCGGTCTCCTTGCGGATCAGCGCTTCTGCCTCTTCAAAGGTCTTAACGCCGTCGTCCGCCCATTTCACTCCGGTTTGGGCGATCTGGCGGAGGGATTTTCCGTTATCACTGCCGTAGCGGATCAAAAGCGCCACCACGTCGGCGGGAAGCCCGCACCAATCCACCAGGGACAAAATCAGCGATGCGTCGGCGGAGGTAAGGGGCTTTTTCAACGCCGTTTCCGCTTCCTTGTAAAGGTATTGGAGTGCCGGATCTCCTTCCAGGCGCTGCGCCACCGTTTCCGGGTGGTAGGTCATGAAGTCCGACGCCTTCAGCTGGGGGCGTTGCAGGGTGTATTTTCCGGAAGATTTGTACAAAACGCCTGCCTTGACCCAATATTTCAGCGCTTCCTCCAGACGGGGCTCGTCCACCGAAAGGGTGCGGAGCAGATCGTCCTTCAAAAAGGCGGCGTTGGCGTTGCGCAATAAAAGCAACAACAACCGCAGCTCCACGTCGGGGGCGTTCAGGTGCTTGTCCACCACGTCGCAGGGGACGGAAAAGGTGGGGGATGCTTCAAATAATAAGGTGTTTTCCATAGGCTCCGTCCTTTCGTCAGCGTTCAATTTTCATGGAGCGTTCCATGTCACGTTTTGCGGCTTTTTTCGCGTCGTCTTCCCGTTTATCGTACAGCTTTTTCCCTTTGCAAAGTCCGATCTCCACCTTGACATAAGGACCTTTCAGATACATCTGCAGGGGAATGATGGAATATCCGTCCTGCTTGACCTTGCCGAAGAGTCGGTCGATCTCCTTGCGGTGAAGCAGTAATTTCCGTTCCCGCAGGGGATCTTTGTTGAAGATGTTGCCCTTTTCGTAGGGGGAAACGTGGGCGCCCATCAGGATCATCTCTCCGTTTTTGATCGAGCAGTAGGAATCCTTCAGATTCACTCTGCCCATGCGGATCGACTTGACCTCCGTGCCGACCAGGGAAATGCCCGCTTCGATTTTTTCTTCCACAAAATAATCGTGATACGCCTTTTTGTTGTTGGCAATTCCTTTGATTGACGGCGGCTTCATAAAAATCCCCCTTTCGAAAAGTGGAGAGTTGAGAGTGGAGAGTTGAGATACTATCTTCACTCTTCTCTCTTCACTCTGTTACAGTTTACTCATAACGTATTCCGCGTATTCGTCGCCGGTGCAGTAGCCTTCCCCTGGCAGGGGAAGGGGGACCGCTTGCGGTGGATGAGGTTGGTAAAGGGCTATTTTTTTTTGCTTTACTCCCTCATCAATCGCTTG
>JAGAPC010000012.1 GCA_017623475.1 Clostridia bacterium | reverse complement strand
ATCGACGTAGTAGTAACCGTCCACGATACCGGAATCAACCAGCTTACCGGTGGAATCGAAATAGTACCAGCCGGTGGTGATGTCGCAGTTTTCGTTCAATCTCCAGGCGAAGTATTTCTGACTTGTGACGAGAACGCCGTTGGGGCCTGCGTAGTAGTAATCGTTGCCGATCTTGATCAAGCCCATTTCAGTGGCTTTGCCGGTTTCGGTAACGATATACTTGCCGTCAACGATTTCGCCTTCCAGGTAGGGCAGGCGGGGCTCGACGTAGGTGTTTGCGAAGGCGGTGTCGCCGGTGACGGTAACGACGCCGTTTGCGTTCACGAAGATGGAAACGTCTCTTTCGGTCAGATCGTAGGTATAGCCCTTGCCGTCTTCTGCGATCTGCTTCAGGGTGTAGCCGCCGTAGGTGTAGCCTGCAAGCAGGTCTTCGACCACGAGGGCGGCAGTTCCGTTTTCGCCGGTCACTGCGGTGGCAACCTCTGCGCCGTCTTTGTACAGACCGACGGTCACGCCGGCTTGGGCGTTGCCGTTGGCAGTAACGGTGGCAGAAACGTTTGCGTCAACGATGGGACGCTGATTTACGGTTTTGATCTGCCGGGCAGATTCCGCATCAGCAAAGGATTTCCCTTCTTCCCATTCTATTTCGGAATTGATGGTAAGGGCATATCCGGCAGTTCCATTCACGGGCTTGGTCGTTGCATTAAAATCAACAATCGCGTCGGCACCGATGTTTACAGTACCGTTGGTGTTTACATATACGAAATGGGAGCCGCTTCCGGTAATCCGACCGCCGGTAATATTAAGAGTCGTGTTTGCTTTGTTCAATTGAAGGGCAGGAGAGGAGTTAAATACAAGGTTGGTAGGTTGATCGGCGCTTTGTTGAGAAATGTTGATTCCGGTACTTGCATTGATCGCAATTTTAGCATCGACCGTCAAATTACATCCGTCAACGCTTACCGTACCGTTGCTCAAAAGTCCGTTATAATTTGCCTTAAGGTTGAAATCCCCGCCGGTGACATTAATACCGACCGTACTGTTATCATAAAACGCATTGTTCTTTCCGTGCATATCGACGGCAATCGTACCGCCGGAAACAGAAATACCTGCCGTTGCATGAACCCCATGGTCACCTTCTGAATTAACGGAGATCGTGCCGCCGGAAACAGAAATGCTGGAGCTGCTGGCATTGATCCCATAAGAGCCCAGGGTATGGATAGAAATGTTTCCCCCGGAAATCTTAATAGGACCATTTGCCAGGAGTCCGTTTTTAGTCTTTACGTTAGCGGTAATCTCGCCGCCGGAAATTTCAAGGGATTTCCCGGAACCCGTAGAACGAATTCCCGAGTCTGCAGACGTGGTGGTAGCAGAAACCGTACCACCGGAAATTTTAATATTTCCGGTAATCATAAAGGCATTCGCCGTTGCGGTGGAGGTGACAGACCCTCCGGTAATGGAAAGATCTCCACCGGCTTCCAGTCCGCTCCAATCTCCGGCAACCCCAACGATGGAGCCGTCAATAAGCGAAACATTTCCGGAAGCATTCAAAAAAGGACGCTTCGTTGTGTTTAGGTCAAGAGAAGCACCTTTTTGGGTAAAAGAGCCGGCTTTGACATGGAATGCGAAGCTGTACGCATCCAGATCCAAAATGCCGTCGCCGATCACGGTTACGTTTCCGGTAGTGACGGTAATTGCAGACACATCCGCAGACTCATTTCCGTTGTTGATCACGTTTTTACCAACGACGTTCAGAGTAAAATCACCGTTCATGGCAAAATCGATCAACTGTGCGGTAACGGTATCTAAGGTTACCGTAGCCGTATCGGCATCGTATGTAACGGTGCCTTCCCCCACGGGAAGGACGGTGGCTTGATTGTCCCCGGCAGCATCGGTCAGGGTTCCTATCGTTCCGTCGGACTGCGTTACGGTAATCGTTCCGGCAACCGTTTCAGCAGATACGGAAATGCTGAACATGAAGAACAGGCACAATACCAATGCAAGAGAGACGAAAAGAGAGGCGATGGAAACTTTTTTCATATAACGTTCCTCCATTTTATTTTCAGGCAATACTTGCCCGGATTACAAAAAAAACGAATGCTCGGGGACGGAATGTTTGCTATTTTAAGTATGCAATTCTTTGACGATAGAGCAACACGCCGGCACGATAAATCTCCCCGGAAGCCTTAACAACCAAAGAAATTCGGTCTCCGGCACGAACGGAACAAGTTCCCCGCAAGAACGCTGCATCCGAGGTTTTTAATTCTGCGTCGCTTTTCAACGGAGCCAAACGTTGATCGTTATGATATAGAAAAACGGAAAGCGAATTTTGTTTTTCGAAAACATAAACCCTTCCCACGGAGAAAAAGACTTCAACGTTCCCTTCGTGTGGACATATGAAAGACTTAATGACGCAGGCACCCTTTGCCGGATGAAGTCCGTATCCGTCTTGCCGTATAAAGCAATACCATAAGGGATCGGTTTTGTCGGCAACCGAATAAGGAGTTGAAAACTGCAATTCGTGCTTGATCCAATGCAATAGTGCGTGTTCGTTGCGGTTCAGATCGTAATAAGAATATTCCCAAAGACCATCCCGAGAAGGATTCATTCCGGAACCAAACGTATCATGACTGTGGCGGTACTCGTAAATTTCCTTATATCGCTCGTTTAGTTGTCCGCCCTTAAGATATTCCGACGGAGTAATACCGTATTCTTTCCGAAATGCACGGCAAAAAGTATCATGGGAAGAAAATGCCAAGCCATGGGCAACTTTTCCTACAGAACCTACGCATTTCAAATCTTCTTTTGCCGCACGTAACCGAAGACGGCGAAGATAAGAAACGGGAGATTCTCCAAAATAAGTCCGAAACAAATAATTACAGCGAGGGACGGAATAATTTGCAAAATGAGCGATATCCGCAGAAGTGATATTCTCCCGAAAATGCTCTTCCATATAAGCACACATTCGCTGCAACAAATGCGGATATTTCCAATATTTTATCGACAATTCCCCACCCCCACACCTTAATTATAAACAAAAACAACCGGTAAGTCAAGGCAATCAAAATAACACGATCAAAAAAGTCGTATCATCCAAATAAAAAAATCCGCTACGGAAATTCCGTAGCGGATTGAATTTTTACTGAAAGAATCAGTTGTTGCCGCTTGCCATGGCAGCGACTTCGGCGGCAAAGTCGTCCTTCTTCTTTTCGATGCCTTCGCCCCGTTCAAAGCGGGCGTATTCGATGAGAGAAGAACCCTTGGAAGCGATGAACTTGCCGACGGTAGTGGTTTCGTCCAGGATGAATTCCTGTTCGAGCAGGCAGTTTTCGCTGTAGAATTTGCCGAGCTTACCGGAAACGATCTTTTCCAGAACCTGTGCGGGCTTGTTGGCAAATTTGGGATCCTGCTGCATTTGAGCAACCATGATGGACTTTTCGCCCTCGATGACCTCGGCGGGGACGTTGTCCTTGCCCAGGTATTGGGGATTCATGGAAGCGACCTGCATACAAACGGATTTTCCGTCCGCAGCGTCAATGGGAGCAGTAAAGTTTGCAACGACACCGATCTTACCGCCCATGTGCAGGTAGGTGGCAACGTTGCCTTCCATACGAGCAAAGCGGCGAACGGTCATGTTTTCACGGATAACGGCAACCAGGCCGGTACGGACGTCTTCTACCGTCTGACCGTCCTTCAGCTCGGAAGCGTTGAGGGTTTCCAGATCCGCGGGATTGGTCTTTGCAACCAAAGCGGCAATATCGTTGGCAAATGCCTGGAAATCGGGGTTCTTTGCGACGAAGTCGGTTTCACAGTTGACCTCGACGATGGCGGCAACCTTACCGTCGTTATAAACGCCGACGTAACCTTCCGCGGCAATACGGGAAGCTTTTTTCGCGGCGGTAGCCAAGCCCTTTTCACGCAGGATAACGATGGCTTTTTCCATATCGCCGTCGGTTTCCACCAAGGCGTTTTTACACTCCATCATACCGCATCCGGTCTGATCGCGGAGTTCTTTTACCTGCTTTGCAGAGATAACAGCAGCCATTTCTATTTCCTCCTATATAAATAAAGGTGAATTATTCTTCAACGGGAGCTTCAACAGTTTCTTCGGCAGCAAACTGTTCGCCCTGCTTGCCTTCCAGAACGGCGTTTGCCATAGCGGAAGTGATCAGCTTGACGGCACGGATGGCGTCGTCGTTGCCGGGGATGACGTAGTCGATCTCATCGGGATCGCAGTTGGTATCAACGATAGCGATGATGGGAATGTTCAGCTTGCGGGCTTCAGCGACTGCGTTGTGTTCCTTTTTGGGGTCAACGATGAAAATGGCTGCGGGGAGCTTCTTCATGTCCTTGATACCGCCCAGGTTCTTTTCGAGCTTTTCAGCTTCGATGGTCAGGTTAACGACTTCCTTTTTGGGAAGCTGATCGAAGGTGCCGTCTTCTGCCATCTTCTTGAGCTGATCCATTCTCTGGATACGCTTTTTGATGGTGGTGAAGTTGGTCAGCATACCGCCCAGCCAACGAGCGTTGACAAAGTACATACCGACGCGCTCAGCTTCTTCCTTAATGGATTCCTGAGCCTGCTTCTTGGTGCCGACGAAAAGAATTTCGCCGCCCTGTTCGGTTACTTCGCGGACGAAGTTGTAGGCTTCTTCGACTTTTTTCACGGTCTTCTGCAAGTCAATGATGTAGATACCGTTCCGTTCGGTGAAGATGTACTCCGCCATTTTGGGGTTCCATCTTCTGGTTTGATGTCCGAAATGGACACCTGCTTCCAGCAGTTGTTTCATGGAAATAACAGCCATGATTTTTTCCTCCTTCGGTTGTTCACCGCCACAACGCCTTTGTTTTTGCAGATTCCGTTGGAACCACCGACAAAAGCAAACGCTGTGTGTGTAATAAAATTTTATTGGTACGCAAAGGGCGTACTTGAATAGTATATCATATTACAGGTAAAATTGCAAGAGGAGATTGTGAATTTTTTTTTAATTTTTGAAAATTTTCCCTTTTCTGACTTTGCCACGAAAAATCCATTGACTTTACCGCCGGAATATGGTAAAATCATTTCAGAAGAATTTCGGAGGAATGTTATGAAACGATCTCTTTCCAAAATAATAAAATGGATTTCCCTGATTCTTACGGGGATTTTGGTATTGTTGCTCCTTTTGGATCTTGCCCTTGCCGTCGGTTCGATCTATAGCTGGACGCATCCGGAGAAAAAGCAGTGGGAATCGACGCCCGCAGACTACGGATTGGATTATTACGCCTTTGAGATCGAAGCCGAAAACGGGGTTTTGCGGGGGTGGAAAATCGCCGCGCAGACGCCCATCGCCCCGGACGCGGAGGAATGGGTATATACCACGGAATATTCGGACAAAACCATCGTATTTGCCCCCAATTACGACAGTAACCGGGAGCTGCAGGATATGGGCGGTATCGACTACGTGGCAGAGCTTTGCGCCGCCGGGTACAACGTGATTACCTTTGACTGGACGGGAAGCGGATTTTCCGACGGAAGCAAAAACGTATTTACGCTGGATAAAGCCGAAGAATTAAAGGCGGTGGTCTCCTTTGCCGCACAGGAAACCAAAGCGTCCTTTATCGCCGTGCAGGGCGTGGGCTTCGGGTGTTACCCTGCCGCCGTTGCCGCCGCGGAATGTGACGAGGTGGATGCGCTACTCCTGGATTCCTGCTACGAGGATTTTGAAACGATGTTCTTCGGAGGCTTTGAGCATTGGTCGGCGCTTAACATTCCGCCGATTAAAGAAACGGTACGTCTCCTCTTCCCCGTAGTATCCGGAATAAAGACCGACGAAATTACCCTTGCGGATTCCATCAATCGGCTGAACGGCAAGGACGTGTTCTTTATTCAGGGAGAGGCGGACGAGCTCTTCGGATCTGCCGACGCGCAGCATCTGAAAACCCTTGCCGCCGTGGATAACGAAGCGAAGCTGTGGCTCGTTTCCGACGCGTTGCACCTGCGCACCCGCACCTACGATACGGAGACTTATTTCTCCAAGGTCTCGGATTTTTTGACGGAAGCCTACGACGCGGATCACGCCGCCTGACAAGAATTCACAAAAAGTTCAAAAAGTCGGCGAAAAACCTCTTGACATTTCCCTCGGATTTGTGTATAATAGTCCTTGCGTGTAATCATAGCCCTTGTTGACGCTTGTTCTACGAGGGGTTAAAATTGCTCATTTCTTCACTTTTACATAATATATTCCACCAACCTTGATCGTACGGAATTTCCGTCGGTCGCAAATCCGGAGCGTTTACAGGGAACGCTCCGTTTTTGTTTTTTGCGAAAAAAATATTAAAGTTTTCTTATATCTGACATTTTTTTATTTTTGCTCTTGCAATACGATAAAAAATGTGCTATAATTAGATTTGGTACAGTATCTCAATTTATTTCGGCGTTTTGCCGAAGGAAAGAGTTTGCGTATGAACGTAACTGCAATCGTGCCTTCCCTGAATCCGGACGAAAAATTTCTCCGAGTCGTGGAAGGATTGGTAGAAGCCGGATTTGACTCCATCATTCTCGTGGACGACGGAAGCCGTCCCGACTGCCGCGTTTGGTTTGAACGGGCGATGGAATACCCCCAATGCACCCTGTTGCGCCACGGAAAAAATCTGGGCAAGGGGCGCGCCTTGAAAACGGCGTTCAATCATTTTTTGTCGCTGGAAAACGGTCACGTAGGGGTGGTAACCCTGGACGGCGACGGACAGCACGCCATGCCCGACGTGGTAAACTGCGCGAAGGCGTTGGAGGAGCATCCGGAAAGCCTGATCCTCGGCGCGCGGGTATTTTCGGGCGACCACGTTCCCTTCCGTTCCCGCATGGGAAACAACATTACGTCCTTTATTTTTAAGGCGCTCTGCGGAATTCCCGTCAGCGATACCCAAACGGGTCTGCGCGGAATTTCTGCGGAATTTTGTCGATATCTTCTGGACGTAAAGGGAGAACGGTTTGAATTTGAAACCAATATGCTCCTGGAAACCCGTCGGGCGGAGGTAACGATCCGGGAGGTTCCCATCGAAACGGTGTATATTGAAGAAAACAAATCCTCCCATTTTCGGGTCATCCGGGATTCCGTTGCCATCTACGGATTGATTCTGAAGTATCTTTCCTCCTCGATTCTGTCCTTCGTGCTGGATTGGGGATTGTTTACCCTTTTCCTTTGGATTTTGGGGAACATTGCCGGCAATCTGGAGGAAATCAATATCTGGATCGCCACCGCAGGCGCGCGGATCCTTTCGTCCCTCTTTAATTTTACCATGAATCGGACGGTGGTGTTCCGTTCCCGGGAGGGGCTTGGGAAAACCATGACCCGCTATTACGTTCTCTGCATCTGCCAGCTACTTGCCTCTGCCGGATTGGTTCACCTGCTGTCACTGACCGGATGTCCCTCCGCCGTTGCAAAGATCCCGGTGGATATTCTTCTGTTCTGCATCAGCTTTCGCATCCAGCGCAATTGGGTGTTTCGGAAATAGAGTTAAGAGTGAAGAGTTAAGAGTGAAGAGTTAAGATAGATATAATTTTACATTTTGCCCTGCCTCCCACCGCCTCAGGGGCGAGGGGGAGGGGGACCGTCCGCAAGACGGTTAAGTGAAGTTCTAAAAATGCAAGCCTTATGCGTAGAATTTTTAGTTAACTGAACTTATGCCGTAGCCGGTGGGGGCTATTTTGCATTTTGCATTTTGAATTTTGCATTTTCACATAGGAGTTGTTTGTCGTGCCATACGTTGAAGAGCCGATTCGCGGGGAAAACGAATCGGGAAAGAAAATTCGGATCCGGGGACGCCGGAGAAAAAAGAAGCTGCGGATCGCCCGTCGGGTTGTCGGCAGAGTGCTTGCCGTGTTAGGCGTGTTGCTGCTTGCGGTGATCGTTCTCGTGGTGGGCGCCGTTACGGTGATCTGCCGCGGTCCTTCCACCTCGGCGGCGGAGGTTTTCGTCAATACGGTAATGGAAACGTCGGCGGCGAAATTCGTTGCACGAATCTATTATTCCGAAGAAGAGGTCAACGCCATTTTGCGGAAATATTCGGTCATTGAAACCGACGAGGTCACCCAGCCCTCCATCCCCTTCGATCCCATTGACGACGAAGAAAAGGATGAAATTATCGTCGAAGAGGTGACGGGAGGTACGTTCCGCGGACGGATGATGATTATTCGGGATCCCTCCCGGGTTCAGGTTGCCGCGTTGGAGACTTACGACGGACGTCCCGGAAAACGGGTGGAAGAATTTTATGCGGATTACGGCGCCGTTGCCGCCATTAACGCCGGTGGATTTGAGGACATCGGCGGCGTAGGAAACGGCGGGACTCCCTTGGGAATCGTCATCCACGATTCCAAATTGATGTTCGGATCCCTGACCGACACCTCTTCGGTGATCGGCTTTGATCAGAATAACGTGCTGGTCGTCGGAAACATGACGGGACAAGAGGCGTTGGATCGGGGACTGCGGGATGCGATCTCCTTCGGTCCGGTCTTTATCGTCAACGGAAAAGCCGTGGATATTACCGGAAACGGCGGCGGATTGAATCCCCGAACCGTCATCGGACAGCGTGCCGACGGCGCGGTTCTTCTTTTGGTCATCGACGGACGGCAGGCAAGCAGTCTGGGGGCGTCTTACAAGGATTGCGTTCAGATCATGCTGGACTACGGAGCCATCAATGCCGCGAATTTGGACGGAGGCTCGTCCAGCATGATGATGCACAACGGAGAGGTCATCAACGTGTGCGCGTCTCTTTACGGCTCTCGGAGACTGCCCAACGCCATCGTGGTTCTTCCCGAATCCAAAAGCGAGTGAGGTGTGATTGATGAAAAAGCATTGGTTTAAAATCGCGCTTCTTTCCCTGGCCGCCGTGCTTGCGGTCGTCGTGTGGGGGCTTTTGGACACCCTGTGGAACAGCATGGAGCAATACGAGGCAAATTCCGAAATCGGTGCCGTTACCGAATATTTTCATCATTTTGCGTCCGGAGATTACGATACCGCCGCGGCGGCGTCCGGGTTTACGTTCGATGAAAAAAATTCCAAAGAAAATTACGTTCAATACCTGAAGGACACCTTCGGCTCGGATTTCTCCGACCTGCGGTTTGCGGGCAGAGACGGTGACGTTTCCGGGGAAAAGATCTACCGCATCTATTCGGGGAATTCCCCCTTGGGCTCGGTTCGGCTGATCCCCACGGAGGGAGAGAAACGGAATTGGAAGGTCATTGCCGAGGTGGAATACGCGAAAGCGATTACGGTGATAGCCCCCGCCTTCGTTCAGGTTTCCGCAAACGGAACGGCGCAAGCGCCCCTTGACGGAGCAGAAACCCACGAGGATTTCGCCAATTTGGAAGAACAAATTCAAGTTCCCAAGAAGGTTACCTACACCTTAAAGGAATATCTTTACGCACCCGAGCTTTCCGCAACCGCACCTGACGGAACGGTTTGCACGAAAACCGTAGCGGAAGACGGTACGGTGGAATTTACCGTGCCTGCCGCAGAAAAGGACAAGGCGGTTTTCGAAGGGCTGATGACGGATTTTGCAAAGCTCTACGCCAACTACGTTTCCAAAGACGCCACCTTTAAAACACTCAAGCCGAAGATGGTACAGGGAACGGATTTCTACGAATCGGTACGCACCTTTTATAACGGCTGGTACATTGATCACACGGGGTACGAATTCCGGGATCTGGAAATCTCCGACGTGATCCGCCCCGACGAAAACACCTTCGTGGGGAATATCAAATTCGACTACGTGGTATTTCGGGGAACGAAGGAATACGTCTATCCTTCCGCTTACCGTCTCTCCTTCTGTCTTTCCGACGGAAAATGGCTGCTGGCGGATATGAAAATCAAGTAATGTATTATACCTATCTTTTACGTTGTACCGACGGCTCGCTTTATACGGGGATCGCGTCAAATCTTTTCCGACGGATGAAGGAGCATTTTACCAAAGACCCGAAATGCGCAAAATACACCCGCACCCATCCTCCCAAGGAGCTGTGCGCCGCGTGGGAAAGTCATGACCGCGCCGCCGCAAGCCGTTTGGAATATCAGCTGAAGCAGAAGACGAAATTGCAGAAGGAAATCCTTGCTTGCGGTGGGGATCTGTCTGAAATTTTCGAGGAAGAATTTTGCAAAGAATACCGTCGTCTTTCGGCGGAAGAATTGCACCGTGAATAAGTTTTAAAAAACAAATTATAATAATTAACAAATAAAACTCGGAGGTATTTTATGAGTAATTTAAAAGGCACCAAAACCGAACAAAACCTGAGAGACGCTTTTGCAGGAGAATCCCAGGCGCATACCAAGTATCTGTACTACGCGTCCAAGGCGAAAAAGGACGGCTACGTTCAGATCGGAAATCTCTTTGAGGAAACGGCAAAGAACGAAAAGGAACACGCAAAAATCTGGTTTAAGCTTCTCCACGACGGCGGAGTTCCCAATACCGAAACGAACCTGGCAGACGCCGCAACCGGCGAAAATTACGAATGGACCGAAATGTATTCCCGCATGGCTGACGAAGCGGAGGAAGAGGGCTTTAAGGATATTGCCCGTCTGATGCGCGGCGTTGCGAAGATCGAAAAGGAACACGAGGAACGGTACCGCAAGCTTCTTTCCAACATCGAAGAGGGCATCGTGTTCTCCCGGGAGGGCGACACCATGTGGCAATGCTCCAACTGCGGTCACATTATGGTCGGCAAAAAAGCCCCCGAGCTGTGCCCCGTCTGCGCCCATCCCAAGGCATACTTTGAAATCAAAAAAGAAAATTATTAAGAGATTAAAAAGAACGGAGAGAGCCGCGGCTCTCTCCGTTGTTTTATATGGATAAATCAGTCTTCTTCCGACAGGGTTGCTTCGTGCTCTGCCTGGATTTCGGGATCGTAAGAAAGAACGGGTTTTTCGTCCTTTTTCTTGATCTTACGGTCAACGTAGTTCTTGGTAATCTTCATAACCAAGGGGAACAGAACGACCACGCCGATCAGGTTGGGGATCATCATCAAGCCGTTGAAGGTGTCGGAGATGTCCCAAGCCAGGGAGGAGGTCAGAATCGCGCCGAAGATAACGGTGATTACGTGAATGATCTTGAAGATAACGACGGTCTTTGCGCCGAAGAGGTATTCCCACGCCTTGGAGCCGTAATGAGACCAACCGAGGACGGTGGTGAAGGCAAACAAGAACATGGCGACGGCGACGAATTTTTCGCCAAATCCGATGCCGAAGTCAAAGAGTTGATTGAACGCTCCGCCGACCAGGGTAGCGTCGGTGTAGCCCTTGGCAACCTCTCCGGTCAGAACGTTGAACACGCCGCCGTCCAGACCGCCGGAGGTCAAAACGACCAAGGCGGTCATGGTGCAGACGATCATGGTGTCGGCAAATACCTCGAAAATACCCCACATACCCTGCTTGACCGGTTCTTTTACGCTGGAATTGGAGTGAACCATAACCGAAGAACCGAGGCCTGCCTCGTTGGAGAACACGCCGCGCTTGAAGCCTTGGGTAACGACCTTGCTGATCACAACGCCGACGCCACCGCCCACGAAGGCTTCGGGACAGAAGGCGTTAACGAAGATCGCCTTAAAGGCAGGAAGGATGTTGGCATAGTTTACACCGATGATGGCGATACTTCCGACGACGAACAAAACGACCATAACGGGAACGATTTTTTCCGCGACGTTGGCAATCCGCTTCAAGCCGCCCAGGGTGATAGCAGCGGTAAGAGCCATAACCACAACGCCGATGACCAGGTGATACATGGTAACGGTGGTATCCCCGGAGGTGTACAGGGCAACGTCGGAAAGAGCCTTGATATCGAAGGCGGAAACCACGTTGGCAACGATCTTATTGACCTGACCCATGCTACCGATTCCGAAGGCGGCGAGCATGGTAAAAATGGAGAAGAGAACGGCAAGAATTCTACCGATCCACTTGCAACCCTTTTTCCCGCCCAGACCGTCCTGCAGGTAGTACATCGCACCGCCCGACCATTCGCCGAACTGATTCTTACGACGGAAATACATACCCAACACGTTTTCCGAGTAATTGGTCATCATACCGAAGAATGCGGCAACCCACATCCAGAACACGGCACCCGCACCGCCGATGCAAATGGCGGAGGCAACCCCGGCGATATTACCGGTACCGACCGTAGCCGCCAAGGCGGTACAAAGAGCCTGGAAGGGAGAAATGGTTCCCTTTTCCTTCCGATGCCCGACGACGTTTTTCTTAAAAATGCTTCCGATGGTGTTTTTCCACCAGTGGCCAATGTGGCTGACCTGAAACCACTTGGTTACAAAGGTCATGAGAATTCCGGTTCCGATCAAAAGAACGAGTCCGGGCATTCCCCAGACCACCGAGTTGATGGAGCCGTTAATTTCGGTAATTTTGTCTAACATGACGTTCCTCCCGTAATATAAAAATTTAACGAATTAAAAAAGCAGATTGCGAAAACGCAACCTGCAAAAAAACAAAAATACCCCTTTTGATAAGGGTAAACTTTGTCCTTTTGCCTGAGAGATTAGCGGTATATCGCCTTGCACCTTCGGCACCCGATATTTCGGGATTCTCCAAAGTCCTATCCGTTTACAGTCTTCATCCTTGCGGAAGCCTGAGAGTGTTACTCCTTCGGCAGCGGAGCCCCGCTTTTTCTGCAAACATCACATAGTAAAATATGAAATTACAAGCATTATACCACAAACTCCGACAAATTGCAACCCCTTTTTGCAAAATGAAACAGAATATTCATAATTTGAGTCTTTTCATGCAAAAAAGAGAAAAATCATGCAGTTTTCGAAAAAATCGTTTTTTTCTTTAAAAATATCTTGCAATCAGAGGAAAAATGTGTTATAATATATTATTATAATGAATTTCTGCCGCCTTATCTTCCCCGGCGGACAGGCAAGGAGAATCATCATGGACACCACCCACGCAAACCTCCGCATGGCGGAGCTGTTGTTTCCCCATATCACGAAGACTCCGAAGGATTACGAAGCGCTGTACCCCCAACGGGATCTTCCCCAAGGGGCTATGGTCACCCGGATCGCCCCCTCCCCCACCGGGTTTATGCACTTCGGGAATCTTTACGGCGCGTTGATCGACGAACGGCTTGCCCATCAAAGCGGCGGCGTGTTTTATCTGCGGATTGAAAACACCGACGCAAAGCGGGAGGTGGAAGGGGCGGTGGACGTGATCCTTACCTCCCTGAACGCCTTTGGTTTGAACTTCGACGAAGGAGCAACCAACGGCGAGGATCGGGGAATCTACGGTCCGTACCGTCAAAGAGACCGGGCGGAATTATATCAGACCATCGCGAAGGATCTGGTTTTGCGGGGGCTTGCCTATCCCTGCTTCTGCACCGAGGAAGATCTTCAGGCGCTTCATGAAAAGCAGGAGGCAGAGGGAGCAAACTTCGGCTATTACGGCAAATGGGCGGCTCACGCAAATATTACCGTGGAAGAAGCGGAGAAATACATCTCCGAGGGAAAACCCTACGTGGTGCGCTTCCGTTCTCCCGGAAAAGAAGAAAACCGCATCAAATATAAGGATCTTGCCAAGGGCGAGATCGAAATGCCCGAAAACTGCACCGATATCGTCATTTTGAAATCCGACGGAATCCCCACCTACCATTTTGCCCACGTGGTGGACGATCACTTTATGCGGACGACCCACGTGGTACGGGGGGAAGAATGGCTTTCCACCTTCCCCTATCATCTGCAGATGTTTGAGGTTTTGGGCTGGGAAAAGCCCGCGTATATCCACACGGCGCATATGCTCAAGCAGGACGGAACGTCCAAGCGGAAGCTTTCCGAGCGGAAGGATCCGGAGGCGCGTCTGACCTACTATCTGCAGGAGGGATACCCTGCCCCGGCGGTCATTGAATATCTGATGACCGTGCTCAACTCCAATTTTGAAGAATGGCGGAATAAGAATCCCGAAGCAGATCTGAACGAATTCCGGTTCAAGGCGGAGAAAATGGGCGTTGCCGGCGCGGTATTTGATATTGAAAAGCTCAACGACATTTCCAAAAACATCATTTCCCGAATGACCGGAGAAGAGGTTTACGAGGCCACGGAACGGTGGGCGAAGGAATACAATCCCGAGTTCCACCGGCTGCTGACCCGAAATCCGGAATATTCCAAAGCTATTCTGTCCATCGGCAGAGGGGGCAAAAAGCCTCGGAAGGACTTTACGGTTTGGTCGGACGTTCCCCATTACATGGCATTCTTCTTTGAAGAGACCTTCGAGACCGACTACCCCTTCCCCGAAACCATGTCCAAGGGCGATATTGTGCGCGTTCTCAAGGAATATCCCGAAGCCTATTACGATACCGACGACGATCAGCAGACCTGGTTTGGTAAGGTCAAGGAATTGACCGACGCTATGGGCTACGCCGTGGATATGAAGGCTTACAAAGCCGATCCCGCCGCCTTCCCCGGCAGCGTTGCAGACATCAGCGCCGTCCTTCGGGTGGCAGTTACCGGACGCACCGCCTCTCCCGATACCTACGCGGTCATGAATATTTTGGGTAAAGATACGGTTCTTGCCCGTCTGAAAAAAGCAGCCGAAGCGCTGGAAACGAAGGATTGAAATCATGGAAGAAATTACGAATTTTATTGACGAAATCATCTCCGAGGATCTGCGGAACAAGGAAGTGGATCACGTCCACACCCGGTTCCCCCCCGAACCCAACGGATATTTGCATATCGGTTCGGCAAGGGCGATCTGGATCAACCATTCCATGGCGAAAAAATACGGCGGAAAATTCAATCTCCGTCTCGACGACACCAACCCTGCAAAGGAAGATACGGAATACGTTGACGCCATCAAGGCAGACCTGGAATGGCTGGGAACGATCCCCGACGGCGGAATTTTCTACGGCTCGGATTACTTTGAAAAATGCTACGAATTTGCCGTTCAACTGATTAAGGAGGGCAAAGCTTACGTTTGCGATCTTTCCGCCGACGAAATGCGGGAATATCGGGGCACGTTGACGCAACCGGGCAAGGAATCCCCCTACCGGAACCGTTCCGTGGAAGAGAATCTGGAGCTGTTTGAACGGATGAAAAACGGGGAATTCCCCGACGGAGCGAAAACCCTGCGGGCAAAGATCGACATGGCGTCCCCCAACATCAATTTGAGAGATCCTGCCATCTACCGCATCGTGCATACCTCTCACCATCGGCAGGGCGACAAATGGTGCATTTATCCCCTGTACGACTACGCCCACCCCATTCAGGACGCCATCGAGGGGATTACCCACTCCCTCTGCTCCATCGAATTTGAAAATCACCGTCCTCTGTACGATTGGGTTACCGAAAATATCAGTATTCGTCCCCGTCCCAAGCAAAGAGAATTTGCTCGGCTGAACCTGACCTATACGGTCATGAGCAAGCGTTTTCTTCGGGAATTGGTGGAAACCGGTCGGGTGGACGGCTGGGATGATCCCCGGATGCCTACCCTGTGCGGTCTTCGCCGCCGCGGTTATACCCCCTCTTCCATTTTGGAATTCGTGAAAAAGGCGGGCGTTGCCAAGGCGTATTCCATCGTCGATATCGGACTTTTGGAGCATTGTATCCGTGCGGAGCTGAACGAAACCGCGCCTCGCCGCGTGGCGGTTATTGATCCGCTGAAGGTTACGGTTACCAATTATCCGGAGGATAAGACCGAATATTTCACCCTGCCCAACAATCCCCAGGACGAGACCGCAGGAACCCGCCAAGTACCCTTTACAAAAACCCTTTACGTGGAGCGCAACGACTTCATGGAAGACGCTCCCGGGAAATTCCACCGCCTGAAGCCCGGCGGAGAATGTCGCTTGATGGGGGCGTATATCGTTCGCTGTGATGAGATCGTCAAGGACGAAACCGGTACGGTCATTGAGCTGAAATGCTCCGCGGATCTGGAAACCGGATCGGGAATGCCCGCCGACGGACGCAAGGTTCGGGGCACCGTCCATTGGGTGTCCACCGAGTACGCCGTGGATACGGAAATTCGGATGTACGACCGCCTCTTTACCCAAGAGAACGTCTTCGATCTGCCGGAGGGTCAGACGTATATGGATCTTTTGAATCCCGATTCCCTGACCGTAATGAAAAACTGTAAGGTCGAGCCCGATCTTGCCAACGCACAAGCGGGAGATCGGTTCCAATTCGTGCGGAACGGTTATTTCTGCAAGGATATCCACTCCGACAACGTCTTTAACCTGATCGTCAACCTGAAAGACAGTTATAAAGCATAAGAATCATAAAAATTACCGGGAGGCACGCGGTTGCGTGTCTCCCCTATTTTATCGATAAACTTAAAATAATAACAATGTGTCCGGAGCAATCTCATCCGTCACGGCGGAGGGAAGGCTAATGATATTGAGGTTTTTCTTACCCCCTCCCCCTACCAGGGGAATAAGTGAGACCCAAAAAGTTCAAGCCGCAGGCGTAGAATCTTTTTGATGGTCGATACTTATGCAGTGGCTGCTGGCGCCGTAGGCGACTGATGAGGTTGTTTTGGTGGAGAATGTTACTTTTTTAGATCTGTCGAAAGTTTTTTCTTTAGACAATCTCATCCACCGCAAGCGGTCCCCCTTCCCTTACTAAGGGAAGGCTTAATATCTGGCTTCCCCTACCAGGGGAAGCCAAACGATCGCGCGTCGTTTTGCGTTGGGGCTGTTCGGGGTGTTTTGTTGCTATAAGTACCGGGAGGCACGCGATTGCGTGCCTCCCGGCGGTGTTTAT
>JAGAPC010000011.1 GCA_017623475.1 Clostridia bacterium | reverse complement strand
CATTCGCCGCAGGCTGGTATGAATTCGACGAAAACGGCGTCATCATCCCCCTGAAGAACGGCATCGTTGACGGCTACTACTACGTCGATGGCAAGCCCACCGAAATGGGTCTGTTCGAGTACGAAGGCAACTACTACGTTGCCCAATACGACGGCAAGATTATTACCTCCGAAAATTACACCACCTACGGCGCCGGCAAATACTACGTCTGGAAGATCCACGAATCTGCAAGCGAAATCAAAGCAGGCTGGTATTTCTTCGACGCAGAAGGTAAGATGATTACCGAATAATCCAATAAGCCAAAACAAAACCGGGAGGCACGCAACCGCGTGCCTCCCGGCGCTCGTTACAGAGAAGAAAAAGGTTTGACTTTTGGTTTTTCAAATTCTTTAGGAAAAGTTTTCATTCTCCCTCTTGCGAAAACGGATACGATGTGCTATAATTATAAATCCATTATTTATGTATTATGGCAGCCGTTACCATGTGATGGTTGTATCTTTACAATTTTTGTGGTATAATTAGTACAGAAAATTGGATTTTATTGAATAGTCAAATGCAACAAGGAGTGACCGATTTGGTCACCCCTTTTGTCTTAATATTCAATTCTAAAATATTCCAAATACTTCTTGAACCGATCCTGTGCCGTGAGGCAGGTGTCCATCAAAAAGCCCTTTTCGTGATCCCATTCCTTGAGGCCGCGGTAGTAGAACAGCTTCAGGTTGTCCTCGATGATGAACGGCACAATATTGTTCTTCAGGCACTCTTTCAGGAGGATCAGCCGCCCCACGCGGCCGTTGCCGTCCTGGAAGGGGTGGATGCGTTCAAAGGCGACGTGAAACGCCACGACGTCTCCCAGGGTTTTGGTGGGCAACGCATTGTAATTTGCTAACAATTTCTGCATCTCGTCTGCCACGTTTTCCGGCAATACCGTCTCGTTTCCGCCCACTTCGTTGGGCAATTTTTTATATTCCCCCACGGCGAACCAATCCTTACGGCTGTCGCCGGTCCCCGTTTTCAGGGTGGAATGCAATTCTTTGATAAATTTCTCGGTCAGAGCCCCCGTCGCCCCGTCAATAATCATGTCGATGCAACGAAAATGGTTCGCAGTTTCGATAATATCATCCACGTTCACCGCCTCATTCTCGATGCCGACGGTGTTGGTCTCGAAAATGTATCGGGTCTGGTCGTGGGTCAGGCGGCTGCCTTCGATGTGGTTGGAATTGTAGGTTAATTCAATCTGAATTTTATGATAAATCCCGCCGCTTACCTTGGCGGCTTTTTCTTTTCTCAAAATTTGCAAAAGAGAGGGGGTAGAATTCTTTTTATTTGCTCGCTCCGGCTTTTTTGCATCGGTGGGAAGATACCAAGTTTTGCCGATAAGCTTGGCGTCGGCAATTCTGCCGGTGGCGCAATAATTCCGTACACTGCGTTCAGAAATCCCCCATTTTTCAGCCATTTTTGCCACAGAAGTATATTCCATAACACCCTCCAAAGTGATTTTCATACTACTATTATACCATATTATCGGCAAAAAATCAAGACCAAATTTACAATTCTCAAAACTTTTTTTGCCGATAACATCCCTTGCAAAATCTCCCGTTTTGTGTTATAATAATTTTATAAGGGAAGATTATGGGACATTTGCTCTGGTATAATGGAACGATCAAGAGCGAAAGGATTGATATTATGGGTAAATTGCAGAATAAGAAAGAAGCGTTTCGGAGCCTTGTAGAAGAGGTAAGCAAGTGTCACGTTTGCGCCCAAATGGTTACGCTGCCCCACCTGGGTGGGGGAGAATGTTTGGAGAACGATGATCACGGTTTGAATACTGATACACCTTATATCAATTTATGGAATTTGTGGCAGGGTAATTTGGATGCTGATATTTTGGTAATCGGTCAGGATTACGGACAAAAGGAACATTCTCCTGATTTTGACAGGCGATATGGAGACGATTCAAATCCCACGGACAAAAATTTAAAAGAACTGTTTCAATCGGTTCTTAAAATAAATCCGGATGAAAAGAAAGAACCGTTGTTCTTTACGAATATGGCAAATTGCTATCGTAAAAATAGCACTTCAGGGGCGATACATGATGGATGTATTTCCATTTGTGCCAATAAATTTATGGCTCGCCTTATTCGGATTGTAGAGCCGAAAATCATTATCGTGCTCGGACGGCGCGCCTTTGACGCCATGTTTTGTCTGGAAGGGCTTCCCTTGAAATGTACCCCAAACCCCAATGGATTAAAGACCGATACTTTTGAAGCGATGTTGCAGGCATTCTATCAGCTTGAGGTAAATGGGAAAACGATTGATGTTTTTCCCGTTTATCATCCGGGGTTTTATTCTCAGAAAAACCGAAGCATGGATCTGCAAAAGATGGATTGGGAACGTATCGCAAAGTGCTATCAAGCGAAGAAGGTTTGATATATTAAGAGAGCCCGAAACCGCCGGGAGGCACGCAACCGCGTGCCTCCCGGCGCTCGTTACAGAGAAGAAAAAGGTTTGACTTTTGGTTTTTCAAATTCTTTAGGAAAAGTTTTCATTCTCCCTCTTGCGAAAACGGATACGATGTGCTATAATTATAATGTTATAGTATGTCTCTCGTTTACGTAATTACGTCTTTGAAAGGACTTTTGTTATGAAATTAGGTATCGTGGGGCTTCCGAACGTGGGGAAGTCCACCCTGTTTAACGCCATTACCAACACCAAGGCGGAGGCGGCGAATTATCCCTTCTGCACCATCGAGCCCAACGTGGGGGTGGTGGCAGTGCCGGACGAGCGCCTGGACGTGCTGGCGGAAATGTATCATCCCGACAAATACACCCCTGCCATTATTGAATTCGTGGATATTGCCGGGCTGGTAAAGGGGGCGAGCAAGGGGGAAGGCTTGGGGAACAAGTTTTTGTCCCACATCCGTGAGGTGGACGCCATTCTGCACGTGGTTCGGTGCTTTGAAGACGGAAATATCGTCCACGTGGACGGCTCCGTGGATCCGCTGCGGGATATTGAAACCATCAACATGGAATTGATCTTCGCCGACATGGAAGCGGTGGACAAGCGGATCCTGCGCGCCGAAAAGGAGGCCAAGGGCAACAAAAAAATGCTGGTCGAGGTGGAATTGTTCCAACGGGTCAAGGCGGTGCTGGAGTCCGGTGCCTGCGCCCGAACGATGGATTTGACTGACGACGAGGCGGCGTTGGTTGCCTCTGCCAATCTGTTGACCATGAAGCCGGTCATTTACGTTGCCAATATGGCGGATTCCGCCTTTGATCTGACGTCTCCCCAATACCGTGCGGTGGAGGAATTTGCCAAGGGCGAGCATTCGGAGACGCTGCCCATCTGCGCTCGGATGGAGGAAGAGATTTCCGAGCTGGAGGACGACGAAAAGGCAATGTTTTTGGAGGATATGGGGCTGACCGAAAGCGGTCTTGCCCGACTGATTAAAAAATCCTACGCCCTGCTGGGGTTGATCAGTTATCTTACTGCCGGACCTCAAGAGGTTCGTGCCTGGACCATCAAGCAGGGGACGAAAGCCCCCCAGGCTGCCGGGAAGATCCACTCCGACTTTGAGCGTGGATTCATTCGTGCGGAGGTGGTTTCCTTTGTCGATCTGACCGCCTGCGGAACCTATACCGCCGCAAAAGAAAAGGGCTTGGTTCGCTCCGAAGGAAAAGAGTACGTGATGAACGACGGCGACGTCGTGTTGTTCCGGTTCAATGTCTGATTTTGGGAAGGGAACGGCACCCAAAAAGCCGAAAAACGGCGCGACCGTTAAGGAATTGACCGGAAAAAAGCGCGCCATGAAGGGGTCGGTTCAGCTGTCGCCCGTGCCGGCGGTGTTGGTCAGCTGCTCCGACGGAAGCGTTGCCGATCTGGTGACCGTGGCGTGGACGGGGATTACCTGCACCCATCCGCCTATGACCTATATCTCCCTGCGCCCGGAACGGTATTCCTACGATATTATCAAAAAAACCGGGGAATTCGTCATCAATTTGATGCCGGCGTCCTTGGTGAAGGAATTGGATCTGTGCGGAATGAAATCGGGGCGGAATTTGGATAAATTCGCCGCCTGCAATCTGACGCCAATCCCCGCAACCCAAGTTTCCGCGCCGCTTCTGAAGGAAGCTCCTCTGTGCCTGGAATGTCAGGTCAAGCAGATTTTGGAATTGGGAAGCCACCATATGTTTTTGGCGGAGATCGTCTCGGTGGACGTGGACGAAGCGCTGTTCAACACCGAGGGACGGCTCTGTATGGAAAAGGCGGGGCTTTTTGCCTACGCCCACGGAGCGTACTATTCCTTGGGCAAAAAGTTGGGATTGTTTGGATTTTCCACCAAGAAAAAACGGAAAACGCCCAAAAAAAATCACGGCGCACCGAAAAATTGACAAATCAGAATACTTATTGTATAATAGAATGGTCAGGGAATGGAGAATCCCCGTATTCAGGAGTTTATTATGGGAAATACGTTGTACGAGCAAGCCCGTTTGACGGCAGAGGAGATTTGTCGGGAAGCGGGGCTGAAGCAAGGAAATATTCTTGTAATCGGCGGTTCGACCAGTGAGATTTGCGGGGATAAAATCGGAACCAATTCCGCCCCCGAAGTCGCCACGGAAGTCTTTTGTGCGTTGCACGACGTGGCAAAGGAAAAGGGCATTTATCTTGCGGTGCAGTGTTGTGAGCATCTCAACCGCGCCATCGTTACCGAACGTGCCGCAATCGGCAATGCCGATACGGTGAACGTGATTCCGCAACCCAAAGCGGGCGGGTCTATGGCGACGAAGGCGTATGCTTCTTTTTCCGACCCCGTGGTGGTGGAATCCATTCGCGCCGACGCAGGGTTGGATATCGGTCTGACTTTAATCGGCATGCATTTGAAACCCGTTGCCGTTCCGATTCGGTTGAAGAATAACCGTATCGGCGAAGCGCTGGTGGTTGCCGCCCGTACACGCCCCAAATTTATCGGCGGCGCCCGTGCGGTTTATGATGAAAATTTACTGTAAGTTTGATAAGGAGTAGAAAAATGATTCAGTTTCAACACGTATCCGTCATGAACCTGGAAAACGCCATTCGGGGGGCGCGCAATCCCCTGTCCAGCTGGGACAAATCGGATAGCTTTTACAACGACGACGGAGAATTTATTTTGGGCGACGCGGATCTGAATTTGGCGTGCCGTCTGGCAAAGGCAGGAAGCGATCATCGGAAATTTATCCGTCAGATCTTCGTTTCCGTGGATATTACCGCCCCGTTGTATTGGTGGAAGGAATTTGATACCTATAAGGTGGGCACCGTTGCCAATTCCACCTCTACCATGCACAAAATCCATTCCAAGCCCATTACGACAGACGATTTTTCGGTGGATCATCTGACCGAGGCTTCGGCGAAATTTTTTGATATTATCGTGGATTATCTGGAATCGGTTCGGCTGGAATACATGGAGACCAAGGATAAGGCGATGTGGTACGATCTGATCCAGATTTTGCCCGAATCCTACAATCAGACCCGCACCGTCACCATGAATTACGAAAACCTCGTCAATATGTACCACGCTCGGAAAAACCACAAATTGGACGAATGGCACGCCTTCTGCGACGAATTCGTACTGAAATTGCCCTACGCAAAGGAATTGATCGTCATCAAGGACGAAGATTAAGGAGAAAAGAATGAAACGGAATAATTCCAATCGCTTGATTCGGATCACCCTGTTGGCGATCCTGATCGCCATTGAGCTTTTGATGGCGTTTACCCCCATCGGATATTTGAAATTGGGCGTTACCAGCGTGACGCTCCTGCCCGTGCCCGTTGCCATCGGCGCGATCTTGTTGGGTCCCGTCGCCGGGGGAATTTTGGGCGGAGTGTTCGGATTAACCAGCTTTTATCAATGCTTCGGCATGGACGCCTTAGGGGTTCTTTTATTGGATATTTCCCCCGTCGGCACGTTTATCATGACGGTGTTGACTCGGATCTTGATGGGCGTTTGCGTAGGTTGGCTCTACAAGGGGCTTTCCAAGGTAAAGGGCAAGCATTTCCCCACCGTTGCGGCGATCTTTTCCTGTGCCTTCGTGGGGCTCGCTCTGGGGGTACTGTTCAACAATAACGGCGCGTCCCCCTGGAATTATCTCATCGGGGCGGTGGCTGCGGTGTTGATCGGGTTGTTGTACCACTTCATCGCTTCCCTTGATCCCAAGGGTGCGCCCTCCGTGTTGTCCGCCTGCTCCGCCGCCGTGCTGAATACGCTGTTTTTCGTCTCGGCGTTGGTGCTGATCTTCGGGAACAACCCCAGGGTTTTGGAATTTACCGGTCAATCCAACGCCTGGGGCATCGTGGTGCTTTTGGTGACCCTCAACGCGGTCATCGAAGCCGCCGTTTGCCTGGTCATCGGCACTGCCGTCAGCAAGGCGCTGACCTCCCTGCAGTTGAAATTGGAGAAGCCGCCGGCACAACCCATCGACGCGGAATGACAAAATTTTGCATCCGTTCCCCGAAAAAAGGGAACGGATGTTTCATTTTTGCCTTGTTTTCCTCTTGCAAAGCAGTAAAAAATATGTTATAATATAAGATGTATATTTATAAATCGGGGAAAGGTGGGATGTCTGTGACGGTTTTGGGGATCGATCCCGGCGTTGCTACGGTAGGCTGGGGATTCGTCCATTACGACGGATACCGCTTTTCTTCCCCCCAATATGGTGCCATCATCACGCCTCCCAAGATTCCCTTGGAACGGCGGCTGGAAATGATCTACGACGAGCTGGGGAAGCTGATCGCAGAATTAAAGCCCGATTATATTTCCATCGAGGAATTGTTTTTTTCCAAAAATATCACTACCGGCATCGCCGTTGCCCACGCCCGGGGGGTTATTATGCTTGCCTGCCAGAAGGCGGGGATCCCCTGTTACGAATTCAAGCCGCCCCAGGTCAAGCAAGCGGTGGTCGGATACGGCAACGCGGAGAAAAAGCAGGTTATGGCGATGACGAAGATGCTCTTGAATCTCAAGGAGATTCCCCGCCCCGACGACGCCGCCGACGGATTGGCGCTTGCCATCTGCTGCGCCCATTCTTTGGGAATGGCTCAATTAAAATGCAAAATGCAAAATGCACAATTCAAAATGTATT
>JAGAPC010000010.1 GCA_017623475.1 Clostridia bacterium | reverse complement strand
TGGCTTCCCCTGGTAGGGGAATAAGTGAGACCCAAAAAATTCGCCCCTTCCACCGCTTCGCGGTCCCCCTTCCCCAACCCTTCGGGTCAGGGACGGCTATTTGGCGTAGAATCTTTTTGATGGTCGATACTTATGCAGTGGCTGCTGGCGCCGCAGGCGACTGATGAGGTTGTTCGGTAGAAATTTAGAATTTATCGAAAAATGAAGCCTTCCCCGGTCGGGGAAGGCTGAAAATTTACCGTAATGCGGGGTGTACTTCCTTCGGCGGAATTGCTACGCGGAAGGCGTCCTTGACCGCCAAAATCTCGGCGGCGTTGGGATTTCCTCCGAATTCTCCGTCCAGCGTCCAGGGTACGTTGACGTCGGAAATAAAGGAGATCTTTTTGGTCTTCAAAGAGACCATGTGTCGGGAACGTAGGTTTGTCCGGAGAAGGTCGGACATCAATTCGCTCTGTTCTGCCAGGGTGCGGGGTTCCTTGATCAACAGCACCTCCAGCAGTCCGTCGTCGAGGGCGACGGGCTCTTTTCCGTAAAAGCCGTTGAATCCCCCGATGGAGTTGGAATTGGAGACCATGCCGTACAGATAACTGCCCGAAAAGGTATCCTCGTCGGTCTGCACGGTAAAGGGAATCCCCTTGATCTGCGGTAACGCCTTGATCCCCTCCAAAACGTAGGCGAAATGCCCCAGGGAGTTTTTGGTCTGTTGGGGGGTGGCGTAGGAGACCTTCGTAAACGCTCCGAAGGCGGCAACGTAAGCAAAGGGCGTGCCGTTGAAGGTTCCGCAATCGCAGGGAAAAATCTCTCCGGTGGCGGCAACCTGGGCGGCGCGGAGAGGATCGGTGGGAATCCCAAGGCTTATGGCAAAATCGTTGGTCGAGCCGGTGGGAATATACCCCAGATCCGGGGTTCGTTTGCCCTTTTCTTCTGCTATGCGGACGCCCGAAAGTGCCTCGTTCAGCGTTCCGTCGCCGCCGCTGACGATGATTCGGTCAAAGTCTTGGGCGTGGCGGTTGATCCAACGGACAACGTCCCCTTTTCGTCGGGTGGGGCGGACGGTGATTTGGTATCCTGCCCGATCAAAAATCTCAATGATATCCGCCAAATAAGAACGGATCTTTGATTTTCCCGCCCGGGGATTGTAAATAAACAACAGCGTTTTCAACCGTCACACCTCCTTTGTAACAGTATCATCATACCATATAACGATGGGAAAAGTCCAACGGAATCGTGGCAGATTCGGGTTTTTTAATCGCAGTAAAACAGAATATCCGTATAGGTGGGGTAGGGCCAAACCGTCGCATCCACGTCCGGCTCGATGGTGTCGATGATTCTGCGGATCGTTCCCATGCGGGCAAAGACGACGTTGCGGTAGGCGTCTGCCGTTTCCTGCGCAGAGCCCGGGGTGGCTTTTGCCTCTTCCAATTCCGATTCCAGCAGGCAGATCTGCTCGGAAAGAGCCTTTGCGTGGTCGGAAAGTCGGGTCAGAAGCCCCAACTCCGGCTCGGTCTGGATGCCCAGCTGTTTTTTCTGCAATACCGCCTTCGACAACGTCGAGGTGTAGCGGATGACGGCGGGCAGAATTTCCCGACGCACCATTTCCACCAGGGTTTGCCCTTCGATGTTGACGATTTTGGCGTATTCGCCCAACAGAATTTCCCGGCGGGAGATCAATTCCTGCTCCGTGAAGACCTTGTGCTTTTCAAAGAGCGCTACGTTCTTTTCGTCGGTCAGACGGGGCAGAGCTTCGTTGGTGGAGGAAATGTTGAGAAGTCCGCGTTTTTCCGCTTCCTTGACCCATTCCTCCGAATAGTTGTCGCCGTTGAACAGAATCCGACGGTGGCTGCGGATGGCGGTGCGGAGCAATTCGTCCAGCGCGGAATCGAAATCCGAGGCTTTTTCCAGTTCGTCGGCAAAATCGCACAGAGTATCGGCGACGATGGTGTTCATGATAATATTGGTTTCCGCGACGGAGGCGGAAGAGCCGAGCATACGGAACTCAAACTTATTCCCGGTAAACGCCATGGGGGAGGTGCGGTTGCGGTCGGCGGTGTCTTGGGAGAAGCGGGGCAATACGTCAACCCCCGATTCCATGACCACCTTGCCGTGTTGATTGTATTGATCCCCATGCTCGATGGTGTCGAGAATTTCGCACAACTCGCTTCCCAAATACATGGAAATGATGGCAGGGGGTGCTTCGTGACCGCCCAGGCGGTTGTCGTTGTTTGCCGAGGCGGCAGAGATGCGCAACAGATCCTGGTGCTTGTCCACCGCGGCGATGACCGCCGTTAAGAAGAGTAAAAATTGCTTGTTTTCCGCCGGCTTTTTCCCCGGCTTCAGCAGATTTTCCCCTTCGTTGATGGAAATTGCCCAGTTGTTGTGCTTGCCGCTTCCGTTGACTCCCTCAAAGGGCTTTTCGTGCAGCAGGCAGGCGTACCCGAACTTGGGTGCCAGCTTCTTCATGACCGCCATGGTGATCTGGTTGTGGTCGGTGGCTTGGTTTGCCGATTCAAAGACCGGCGCTAACTCGTGCTGGGAGGGGGCCGCCTCGTTGTGCTCGGTTTTTGCGGGGATGCCCAGCTTCCAAAGCTCCCGATTCAACGCTTCCATAAATTGGGAGACCCGAGGCTTGATGGTGCCGAAATAGTGATCGTTCAATTCCTGTCCCTTGGGGGGCTTTGCGCCGAACAGGGTTCTGCCGCACAGGATCAGATCCTTGCGCTTTTCGTACATGGATTCGTCGATCAAAAAATATTCCTGCTCCGCCCCCACGGTGGTATCCACCCGGGTGGCGGTGGTGTTGCCGAACAATTTCAAAATCCGCAGCGCCTGGGTGTTCAACGCTTCTACCGAGCGAAGCAGAGGAGTTTTCTTATCCAAAACCTGTCCGCCGTAGGAACAGAAGGCGGTGGGAATACACAGGGTATGATCCTGGATAAAGGCGTAAGAGGTGGGATCCCACGCCGTATAGCCCCGGGCTTCAAAGGTGGAACGCAGTCCGCCGTTGGGGAAGGAGGAAGCGTCCGATTCCCCCTTGATCAATTCCTTGCCGCGGAATTCCAGGGCAAGCTTCCCTTCTCCCAGGGGATTGATGAAGGAATCGTGCTTTTCCGCCGTGGTTCCGGTCATGGGCTGGAACCAATGGCAGTAGTGGGTTGCCCCCTGCTCCAGCGCCCATTGTTTCATACCCTCCGCCACGGAGTCTGCAATCTTTTTGTCCAAGGGCAGACCTTCCTTGACGGTCTTTTTCAATTCTTCGTAAATCTCCGTCGGGAGATATTTTTCCATCGCGGCGTCATTGAATACCATCGAGCCGAACAGTTCGGGGATATATTCCATGTTACGTCCTCCAATATTTGATAAAATCGTGATTTACAGTAATTCTACGCCCTGCTCACGGCAGATTTTCAGGGTTTCCTCGTCCCACAGGGAAACTTGAACTTCTCCCACGTGAACCTTGCCCAACAAAAGCATACAAAGTCTCGATTGCCCGATCCCTCCGCCGATGGTCAGGGGCAGGCGGTCTTCCAATACCATTTGGTGGAAGGGTAACGTTCTGCGGTCGTCACAACCGGCTTTGCGTAATTGCTCATCCATGGCTTTGGCATCGACTCGGATACCCATAGAAGAAATTTCCACGGCACAGTTTAAAGGTTCGTGCCAGAATAAAATATCGCCGTTCAACGTCCAATCGTCGTAGTCGGGGGCTCTGCCGTCGTGCTTTTTGCCCGATTTTAATACGTCTCCGATCTGCATGATGAAGACGGTTTTATGTTCTTTCGTAAAGGCGTGTTCCCGCTCTTTTGCCGTCAGATTCGGATACAAATCTTCCAACTCTTGGGATGTAATAAAGGTTACGTCCGGGGTCAGCACCGTTTTGATTTGAGGGAACCGCACCCGCAGATCGTGGCTGGTGGCAACGATGGCGTTGACGATGGATTGGACGGTGGTTTTCAGATATTCGACCGTTCTGCAATCGGCGGTAATGACCTTTTCCCAATCCCATTGGTCCACGTAGATCGAGTGGAGATTGTCCAATTCTTCATCCCGGCGGATGGCGTTCATGTCAGTGTATAACCCTTTGCCCACTCGAAATCCGTATTGGTGCAGCGCCATGCGCTTCCATTTCGCCAAAGAGTGAACCACCTGGCCGTCCTTTCCGGCGGAAGGAATGTCGAAGGAAACGGGGCGCTCCACCCCGTTCAAATCGTCGTTTAATCCCATTTTCGGATCGACGAACAGGGGGGCGGTCACCCGACGGAGATGTAATGCCCGGCTCAGGTGACTGATAAAGATTTCCTTGATGCTTCCGATGGCGGTTTGGGTATCGTACAGATCCAGCTCGGCACGGTAGTTTTCGGGAATGTAGGTTTTGCTCATAGTCAAAAGTCCTTTCGGAGCGTTGATGCGTCTTATAATATTTCATTATATCTCAATTTTTATAGCTTTGTCAACCCCCGAGGTCGAAAAGACGAAAAAATTCGGGAATTGTTCGGATTCTGCCCCCGAAAACCCCTTCCGAACCCCCAAGCGCTTGCTTGACAATCCCTCGGGATTGTGGTACAATAAAGAAAAAAAACGAAAGAGGATTTGCTATGACACCGGAAGAAAAGGTCGTGGATCTGCTGGCAGAAGGGATTGCCACCCTGCCCGAATTGAAACGGGAAATGGAAAAGGACGGCTTTGATACCAAAAATCTGCAGGAGATTTTGAGCGATCTGACCGAGCAGGATTTTGCGGAAATTACCAATCTCCACGGCAAACGGATTTCCCGCGAAGGGGATCGGATCCTGGATTTCACCGATCTTGAAATTGCCCTGACCCCCGCCGGCGTCAAGCGCTGGATGCTGGAAGACGCCAAGCGAAATAGTTGACAAGCGGATATCAAAATTCCCCACTCGACGGAGTGGGGAATTTTTTAATTTTGTTCTTCCAACATGGCTTTGACGGTAGACGTAATAATTCTTCGATTTTCTTCGGAAAGAAGGTTCAACTCTTTGGTTAAGTCGGAAATCATATAGTTGGGAGAACCCGTTCCGGCTTCACAGACGAAATAAGACAGGTCTTTTTCCAAAATTCCGGAAATTGCACCCAAAAGATCTAAACTGATTTTTGTGACGCCTCGTTCGACTTGGCTGACGTATCCGATTGACACGTCAAGTAATTCCGCAAGTCTCTCTTGGGTTATATTTCTTTCTTTTCGTGCTTCCTTGATTCGAGAACCGATGAAACGGTAATCGACAGTCATGATCATCACCTCGGGATTATTATAACAGTAATAACTTTAATTATGAAGATATTTATAACTATAATTAAACTTATTAGTGTTGACTGTTTGCTAATTTTGTGATATAATAAAAGAAATGATGATGAGTGAGGAATCAGAATGACCGTCGCATTGTGGGGGCATCGGGATGCTTCTCCGGAGGTTGAATCGGAAGTTCGACGTGTTTTGGTTGATTTAATTGAACACGATGGTGCCTGTCTTTTTTATGTCGGAAATGAGGGGAACTTCGACTGAATCGCACAAAGAGTTCTTTCTCGCCTCTCCAAAGAATATATTCATATTCGATGTTATATTGTCCTTGCATACTTGCCAAAGAATCAATTCCTGGAAAGTTTCTCTTTGAAGACAATTTATCCGGAAGGGTTGGAATGTGTTCCGCAAAGATTTGCAATCTGCAAAAGAAATGAATGGATTTTATCTCGTGCAGATACTTTGGTTATGCACGTGCCTTTCTCTGTAGGGAATTCTTATCGACTAAATTTAAAAGCCGAACGAAAAGGGAAAAAAGTAATTAACATTCTGTAGTGTTCAAAAAAATCACCGTCCCCCGGGTAACCGAGGGACGGTTTTTATTTTTAATGGTTTAATAATCGTAACCAAAGGCTTCCGAGTATTTGTGGATGTTTTCTACGGTGTCTTCTTCCCGTGCCTTTTCTGCGGCGAAGCCCAGAATGTGGTTGCGGATGGAAGTTTCGATATCTGCGGCACAGAACCCCTTGTAGTCTCCCAAAAGGTACTCGTACAATTCCACAACGATGCCCTTGTCGCCGCCGCCGTGTCCTCCTGCGATGGATTCTTCGGTTTTCATGACCTCGACCTCGGTGTATTGGCGATCTTCAAAGGTGTAAACGGTAATCTTGGTATCGCTGTGGTATGCAAAAAGTTCGCCCTTGGTACCGAAAATACGAATGTAGCGGCCGCCTTTGTTGAATGCGTTCATCGTCAAAGATGCCGTAACGGTTCCGTCAAATTCCATATTGACAATTTGATGGTCAACTACGTCGTTGCCCGTTTGGAAAGCGCAATCGCCGAATTCGGTGTTTTTCAGACCTTCGATAACCGCTTCTTCGGTCACGGCGGTTCCTTCTTTGATAAACCCGCGGGCTACGGCGCTGGTCATCCATTTGACGGCGTTTTCGCCGAGATAGACTTTTTCCACGTCGTAGGGGCAAGTGGCACGGGCGGGGCATTGGGTGTTAAAGCAACGCTGGGGCGCACCTTCGGGCGCGTTTTCCGGCTTGAAGTAGGTCAATTCCCCGAAGGAAGAAACCTTTTTGCAGTCCTTGTCCACGAGCCATTGGATAATATCCAGGTCGTGGCAGCATTTTGCCAAAAGCATGGGGGCAGCGGTTTTTTGTGTTTTCCAGTCGCCCCGGACGTAACTGTGGCTCTGATGAACGTTTCCGACGCCTTCTACCGCCAGAACCGACATGACGTCTCCGATGGTTCCGTCCATCAGAAGTTTCTTGATTGTCTTATAGAAGGGGGTGAAGCGCAATACGTGGCACACCAAAACTTCTACGCCCTTTTCTTTTGCCGCATGGCAGATTTGAATACATTCTTCGGGGGTGGGGGCAACGGGTTTTTCCAGCAACAGATGATATCCCTTTTCGATTGCCATCAATGCCGGTTCGGTGTGCATATTGTCTTGGGTTGCGATGACGGCGATGTCTGCCATTTTGGGTTGTGCAAGAATTTCTTGATAGCCGAGATAGCAATTTTCTTCGGGAATGGAAAACCAATCTTTGATTTTATTTCTCCGTGCTTCGATGGGGTCGGCAACGCCCACCACGTCAAATTTTTCCGAAAGTTCCTTCATGTGTTTCGCATAAGCGGTTCCCCGGTTGCCGGCGCCGATAATGACGGCTGTAAATTTTTTCATTTTGTTTTCTCCTTTGATTTGTATTTTTCTTCATTTATGGTTTTTTAAGAAAGACGGTTCAATTTGTTGAACATATCCAAGATATTATTCAGTTCGCTCTCTTTGTTTTTTCTTCTCCATGCGGCGGCATATTCTTCCAGCCACAGGTCAAGGTCCAATTCCGGCGCAATTTGGTAGCCCTCGGCTTTTGCGTAAAGTTGCGCCATCGCCCAAACACCCTTAACGGCAAGAATCATTTCCTGATAGGCTTCCTCGTTCCCCCAGGGCTCGGTCAGTTTCCGGAGCAATTCCTTGCAAAGGGCGATTGCCTCTTTGCAGTCTGCTTCCGTCGCTTTTTCTCCCGGAACTTTTTCGGGACGGCAGACGTCAAAGCAGCGGTCGTAATAGATTTTTGCCAACGGAAACCATTGGATGCGGTTGTGGATCTCGCTCAACGCGGAGAGCAGGTCGAAGGCGCCGTCCTTTTGGAATACCAGCCGATCGGCGGCTTTGTGGAAGGCGTCGTTTGCCTCGGTGTCCGATGCCCAGGAACAGGCGGCACCGAAGGCGATGCTGTATTCCGACATTTCGATGCTTCCCACGTTGCCCCAGTCGCCCCAGTTGGTATTCAGAATTCCCAGAGCGTTGTATTTTTTTGCAAACCCGGTCATGTTGGAGATGTTTTGCTCCGCGTCGGCGACCAATTCACAGAAGCGGTGCCAGGAATTTGTGCCGGGGCAAAGGATCTGCGTCCGATTTAATTCCGCAAACTTGGAGACCTTTTCTTCCCGGGGATGCGGAATGTAATCCCAATTCAGGAAGATCGTATCTTCGGGCAGAAGCTCGATGGTTTCGGGGTGCTCCAACAGAATATCCGCCCACATCATGACCTTTTTGTTTTTGCTCTTCAGATGGCGGATGATTTTTTTTACAAAATCCACGTACAGTGTTCCCGTCGGCTCGGTCTTCTTCAAACTTCCCGTTTCGTCGCAGCAGATGTTGAAGTAGGGAGAAGAAAAGCAGGGGGCGTATTGGTCGGTCAGGCTTTGGATCAGCTCGATGCTTCCTTCCTTGGTCGGATCGATGGTGTGGTGGCGCATCCGATCCCACCAAAAATAGGGGGTGGGCTGAAAATCCTCCGCGATCCGCAGATGGCGGAATTTGGGCTGCTGCAGAATTTCATACATATGCCCGAAGGTATTGAGGGAGGGGATAAAATCAATAAAGCTTTCCCGACAGTACGCGTCGATCTCTTCCAGCTCTGCCCGCGTCAGATAGCCGGTGCGTTCCCGAATGTCCTCGGTTTCTTTGAACTCGAACGCGTGCTCCACGTACAACTGCAGGGAATTTATTTTGAAATAAGCCAATTTGTCAACGAGATTTTTTACGGTTTTTACGGTGGGGATCTTCCCCCGGGTCACGTCGTGGTAAAAGCCCCGATAGGCAAAATCCGGACGGTCTTCGATATGCAGGCAGGGGATTTTCGTTTCGTTATCAAAAATCTGCCGCAGGGTTTGAAGTCCGTAAAAGGCACCCGCCGCACTTTCCGCGGTAAGGGAGACGGCGGTTTGCGTAATATCCAATACATAGCCCTCGCCCTCCGATCCGTTCAGCGTAACGGTAAGGGGGATTCCGTCTTCGGAGCAGGGCAATTTGGACAAGGGGGCGGACAGGCGGGGGTCGGGGAGATTGTCGGGACGTCGCAGAGTGTTTTTTTGCAGCGTTTCCCCCGTTTCCCGTAATTCCTTTACGGCAGGAATGAGATGCAACATATTCGGTGCCCTCCGTTACAGTTTCTCTTCCGTCGGTGCGGAAAAAAGCTTGATGATGGTTCTCAATTCGCTCTCTTTGTTTTTGCTCCGCCAGGCGTCGGAATAGTCCCGAAGCCATCGGGCGGCGTCGGCGGTGGGCGTGATGGGATACCCCGCCCTGCTTGCCGTTATCTCTGCCATGACCCAAAAGCCGGTGGCGGCAAGGATCAGCTCTTGGCGGTATTCGTCGTTACCCCAGGGAGTTTTCAGGTCGGCGAGCAATTTTTTGCAGACGCCGATGACGTAGCGGCAATCTTCTTCGGTGGCTTTTCGGTCTGCCGCAACGCCGTCCGAAATTTTATAATGGTCCGTAACGAAATGCTTCCATTTCAGATGATCGTAACAATCGTTCAGGGCGGAAAGAAGGTCGAACGCACCGTCCTTTCGGTACAACAGGCGGTCTGCCGCCCGATGGAAGGCGTCGTTTGCCTCCGTGTCTGCCGACCAGGATTTTGCCGCGCCGAAGACCATGCCGTATTCTGCCAATTCGATACTGCAGGGATTTCCGTAATCCCCCCAGTTGGTATTCAGAACGCCGAGGGCCCCGTGCTTTTTGCCGTAGTCGATCATTTTGGAAATATTCTTTTCTTCCACGTCGGTCAATTCACTCAAGGAATCCCACGACCAAGTGCCGGGGCAGACGATCTGGGGGCGTCCCAGTGCCGCGATCTTTGCGGTGGCGTCTTGAGTTGCGTTGGGGGAATAGTCCCAATTCAAGAAAACCGTATCTTCCGGCAGCTGCTCGATGGTTTCGGGGTGCTTGAGCAAAATATCCGCCCACATCATGACCTTTTTGTTTTTATCTTTCAGATAGCGGATGATCCGATCGACGAATTCCACGTACATCTGACCGTGATCTCCCTCCGCCTTGGGGTGGTGTTTCAGGTCAAAGGTTTCGTCGCCGCACAGGTTAAAATATTCCGAGGTAAAGTGGGGCGCGAATTGATCGATGAGGCTTTGAACCAATTCGATGCTGCCCTGTTTCGTCGGGTCGATGGTGTGATGCCGCATCCGTTCCCCCAAAAAATTCGACGAGGGGGTAAAATCCTCCAGCACGCGCAAGTGCTGATATTGAGGCTGCTGCAGGATTTCATACATATGCCCGAAGGTGGCAAGGGAGGGGATGAAATCAATGAAATTTTCCTTACAGTAGGCGTCCAACTCTTCCAATTCCACCCCGGTCAGATAGCCGAAGGAGTCTTTGACGTCCTCCGTTTCTTTAAATTCAAAGGTATGCTCTACGTACAACTGCAACGAGTTGAGCTTGTAGTACGCCATTTGGTCGATCAGCCGTTTCAGGGTGGCTACGGTGGGAACCTTGCCACGGGTTACGTCGTGATAAAAGCCCCGATAGGCAAAATCCGGCTCGTCCTCAATGTGCAGGCAGGGAATCGGTGTGCCGTTGGCAAAGATCTGACGCAGGGTTTGAAGGGCGTAAAATGCCCCTGCTGGACCGTCGGCGCAAATGCGGATCTCGTCCGTGGAAACGTCCAACGTATATCCTTCCCCCACGTCTCCCTTTAGGGTGACAGAGACGGGCGTTCCCCCTTTGTTAAAGGGAAGCTTGGAGAGCACCTTGACCAGCCGTTCGTCAAGGGCTTCCGAATTATAATATATTGCGTTTTTCGGCAAATGCCCGCCGGTTTCGGAAAGGGTTCTTACCGAGGGGATCAAATGTAACATATTTTTTCGCCTTTCGAATCTTGACTTATCAATCAATATGTGCTATAATTATAGTATCACACGCCCCTGCGAATTTCAATAGGAGATATTGCCTATGAATAACAATATATTGCTCGAAACGTCCCAAGCCGTTTACGAGCCCCACGTGTACGCCGATCGGGAGTTACCCTTTATTTTCCACAAGGATCATCATCTGCACGGCTGCCCCTGTAATCTCCACCGAAATCCGGAGCTGCTGCTCGTTTCCGACGGAGAGGGGCGGATTCGGAACGGCGACGAGATCCTCGACGTTTCTGCCGGGGATATCGTGGCGGTAAACCCCTATACGCTGCATCAGGTCCTGTCCGGCTCGAAGCTGGAGATGTACTGTCTGATCGTCGATACGGATTTTTGCACCGCAAACCGTCTGAATTTGGATTTTATTACCTTCCCCACCCTGATTCGGGACGAAGCTCTGCGGAAGCGTTACGACCGGGTTATTGCGGAATACGAAAACGCCCAACCCTTTGCCATCGCCGGAACCCGTTGCGCGGTGCTGGATCTGATGGTGGATCTGTTCCGTCGGTTCGGACAGCCCTGTGAAGATCTGGCAGAATCCCGATCCTCCTTTGAATTCGTCCGCAAGGCGATGGAGTACATCAAAGCCCACATCGGGGAAAAGCTGACCGTCTCCGAGATTGCCGCAAACGCCGGCTTCAGCAAATTCTATTTCCTCCGCCGATTTCGGGAATGTACCGGCATGACGGTGGTGGAATACGTCAACACCCTGCGGTGCGAGCACGCCAAGGAATTGCTGAACAGCGGACGGTACAGTATCAAGCAGGTGGCGCTGGCGTGCGGATTTGAAAATTTCTCCTACTTTACCAACGTCTTTAAAAAATACACCGGCGTACTTCCGTCGGAATACGTAAAAAGACCGGAATCGAAATGATTCCGGTCTCTGTTTTTTGGTTGTGGGATTATTTTACCATCGTCCACACCAGCATATCGCTGGCTTCCCGGTTTGCGAAGGCAAAGTAGGGGATGAGACGTGCGGTGAAGGGGACGCGCGTTTCGTTTTTGAGGCTGTAAAGGCGATCCGTTGCAGGTCTGCGCTCCGCGTCAAGGTAAAGCACCGGCGCGGGGATGCCTTCTTCGGTGGCGATCCGCAGATTTCCTTGCTCCAAAAGGGTAACGTCCCGCAGGTTTTCTCCGTTGTCGATCTCTTCCATGCAGTAAACGATGGGTCCCCGCTGCACGGCGTATCTGCCGGAGTTGTCCTGATTGTAGGGATTGGATTCGATGAAGTGAACCTCCATGGGCAGATCCACGGTTACGCTGTCTCCGTCGGAAAGATTGAATTTGGCAAAGCCCTTTTCCGTAGCGCCCTGATATTCCACGCACCAATCGGGAATCCGGACGAAGAGAGTCATGGGTTCTCCTTGATAGCGGAAGGTGATCTTTCCGTCGTTGGGGTAATTGGTGGTTTGGGTCAGAACCGCATCCTTTCCGCCGATGGAAAGAGTCGTTTCACTATTCATGAATTGGTTGCAGTAAACGGTATCTCCATCTACGGTGTAGGCGTAGCGGGGGATGGAAGCCAACATTCTTACGACGTTGGGAGGACAGCAGGAGCAGGAAAAGACCTTGACCCGTTCACAGATGGGCTGATAGGTGCTTCTGGCGTACTTTTTGCGGTCGATCTCCAGGGGGTTGGTGTAGAAGAATTTTTCTCCGTCCAGGGACAGTCCGGAAATAAATCCGTTGTAATAGACCCGTTCAATGACGTCGCCGTATTTGGAATCTGCTTCCATTTCCTGCATCTCGCCCGCAAACATGGCAAGGGAGATGGCGGCGCAGGTCTCGTTGTAGGTATCGCTGTTGGGAAGATCGTATTTGTAAGAGAATTCTTCTCCCCGATGGTCGGCACCGACTCCGCCGGTGACGCTCAGCTTGTAATTGGTAATATCGTGGAACAACCGATGGCAGGCGGCCTTCAAGCCTTCGTCGTCGTCGGTTTTTGCCAGCATCGCCATGGCGGTGTAAAGGTAGCAGGCGCGCACCGCGTGTCCTCCCGCCTCAGCCAATTCCCGCAGGGGGAGATGGTTTTGGGTGTGCTCGGTATATCCGAAGGCAAGGTCCTTTTCGTTGCAGCCCCGCTGATTGATGAAAAATCTTGCAAGGTCAAGATGCTTTTGGTTCTTCGTAACCTCGTAAAGCTTCAACAGCGCCAATTCGATTTCCTCGTGTCCGGGGGTGACGAAGGGGGCGCTTTGCTCCTCCACGAAAATTTTGTAAACCAGATCCACGTATTTCAAGACGCAGTTCAACAAAAGATCCTTCCCCGTCGCCCGTTGATACGCCAGCGCCGCTTCAATGGCGTGCCCCAGACAGTAAAGCTCGTGGTGACCTCGGTTGGTAAAGCGCTTGGAGGGATCGATCGACAGGTAGTAGGAGTTAAAATAGCCGTCGGCACGCTGATTGTCGGCGATATTCTGAATCATTTCATCAACCAGCGCCTCCCATTGGGGTTCGGACTTTTGTTCCGTCAGATAGGCAACCCCTTCCATCCATTTTACGACGTCGGAATCCCAGAAAATGTGGGGCTTGTTGGGGCTTCCTTCCTTCCAATCGCAGCGAAGGGCGTCAAAGCGCCCGGTTTCCAGGAACCGATCGTAAACGCTTTTTACGACGGTTTCCCGATTGAGACGGTCGTAAAATCCCCAAAATCCGTCCTTCAGCTTTACGTTTTGGAACTCTAAATTTTTCATAAGAGCCTCCTTTGAAATTCTTTTAATTTTGTGGTTGACAATAATTTGTGAATGTGCTATAATTACAGTATAGCAGATTCCTCCTTCTTTCGCAACCCCTAAAATACTATAAAAGGAGTTAAAATCCGACAATGTTTGAGGACGTGAAAAACTGCGGGATCGGAAAGTTCGTCTCCCAGGGAGAATGGATCCATCCGGATCGGGTAATTGATTCTTATGAAATCATCTTCGTGACCAAGGGCGAGGTCTTTCTCTGCGAGGGGAACGAAGAGTATCACGTACGGCCGGACGAGGTGTTGGTGTTGCAGCCCAATCTCCGTCATTACGGAACGAAGGTCAGCAAGGATACGGAATTCTTTTGGCTTCATTGGTACGGAAACGCCAATCTGTCTTCCACCATCAAGCATCGGAAAATTGAAAATCCCTACGTGATCTCCCTGTATTTCCGTCAGCTTTTGGACGCCCGCGTAACCCAAAAATCCACGGAGGGCATGGATTATCTGACCCGATTGATTTTGATCGAGCTTTCCTCCAACAGTAAAAAAACCGACGTGAGCCACGTGGCGGAGCAAATTGCCGCCTGGATCAAGGCAAACAGCCACCTGCCCATTACGGAGGGGCAGATTGCAGTTCAATTCGGATATAACCCCGATTATCTGAACCGCCTGTTCAAAACGAATTTTTCCACGTCCCTTAAGCAGTATATCAACGAGAAGCGGATGGAGTGTATCAAAGGCCTGATGCTGCGCGACCATCTCCCCCTGAAGGAGATCGCCGCAAGAACCGGCTTTGGGGAGTACAAATATTTCCTTAAATTTTTCAAATACCACGAAAAAATAACCCCCACGGAATTTTACCGACAATACGCAAATCTTCACATCAATTCCAAATAAAACAAGAGAAGCATTTCCCTTTCGGAGACGCTTCTCTTTTTTGCGGTCAAGCCGCCGAATTCAGCATATTTTCGATAAAAATTCCGTAGCCGGAGGTGGGATCGTTGATCAGAACGTGGGTGACCGCGCCGATCAGCTTTCCGTTCTGGATGATGGGGCTGCCCGACATTCCCTGGACGATTCCTCCCGTCTGCTCCAGCAATTCCGGGTCGGTGACGCGGATGAGCATATTTTTCGTCGGACCGCCGAAGGCACGGTAGATGCGGACGATCTCAATGTCGTATTCTTCCACGTCGTCGTCGTTGACGGTGCATCGGATCACGGCGCTTCCCTCCCGCACCTCGCTTTTCGAGGCGATGGGAAGGGTTTCACGCTCCTGAAATTTCGTTGCGTCCAACTGCCCGAACAGCCCGGTCTCGCAATTCTTCAGACAAACGCCCCACGCCGGATAACCGAACGTCCCCTGAAGCTCTCCGGGCGTTCCGCATTGTCCTTTGCGCAAGTTCGTGATTTGCGCCGGGTATAAATCCCCTTTTCCCACACAAAATAAGGTATCGGTATCCGGATCGGAGATTCCGTGCCCCAGGCATCCGTATTCGCCGGAGTCGGGGATCACGTAGGTCAACGTCCCGATGCCTGCGGTGGAATCCTTGATCAAAATCCCGATTTGCCAGGTTCCGTCATCATTTTTTCGGGGGTTGACCGTGGTTTCGTGTTCCTTGTTTTCCCGAACGTACTTCAGTGACAGAGCGTTTCCTCCGAATTGATTCAGCGCGTCGGACAACGCTCCGTTGCAATCAATTTTTACGTCGCCGATTTGGGTGATCCGATCTCCGCGCTTCAATCCTGCCGCCCGCGCCGGGTTGTCTCGGTCTTCATCGGTAAATCCCAGGACGATCACGCCGTCGGAGGTCAGCCGAAGGGCGATGGCGTCGCCCCCGGGGATCACCTCGGTGACCTTTGTCAGATCCGCTTTTGCCGTTGGAAGGGAAAGGCTTGCGGAGGTTTGGGGAAGCCCCGAAGGAGCCGCGGTTGCAAGGGCGGAGACTGTTCCGATCGCCGATAGCTGGGACAGGGCAAACACCGTCGCCACCGCCATCGCCGCAAAAAATCGAATTTTTTGCATATAATAGGATATGCCGCCTTTGTGCTGCATTGGTATCTTCTCCTTTCCAAAAAGATAAGACCGTCGTTTTTTTTGAGCGATCTTTCTCTATCATTTTTCCTCGCCGAAATTCAAATATCCGGTTCAGAATTTACATTCCGAGGGGAAAACAGGAAGGGAAAACGGTCGAAATAGCGACAAAATCGTGCAACATTACAGAAAAGCAAGAAATGAAGCCCCTTTTTTTGTATTATTTTTCAGTTGACAATTTTTGATTTTCGTTGTATAATATACTTGTCGATATAGAATGAAACAAAGTACTTTCGTAAGACCTAACAAAATTTATTATCGAATATAGGAGAAACGAAAATGTTAAGCAAAGCTGTAAAAGTGACGAATCCCGTTGGGCTGCACGCCCGTCCCGCTACCTACTTTACCCAAAAGGCAAACGAGTACAAATCCTCCATTTCCGTGGAAAAGGACGATCGCCGCGTGAATGCCAAATCCCTGTTGGGCATTCTGTCTTTGGGCATCACCAAGGATACGGAGATCCAGCTGATCGCCAACGGTCCCGATGAAATGGAAGCCATCGACGGACTCGTAGCTCTGATTCAGAGCAACTTTGTCATGGAATAATGACCCGTACCGAATTACTGAAAAAAGCAAATGAATTACCGGAATCTCCCGGGGTGTACACGATGTATGACACCTCGGGGGATGTCATATACGTAGGAAAAGCGGTCAAGCTCCGCAATCGGGTTTCGTCCTATTTCCGCAATATTCCCCACGAGCCGAAGGTGGAACGAATGATCGAGCACGTGGATCGGTTTTCGGTGATTTTGTGCGAAAACGAGCTGGACGCGCTGATTACCGAATGCAGTTTGATCAAGCTGCACAACCCCTTCTACAACATCAAGCTGAAGGACGGACACGGATATCCCTTTATCTGCGTCTCCTTGGTGGACGGCTGCCCCCGGGTAAAGACCGAATATTCCCGCCCTGCGGGGGCAAGATGCTTCGGTCCCTTTGCCTATCTGCAAAACGTGTCTCTGATCGTGGGGCTTCTCAATTCCGCCTACAAGCTGCCCTCCTGCAATTACAAGCCCCGCACCAAGCCCTGTCTGGAATACGATATGGGGCGGTGCAACGGGTTCTGTGCCGGAAAAGGGAACGGAGAAGAGATGAAGAAGGCGTACGATTCCATCTGCGCCGTTTTGGAAGGAAAGACCGACGCCATTGAAGCGGAACTGACCGCCGACATGGAAAAAGCCGCCGCCCGCCTGGATTTTGAAGAAGCGGCGTTGCTTCGGGATCGTCGGAAAGCCTTGGGCATGATTTCCAAAAAACAGCGCCCGGTCATTTCCCAAAACCGCCACGCCGATTATGTCGGATTTCGCACCGGGGAAGATCGGTGCTGTATCTTTTTGTTGCGTCTGCGCAACGGCTACGTGGTGGGGGAACGGTGCGACGTATTCGAAGAGCCCTTCACCCCCGATTTGTTGCGCCAATATTTAGAGCGCTTTTATACGGAGGATACCCTGCCTCCCGGGAAGATCTATCTGCCCCAAGAGTACGAATGGACGCCCCTTTTGAATCAATGGCTGAAGGGGAAGATCACCGTTCCGGTGTACGAGCAGGATGTACGCCTGCGCGCCCTGGCGGACCGCAACGCAGGGGAGAGAATGTTGCAGTACGAGGGCAAAACCGCCCGATTGCAACGGCAGTTGGACGCCTTTTCCGCCTTTTCCGGATTGCGGAAGGTGGGCTTGATGGAGGTTTACGACATCAGCCAGACCGCCGGCGCCGACGTGGTGTGCGGAAGCATTACGGTGCGGGACGGAATCTGCGATCGGAAAAAATATAAAAAATACCGCATCCGCCAAACCCTGGGGCGGGGCGATACGGATTATATGAAGGAAGCGGTGCAGCGGCGCATCATCCGATACAAAGAGGGAGACGAGGGGTTTGCGCCCCTGCCCGACGTGATCCTTTGCGACGGCGGATTAGCGCAGATCCACGCGGTGGAGGAGGTTCTGAAGGAGGAGGGAATCTCTCTTCCGATCCTGGGGCTGAAAAAGGACAGCCGCCATCGGACGAAATCTCTGGTGTTCTCCGACGGAACGGAGAAGCTTTTGGCAACGAATCCGGAGGTCTTTTCCTTTTGCGGACGGTTGCAGGAGGAGGTGCACCGGGTCGCCATTTCCTACCACAAAAATCTCCGACAGAAAGCCATGCAGCAATCCCAGCTGGAGCAAATTCCCGGCGTGGGGAAAGCCAAGGCAAAGGCGTTGTTTCTGCATTTTAAATCCATTGATAAGATCCGAAAAGCCACCAAGGACGAGTTGTGCGCCGTCAAGGGCGTCAACCCTGCCCTTGCAGAAAAAATAATTCAATGGTTTTCAGAAAATTGAAGGAAGGTACTATCTATGATTCGCGTTTTAATTTGGAATGAATTTCATCACGAACAGACCAAAGACCACGTAAAAGCCATTTATCCCGAGGGGATTCACGGTTGCATCCGGGATTTTCTGAAAACCAACGAAGATCTGCAGATCACCACCGCCACTTTGTTTGATGAAAACATCGGACTTTCCGATGAATTGTTGGAAAATACCGACGTTCTGATCTGGTGGGGACACGTGAAGCACAAGGACGTTCCCGACGAATGGGTGGAAAAAATTAAAAATCGGGTGTTGCAGGGGATGGGGCTGATCGTTCTTCACTCCGGTCATCATTCCAAGATCTTCAAGGCGTTGATGGGAACGCCCTGTAACCTGCGTTGGAGAGAATCGGACGATCACGAACGGCTTTGGAATCTTGCCCCCAACCATCCGGTGATGAAGGGAATCCCCGAATATTTTGAATTGGACGGGGAAGAGACCTATGGAGAACGGTTCGATATCCCTACCCCCGACGAGCTTTTGATGATCGGTTGGTTTTCCGGCGGGGAGGTTTTCCGTTCGGTCTGTACCTTTACCCGGGGCTTGGGCAGAATTTTGTATCTCCAGCCGGGGCACGAAACCTACCCCACCTTCAAAAATTCTTATATTCAAAAATTGATTTCCAACGGGATCTACTGGGCGGCTCCCAATTGCACCGTGACATTAAAAGGTCCCCACGAACCGATTTCCCCGGAAGAACGGCGGAAAAGCGGCGATCTGCCGACCGACTACGTGAGGTAATTATGGAGTGGAAAGAATTTAAATTAGGAAAATTGCGCTACGTCATCCATTACCCCGACGGCTTTGCGCCCGACAAGCCTCATCCCGTGTTGTTCGTTCTCAACGGCGCCGGCAGCCGCGGAAACGACATTACCCCCTGTGTGAACGTGCGCTCCGTCACCCTGGGCGCGCCGAATTTCCCCGAGTACCCCTTCGTGACGGTGGTTCCCCTTTGCCACACGGATAATTGGTTTGATTTGTTTGAGCATCTGGAGGATCTGGTTCGGCTGATTGCATCGCAATCTTACACAGACCGCAAGCGGATTTATATGATGGGCGCCAGCATGGGCGGTTACGCCACGTGGCAGTTGGCGATGAGTATGCCGGAATATTTTGCCGCTATCGCTCCCATCTGCGGCGGCGGAATGTATTGGGAATCGGGACGGCTGGCAAACGTCGCCGTTTGGGCGTTCCACGGAGGGAAAGACCCTTTGGTTCTTTGTCGGGAGTCCGAAATCTTCGTGGAGACCATCAACCTTCGGGGCGGAAACGCAAAGCTGACGGTTTATCCCGAAAACGCCCACGACGCCTGGACGGACACCTTTTCAAACCCCGAGGTGTATCAATGGTTCCTGTCCCACGAGAAGACAGAGGCAGCTCCGATGTCCGATGAGTTTCGCGATTCGGTAAAATTCGGTTAAATTCATACGCGGCGGAGGCAGATTCCTCCGCCGTTTTTTCATAAAAAATTGTGCTGTGCAAAAGCACAGCACGAATCCCACAAGACCGTTATTTCGTTCGCCGAACCCGGCGTTATGATTCCGTAAACCTGCTTGACAGCAGGGCGGGTAAAATCCACTCCCATGTTTTGTGCTTCCAACGTCCGCTGGGCAGAGGCGCGAAGGCAGTCTGCGGCGGGAGGCCTGCATCCCCGCATGGGAAGAGGGATTCCCTTAGTAATGGTGTAGGTTTTAACTGAAAATCATAAAAATCGTATCCCGCAGGAAAAAAGCAAGAGAAAATTTCAAGCTTGCCTTCCTATTATAATATACGCCCACGGGCGGAATATAAAACAGGAAGTTTTGGGAAATTATTCGTGGCAGTGATCGCAGCCGCAGTTGCAGCCCTCGTGTCCGCAGCCGTCTTCCGCTTCCAGCTCGTACTCTTCCGCCTTTTGATCGAACAGCGCGGCAACGGCGTTGAACTCGTCTTCGTCGTCCACGGTGACCAGAACGTCTTCGTCTCCGTCGTCTTCCACCCGGAGCATGATGACTTCAACCTCGTCTTCGTCACCTGCTTCGGCGGGAGTCAGAAGGACGTAGGTCTTTCCGTCCCGTTCCACGGCGTCGATGATTTCAAAATTGACCTCGTTGCCTTCTTCGTCGGTCAGGGCGAGAATATCGTCTCTTTCTTCCATAATTCAAGTACCTCGTTTCGTTAAATTTTGTTTCTGCTTCTATTTTACACGAAAAACGCGGAAATGTCAACAGGAAAAGCAGGGAAAATGCGGAATTTTTTCAGGCAGGGGATAAAAAAAGGAGAGTTTACAAAAAGTTCAATATTTTTTTTGAAATTCTGCTTGACACACGGCTCCGTGTGTGGTATAATAGCAGAGCATGGCAAAGTAGGCTATGATCCCGGAGGTTGCTGAAATCCGCATTTGGGCGGCAGGTAGTTCCGGAGGAGCCGTATCCGATTTCAAATTGGATGAAACCGAACTTCGTTGATGTAAGGCAAAGTCTTTACCTCTCAGCACACGTTTCTGAAGGATTGTGCGCCGCATAGTCCGTTCGGTCGATAGGATCAGCTTGCCCTGATCCGATTTTTATGCCCGAACCATGAAACGCACGGTGCAGTGTTCGGTTTTTCATCGCCCAAGTCTGATCGGATAACTTGTCCGATCAAACTCTTCCCAAATACTTAAGGAGGCGAAAAGCTATGGCAACTGAAAAAATGAGAATCCGACTGAAGTCCTACGACCATCACCTGGTCGATCAGGCTTGTGAGAAGATCGTCGCTACCGCGACCCGCATGGGAGCAAAGGTTTCCGGACCCATTCCCCTGCCCACCGAAAAGGAGATCATCACAATCCTTCGCGCCGTCCATAAATATAAGGACTCCCGCGAACAGTTCGAAACCCGCACTCATAAGCGTGTTATCGACATTCTCAAGCCCTCTCAGAAGGTCGTTGAAGCTCTCATGGGCGTTGACCTTCCCGCAGGCGTCGAAATCGAAGTAAAACTTTAATTTCACTTCAGCCATGCACGAGGAAACGATGACTTGCCTCAGTAGAAAGAAGTCATTCCGTACCATTATAATATGGTAGCGGTCACGTTGATCTCCCTTTCCGGGATCAACCAATAACCGAAAGGAGAATTTAAAATGGAAAAAGGAATTATCGGCAGAAAGATCGGCATGACCCAACTGTTCACCGAAAACGGAAACGTCGTTCCCGTAACGGTTGTGGAAGCCGGCCCCTGCACCGTCATTCAGAAGAAGACGGTTGACAACGACGGCTACAACGCCGTACAGCTGGGCTTTGAAGACATCCGCGAAAAGCTGGTGGTCAAGCCCCTCAAAGGTCATTACGACAAAGCAGAAGTCGCTTACAAGCGGGTTCTGAAGGAATTCAAGCTGGACAACAGCGAATCCATGAACGTCGGCGACGTAATCAAGGCTGACGTCTTTGCTTCCGGCGACGTGGTTGACGTTACCGGCATCTCCAAGGGTAAAGGTTACCAGGGCACCATCAAGCGCCTCGGTTTCCACAGACAACCCATGACCCACGGTACCTCCGGTTACCACAGACACCAAGGTTCTATGGGCGCAAACTCCACCCCCTCCAAGGTTATGAAGGGTAAGGGTATGCCCGGACACATGGGCAGCGAGCAGGTCACCATTCAGAACCTGAGCGTTGTGAAGGTAGATGCGGAAAACAATCTCATCGCCATTAAGGGTGCCATTCCCGGCCCCAACGGTGGTTTGGTCGTCGTTAAGACCGCCGTCAAGAAATAAGATAGGAGGAAAGTGAAATGAAAGTTAAGGTTTACGATATGCTCGGCAAAGAAGCCGGCGAAATGGAACTTTCCGATAGCATTTTCGCTGCTCAGATCAACGTTCCTCTGATGCACGAAATGGTAAAGAACTATCTGGCAAATCAGCGTCACGGCACCCAGTCCACCCTGACTCGTTCCGAAGTCAGCGGCGGCGGCAAGAAGCCCTGGCGTCAAAAGGGAACCGGCCGTGCCCGTCAGGGTTCTACCCGTTCTCCCCAGTGGACCCACGGCGGTATCGCTCTCGGTCCCAAGCCCCGCAAGTACAGATACTCTGTCAACAAGAAGGCTAAGAGAGTCGCCATGAAGTCTGCTCTCTCCGCCAAGGTTGCAGAAGGCAATCTGATCGTTCTTGACACTCTGGCGTTTGATGAAATCAAGACCAAGAACATGGTCAACGTTCTCAAGGCTCTCAACGTAGCGGAAAAGGCTCTGGTCGTTATGCCCACCCCCGACGTTACCGTCATCAAATCCGCCCGGAACATTGAAGGCGTGAAGACCGCTTGCGTCAACACTCTGAACGTTTACGACATTGTCAAGCACGACAAGTTCGTTATTACCAAAGAGGCTGTCAACAAAGTTGAGGAGGTGTACAACTGATGAAATTCGCTCAAGATATCATCCTCACTCCCGTCATCACCGAGAACAGTATGGATCTGGCACGGAATCAGAAAAAGTACACGTTCAAGGTCGCTAAGGACGCTAACAAAATCGAAATCGCAAACGCAGTCGAAGAACTGTTCAAGGTCAAGGTTGAAGCGGTCAACGTCATCAACTGCGACGGCAAAATGAAGAGAATGGGTTACACCCGCGGCACCACCGCCTCCTTCAAGAAAGCCATCGTTACCCTGACCAAAGACTCCAAGACCATCGAATTCTTCGACGGTTTGATGTAAGAGGAGGGTGACAAGAATGCCTACCAGAAGATTTAAACCGACAACTCCCTCTCGGAGAACTATGGTTGTTTCCACTTACGAGGAAATCACCTGCACAAAGCCGGAACGCTCTCTTCTTACCACGCTGAAGAAATATTCCGGTCGTAACAGCTACGGTCGCATCACCGTCCGTCATCGCGGCGGCGGCAACCGCAGAAAGTACAGAATCATCGACTTTAAGAGAAACACCGTTGACGCGGCTGCCAAGGTTCTGACCATCGAATACGATCCCAACCGCACCGCCAACATTGCTCTCGTTCAGTATGAAGACGGCACCAAGGCTTACGTTTTGGCTCCTCAGAATCTGAAAGTCGGCGATACCATCTACTCCGGCGCTTCCGCTGACATCAAGGTCGGGAACTGCCTGCCCCTGGAGAATATCCCCACGGGTACCTATATTCACAATATCGAGCTCCATCCCGGAAAGGGCGCGCAGCTGGTTCGTTCCGCCGGTGCCGGCGCACAGCTGATGGCAAAGGAAAACGGCTACGCTCAAGTCCGCCTTCCCTCCGGTGAAGTTCGCCTCGTGTCCCTGCGCTGCAAGGCTACCATCGGTACCGTCGGCAATCAGGATCACGAAAACATTAACCTCGGTAAAGCCGGTAAGAAACGTCACATGGGCATCCGTCCTACCGTTCGCGGTTCTGTCATGAACCCCTGCGATCACCCCCACGGTGGTGGTGAAGGCCGCGCACCCATCGGTCGTTCCGGTCCTGTTACTCCTTGGGGTAAACCCGCTTTGGGCTACAAGACCCGCAAGAAGAAGAACAAGTCCGACAAGTTCATCGTAAAACGCAGAAATGCGAAATAATGGAGGTGTGACAGATGGGCAGAAGTGTTAAAAAAGGACCTTACGTCGAAGCGTCTCTGATGAAGAAAGTTCTCGACATGAATGAAAAAGGTGAAAAGAGAGTCGTGAAGACCTGGTCTCGCGCCTCCACCATTTTCCCTGACTTCGTTGGCCACACCTTTGCGGTTCACGATGGCAGAAAGCACGTTCCCGTTTACGTTACCGAAGACATGGTTGGTCACAAGTTGGGCGAATTCGCTCCCACTCGTACCTTCAAGGGTCACTCCGGTTCCAAAGCGTCGAACACATCGAAATAACGGAGGTTACTGAAATAATATGGAAGCAAGAGCTTATTTGAGAGGTCTCCGTATCACCCCCAGAAAGGTCAAGATCGTTCTGGACCTGATCCGGAATAAACCCCTTGGGACCGCTGCGGCGATCCTCACCCATACGCCGAAGGCTGCCAGCGCTCCTTGTCTGAAGTTGCTCAAGTCTGCAGCTGCCAACGCGGAAAACAACCACGGTATGGACGTTTCCAAGTTGTACGTCAAGGAATGTTACGTGGGCCCCGGCCCCACCATGAAGCGGATGATGCCCCGTGGGCGCGGTTCCGCCGATACTATCCTCAAGAGAACGTCTCAGGTTACCATCGTTCTCGCTGAGAAAGAATAAGGGAGGGTCAATATGGGACAAAAAGTTAATCCTCACGGTCTCCGTGTAGGCGTCATCAAGGATTGGGATTCCCGTTGGTTCGTCCGCGACGAAGATTTCGGCGACCTGGTCGTAGAAGACGATAAAATCAGAAAATTCATTAAAAAGCAGATCGCTCAGGCAGGCGTTCCTCAGATCGAAATCGAACGTGACGCCTCCAAGCGCGTCCGCATCTTTATCCACTGCGCTCGCCCCGGTGTTGTCATCGGTAAGGGCGGTCAGGATATCGAAAAACTCCGCCTCGCTGTTGAGAAGTTGATCGGCAAGCCCGTCGCTCTCACCATCGTGGAGGAAAAGCGCCCCGACATGAACGCTACCCTGGTTGCAGAACGGATTGCCGTTGACCTGGAAAAACGCGTTTCCTTCCGTCGCGCTATGCGTAAGGCCATCGACAGCACCATGAAAGCCGGTGCCAAGGGTATTAAGGTCAACGCCAGCGGACGTCTGGGCGGTGCGGAAATCGCACGTGCAGAACACTATCATGAAGGTACCATTCCCCTGCAGACCCTGCGTGCCGACATCGACTACGGCTTTGCGGAAGCAAAGACCACCTACGGTCGGATCGGTATCAAGGTTTGGATCTACAAGGGTGAAATCCTCAAAAAATCCGTGGTAAAGGAGGGCAATCGCCATGTTAATGCCAAAAAGGGTTAAGTACAGACGCGTTCATCGCGGCCGTATGAAGGGTAAAGCCTATCGCGGCAACCGTATTACCAGCGGTGAATATGGTCTTGTTACCACCGAACCCGCCTGGATTACCAGTAATCAGATCGAAGCTGCCCGTATTGCCATGACCCGTTACACCAAACGTGGTGGTAAGGTATGGGTTAAGATTTTCCCCGACAAGCCGGTGACCGAGAAGCCCGCGGAAACCCGAATGGGTTCCGGTAAGGGTTCTCCCGAATACTGGGTTGCCGTCGTCAAGCCCGGCAGAGTTATGTTTGAAATGGCTGGCGTTTCCGAAGAGGTTGCTCGTGAAGCTATGCGTCTTGCAAGCCACAAGCTCCCCGTGAAGTGCAAGTTCTACAACAAAGCCGATCTCGACGCTATCGTTGACGGAGGTGCTAACTAATGACCGCAAAAGAACTCAGAGCCATGACTCCCGCTGATCTCGAGAAGAAGTTGGCTGACCTGAAAGCGGAACTGTTCGCGCTTCGTTTTCAGCATGCAACCAATCAGCTCGAAAACCCCATCCGGATCGCCGATGTCCGTAAGGATATTGCTCGGGTGAAG
>JAGAPC010000009.1 GCA_017623475.1 Clostridia bacterium | reverse complement strand
TGAATGACGATTCCGATTACCCCGAATTGTTCGAAAAGTTCCTTCTTGCCATTCGGGAACGGATCGACGTTCCGGTGGCGGTGGTGCTTACCACACGGGTCGCGAATGAAGATCGCCATCGGCGGGTTTTGGCACGAAACCGTTCCGTCCAGGCCGTCGCGGAAAAATTGGGTTGCCCGGTCATTGACCTTTATACCCGATCCGAAGAGTTCGCCCATCTGCAGGGCGGGGACGGCGTTCATTATTCCGGGGAAGGCTATGCCCGTATGGCAGAAGCCATTCTTCCGGAGCTTCGCAATCTATTGAACTGAATACGCAGAATAAAATCACTCCGAGGCGAAACACCGTTTCGGAGTGATTTTCATTGTGCATATTGACTGAAATTATAAAAGATTGTTATAACTTTTGTGTACAAGATATAAGAAAATGCAAAAACCCCCTTGACAACGGGGGAGAAGTATGATATAATAAAGCCACAAAGGAAGAGAACCCCGGTCAGAGGAAATCCTCGTAAGGCGTTAAGGAACGCAAGGGTGCCGGGCGAGTTGCTTTCCGGAATAGGAGAACAGGAGTATGAGAAGTCCGAATATCTGATTCGGGTTGCCGCGGCAAGGTGCTTCGGTATCCCAAAAAGAGTCACCCTCTCCGGATTCCCCGAAAGGAGAACCAAAGGATGAGAAATCCCAATATTTGAGTTGGGTGCCGTGACAAAGGGTTGCGGTTTCCCGAAATCGAAAACAGTCTCTCGAAAAAACCGATCGTTTCCCCGAAAGGAGAACGAAAGATGAGAATTCCGAAAAAGTAAAACGGGTCGCATCCGTAAAATGCGGTGCGTCCCTTAAAATATCCACCCACGCCCTTCCCCTTACGGAGAAAGGAAACGGAGTATGAATCTTCAAAAGTTCATGAAGCTGCAGACTGAATAAGCAGGGGATCCGAGCAAGAGGCTCGTGATTCCTGCCCAATCCAAACCCCGTCCTTACGAGGCTTGAATCCAATGAAGTAGTTTCATCTTCGCACGAGCCGTGCGATGGTCCGGACAATCCGGCAGACCGAATTTTTGAAATGAGGAACAGTCCAATGTGCTGATTCAAAACGGCGGAATTTCTAACGTCGTAATTCGGTAAAAGAAATAATTTGTAATACAGGGGGCAGATGGTTCTGCCCCCTTGGTGTTTGTCTGTAAAATCAGGATGCTTATCCTTCGCAGATCTTACACAACTCTTTCCCGTCGGCTTCTGCGGCGGAAAGGGTTGTTTTTATGATCTCCTTCGCTCGGGTCAATCCGGAGCAATCGTCGGATAAGTGATATTTCGTTCCGCTTTTCGTTACGAACACCGTCGTGCTTTCTCTGTCCGGAATCGCCGCCAGGGCTTCTTCCCAGGACGGTTTTTCCGAAAGGGAAACGCCGTTGCCGTTCAGCGATCCCGTTTTTCCCCGATCTGCTCCGAGAAGAATGACGGCAATAAATCCTGCCAAAAACACCAGGATGATCACGGTGCTTTGAATCCATCTCCGGCTCATTCGTCGTTCTCTTTGAGGGGTTCTTCCGGAATAATCCCATACTCCTTTTCGTATTGTTGGATGTATTCCCCCAAAACGAATTCGATTTCCTTGTTTTCGGATCGTTTATGGGCGTCTGCAATGATCCGAAGCTTATAATGCATTTCTTCCGAAATTCTCAAGGAAAAGGGTTGGTAGTAATTTCCTTTCATCGCTTCCATCTCCTTCTGAATTTATTTGTTATCATAATAACATAAAATTGAATTTTATACGAATTCAAAATGATGTCAAAAAAATGAAAAAATACAGAATTTCTGCATAATGAATGAAAAAAATGCAGGTTTTTCAAGAAAATCCCCCCTATTTTTTACAAAATTATTACTTTTCTCCCAACCCACTTGCATTTTTTTTCATTTGGGTGTATAATCAATCTATTATTATTTGCCGCAAGGCAGAAAAGGAGAAATGATATGAGAGTTTACAACTTCGCAGCCGGACCTTCTACCCTTCCTCTTGAAGTGCTGGAACAATGCCGGAATGAAATGCTGGATTACAACGGCACCGGAATGAGCGTCGTGGAGATGTCACACCGATCGAAACCCTTCCAGGCAGTGAATGATGAAGCGCAGTCATTACTCCGTGAATTGATGAATATCCCTGAAAACTATTACGTCCTGTTCGTTCAGGGGGGCGCAAGCCAACAGTTTGCCGCCGTTCCTCTGAATCTGATGAAGAACAAGAAGGCCGATTACATCGTAACCGGCAATTTTGCGGGGAAGGCCCAAAAAGAGGCTACAATTTACGGTGATGCTGCAATCGCCGCCTCTTCCAAGGACAAGAATTTTACCTACATCCCCGACGTAGATCAGATTACCTTCCGTGAGGGCATCGACTACGTTCATATTACCTCCAACAATACGATCTTCGGTACGAAATACACCAAGTTCCCCGAGGTCGATTGCCTGGTTGCCGATATGAGCTCCAACATCCTGAGCGAACCGGTTGACGTTTCCAAGTTCGGCTTGATCTATGCCGGCGCCCAGAAGAATATCGCCCCTGCCGGCGTGACCCTGGTTGTCGTCCGCAAGGATCTGGTGGACGATCAGGAGCCTTTGGCTTGCTGCCCCACCATGCTGAAATATTCCGTTCAGGCAAAGGAAAACAGCCTGTACAACACGCCCCCCTGCTACGGCATCTATATGTCGATGCTGATGTTCCGTTGGCTGAAGAAGATGGGCGGCGTTGCGGAAATGCAGAAGATCAACGAATACAAAGCAGGTCTTTTGTATGATTTCATCGACAACTCTTCCTTCTATACCAACCCCGTCGAGGTCAAGGATCGTTCTATCATGAACGTTCCCTTCGTGACCGGTTCGGAAGAAATGGACGCAAAATTCGTCAAAGAAGCCGCCGCTGCCGGTCTGGTTTCTCTGAAGGGACACCGTCTCGTGGGCGGTATGCGCGCTTCCATTTACAATTCCATGCCCGTGGACGGAGTCAAGGCTCTGATTGAATTTATGAAGAAATTTGAAATGGAGAACAAATAAACCGTGAAAAATATTCTTACCCTCAACGCCATCAGCCCCAAGGCTGACGTTGCCTTTGACGATACCTACGCCGTAGGAAGCGACGTTGCAAATCCCGTGGGGATCATGCTTCGTTCCTTCAATATGCACGAATACGATCTTCCCGCCGACGTCATCGCCGTTGCCCGCGCCGGCGCCGGTACGAACAATATCCCCTGCGATAAGTACGCCGAACAGGGCGTCGTGGTATTCAATACCCCCGGTGCCAACGCCAACGCCGTAAAGGAATTGGTAATGGCTGCCCTGCTTCTCGGATCCCGTAAGATTTCCGAATCGATGGATTGGGTCAAGACCTTGAAAGGGAAGGGGGACGAGGTCGGCAAATTGGTCGAAAAGGGCAAGGGACAGTTCGTCGGTCCCGAAATTACCGGAAAAACCCTCGGCATCATCGGTCTGGGCGCCATCGGCGCTCGGGTTGCCAACGCCGCCATCGCTCTCGGTATGGAGGTCGTCGGTTACGATCCCTTCCTTTCCGTCGAAAGCGCGTTGTCCATGTCCCGCCACGTGGTTCGGGTCAACGATCTGGATACGCTGATCAAAACCTCCGATTACATCACCCTGCACGTTCCTCTGCTGAAGGATAACAAGGGCTTCATCAACGGCGATATGATCTCCAAGATGAAGGACGGCGTGGTTATCATCAACGCTGCCCGGGGCGAATTGGTCGATAACGACGCGATTCTGACCGCCACCAAGTCCGGCAAGGTCGCCCGTTACGTTACCGATTTCCCCAACGACGCTCTGATCGGAGAGGAAAATATCGTCTGCATCCCCCACCTGGGCGCTTCTACCCCCGAGGCGGAAGACAACTGCGCCGTCATGGCTGCCAAGCAGCTGGTGGATTACATCGAAAACGGCAATATCGTCAATAGCGTGAACTATCCCGCCTGCTCCTGCCCCCGCGCCGGTGCCATGCGGATCTCCGTCCATCACCTCAATCAGCAGAACATGATCGCCCAGATGACCACCTTGTTGGCGGCAGAAGGCGTCAATATCGAAAACCTGCTGAATAAGAGCAAGGGCAATTACGCTTATACGATCATCGACACCAACACCCACGTGTCCGAGCATACCGTTCAAGCCATGAACGCTCTGGACGGCGTGATCCGTGTCCGCGTAATTCACTGATTTTTTGATTGATTTGCAAAATCTTCCCGAAGCCGTTTCGTTTCGGGAAGATTTTTTTTCTTTTGCGACGGAAACTTTCTGTCAAATTTTTTGTAAAAAAGTTCTTTTTCCTTGACAAACGAAAAAGAATATGTTATGATATAATAAATAATTATAGACATTACGACCGGAATCCTTCCCCGGAGGAGATAAAACATATGGATGAACAAAGAATTACGGAAAATCGGATCGCGTTGATCGGACTTACGGTATTGACCCTGCTTACCCTTGCGGTATTTGCCTTTTGCTTTTTGGGCGTGGGGGATAAGCTTCCTTCCGGCGACGATCCCTCCGACGTGAGCAATACCGCAGGAAGCACCGACGGTCAGCAGACCACCGACGGAGAGCAGTTGTCCTCCATTATCGCGGAAGTTCAAACCAAAATGAACAATTTCCAAACCCTGTTAGATTCCCCCTATCTGTTGCTCGTGGACGAATCCAACCCCATCCCCGAGGGGTACGAGGTTGGCGAATTAACGCTTTTGACCGGCTACGAGACCATGAAATTGGAATCTGCCGCCGCCCAAAAATTCAACGAATTTCTTGCCGCCGCCGATAAGGCAGGTCACTCCGCCTCCGTCACCGCCGCTTATCGCACCGAAAAGCAGCAGAAGAAAGCCTACGACGACGCGGTGGAGGATTTTATGAACGCCGGCTATCCCGCCGAAAAAGCCCGTTCCATGGCAGCCACCTCCGTCGGATCGGTAAATTGCTCGGAGCATCAGCTGGGCTTTGCGGTGGATTTTTCCAAAAAGGAAATGACGCTGCTGGGATCGGACGGACGTACCTTTGAAGAGTTTTTGACCGCCACGATTCATGAATACGGCTTTATTCTCAGCTATCCTGCCGGGGAAGAAGAGCAAACCGGGCGGGAAGCCAACACCGTTCATTACCGTTACGTGGGCGTGGATGCCGCCGCGGAAATGAAGGAAGAGGGCTGGACGCTGAACGAATATCGGGATTACCTTCAAACCCAGCTGGATTATCTGAAGCAATACGTCCAATCCTTGGAAAATAAGTGAGGCACGTTATGAAAACCTGTTCTGTTTGCGGTTGTCGGAATCCCGACGACGCCTGCCGTTGTGAGATCTGCGGCGTAATTTTCCCCAAAGCGACACCTTCCGCCCCCATTCTTCCCGCGGTTCCCGTCCCGGTACAAGCCCCGGAAGCTGGTCCTCTAAAATCTCCGGAGGATAACCGATCTGATCGGATGGCGATTGCCGGCTTCGTTTTATCGTTGATGGGAATTGCCTCCTGGATCACGTCGCCCCTTCAGCTGGCGGCGTTGCTTCTGTCCCTTGCCGCCGGAAAAACCAAGCGTTTTCGCTCTCTGCGTCGGGCGGGGATCGTACTGTCTTCCGTTGCGTTGGGGATTTCCTTGCTTCTCTGGTTGATCGTTTCTCTTTATGCCCAAAGCATTTTTACCTATCTTACCGATATTACCAACGAATTCTTTTATTAAGGAGTTTTTTATGAACCATCAAACCTCTCTTCCCGCGGCAGGGCAGACGATTGCTCAAATCCACACCACCAAGGGGGATATCTCCGTAAAATTTTTCCCCGAGCAAGCCCCCAAAACGGTGGAAAATTTTCTGACCCACGCCAAAAACGGATATTATAATGGAATCATCTTCCACCGCGTTATCCCCGATTTTATGATCCAGGGCGGCGATCCCACCGGTACCGGCATGGGTGGGGAAAGCATTTGGGGCAGAGCATTTCCCGATGAATTCTCCCGGGAGTTGTTCAATTTCCGCGGCGCTCTTTCCATGGCAAACAGCGGTCCGAATACCAACGGAAGCCAATTTTTCATCGTCCAGGCTTCTTCCGTCGATCCTCGGATGATGCAGCAGGTTCGCCAGGTCTATCCGGAGGATATTGCCAACGAATACGCCGAGGTTGGCGGCACTCCCTGGCTGGATTTTCGGCACACGGTCTTCGGTCAGGTCTATGAAGGGATGGACGTCGTGGACGCCATCTGCAACGCTCCCCGCAACGGAAACGATAAGCCCTTGGAAGATATTTCCATTCTCTCCATCGACGTTCTGGAATATTAAATCCTCTCGTTCGAATACCTTCGGGCGAAGAGGCATATCTTAAACGGAAGGAAGGATTTTCTTGACCGATTGGGAAGCCTTGCGCACTGCCTGCGACCAATGCCACCGTTGTCCCTTGGGACAGACCCGAACCAACCTGGTCTTCGGGGTGGGAAATCCCTCTGCGGACATCTTGTTCGTTGGGGAAGGTCCGGGGGAGCAGGAGGATCTGAAGGGCGAGCCCTTTGTGGGCAAAGCGGGGATTTTGCTGGATAAAATGCTTTCCTGCATCGGCATGAGCCGAACGGAAAACGTATATATCGCAAACATCGTCAAGTGCCGTCCGCCCCGAAACCGGGATCCCTTGCCTGAGGAACGTCAGGCGTGTCTCCCTTATTTGCGGGCGCAAACGAAATTGATCCGTCCCAAGATCATCGTCTGTCTCGGCAAGGTTGCGGCAACGACGCTGATCGATCCTTCCTTTTCCATTATGCGCTCCCACGGGGTTTGGCAGGAACGGAAGGGCTTTTGGATGATCGCCACCTTTCATCCCGCCGCCTTATTGCGGAATGAAAATCTCAAGCGGGACGCTTATTCCGATCTGTTGAAAATCCGCGCCAAATACGATGAGCTTCATAGTTCCGATCAAAAAAAAGGACCGCCCGAATCGGACGGCCAGGTTAAGGAAGAAACGGAGAAGTAAAACATCGAATATATTATAACTGATAGTTTCTGCGAAAAACCGCGAAATGACGCCTTGGTTGAATAAACCGTTCGACCTTTTTTGCAGATGAGGAGGATTTTTATGAACAACGAAATCTTTGACACCGCCGTTACCACCGGAAAAAAAGTTTTGCGGAAAGCGGGAGAAACTGCCCTTGATCTTGCGGAAATCGCTCGGATCAAATGGAAGATCGCCGAGCTGAAAAGCGCTCTTGCCCGGAAATACCGCCGTCTGGGGCTTCTTGCCTGCGACGTGATGGACGGGGGAGATCTGACTATGAGCGAGGAAATGCAAAAAATTTACAATGAAATTAACGATCTGAAGCAGAGCATCGCGTCTCTGAAGGAGGAGCTTTGAGCCATCTTCTGATTTGCGCTATGGAGTCGGAAGCCCAAGGGTTTCGCTCCATGCTTTCCGACCGTACCGATGAAACGATTGGAACTCTGACCTTCTCCTCGGGGCTTCTTTGCGGACGTCCCGTCACCGTGGTTCAATGCGGTGTCGGTAAGGTCAACGCCGCCCTTTGCACCCAGACCGCCATTTTGCGGTACGCGCCCGATGCCGTAATCAACGTGGGCGTTGCCGGCGGAGTGGGGAAGGGAATCGTCACCGGACACGTGGTTATCGGAAGCGATACGATTCAATACGATTTTGATTTGACCGCCATCGGGGAAGAGGACGGGCTGGTTTCCCCCTGTGACCGTACCCTTGCCGAGGCTTTGATGTCCTGCGCACGCACCGTCTTGCCGGAGCAGCGGCTGTCCATGGGACGGATTGCCACCGGAGATCGGTTCGTGGGGGATTCTGCCACCGCATCCCGGATTCGGGATCACTATAACGCCCTTGCCTGCGAAATGGAGGGGGGCGCCGTGGCGCAGGTCTGCGCCGCGTGGAAGATTCCCTGCGGAGTTCTGCGCGCAATTTCCGACAACGCCAACGAGCAGTCGGAGGTGGATTTCCCCACCTTCCTTGCCTCTGCCGTTGCGGAGACCGAAAAAATTATCGTCGCTTATTTTGAGGGTTTGGTATGACCAAAGGGATAAAACAACCCCGCAAGGGGTTTCTGTTGGGGGCAATGGTATTGTCCCTTTCCGGTTTTCTTTCCAAATTGTGCGGTGCGGTATTCAAAATCCCCTTAACCAATTTGGTCGGACCGGAGGCTATGGGCTATTTCGGCTCCGCCTATTCCATTTATAATTTTCTTCTTGCCCTGGCAACCGCAGGAATCCCCACGGGAATCTCCACCATGGTTGCCCGATCCATCGCAACGAAAAAATATAAGGATATTTCGTCGGTCTTAAAGATCGCCGCGTCCATCTTCGTCCTTCTCGGCGCCACCCTTTCGGTGTTGGGTATGATTTTTGCCCGCCCCCTGGCGCGTCTGATGAATTCCGACGAGGCGTATTATTGCGTGTTGGCGATCATGCCCGCCGTCTTCTTTATTTCTGCCGTTGCCGTGTTCCGGGGATTTTTCCAGGGACATAACAATATGGTTCCCACCGCCTGGTCCAACGTCATCGAGGCAACCTTTAAATTGGTTGCAGGATACGGAATTGCCCTGATCCTTCATTTGCAGGGATATCCCTCTCCCGTGGTCGTTGGCGGTGCGATGGCAGGGGTAACGCTGGGAACGGTAATTTCCTCCCTTTTTATGCTTCTGCGTTACCTTCTTCGGGGGGACGAATACCGTCTTTCCGCCGAACCGGAAGCCGAGACCGTATCCACGCCGAAAAAGGCGCTGACCAAGGATTTCCTTTCCATTACCTTTCCGATCATGATTTCCTCCGTGACCTCCACGTTGATGAGCGCCGTGGACTCCTTTTTCGTGGTCAACCGGATGAAAATGTATTTGGATCTTTCCCAAGCCAATATCCGCTGGGGATGTTACGGCAGTATGGCGTTACCCATTTATAATCTGCCTTCCTTTTTAATTACTTCCATCGGTACCAGCCTGGTTCCCTCCATTTCCATGGCGTACGCCCAAAACGATAAGGAGAAGATCCGTACCACTCTGGACAAAGCGTTGAAATACGCCTCCATTCTTGCCTTCGGCTGCGGATTTGGATTAAGCGCCGTGTCGGAGGGTGCGGTTCGGTTGTTTTACGGTGCGCAATCGGAAGCCAACATCGAAATTGCAACGGGGCTTCTTTCCGTGATCTCCCTCGCCCTCGTGTCGGTGGGAATTACCAACGTGACCGCCTCCATTTTGCAATCGGTAGGGAAGGCGCATATGTCCGTCGTCTCGGTTGCGGTAGGCTCGTTGATCAAAACGGCGGCGACCTTCGTCATGGTTTCCTTCCCCCAAATCAACATCTACGGAGCCCCCCTTTCCACCAATATTGCATACCCCATCGTCCTTCTGATGAACCTGTTTTTCATCCGAAAATACCTGGGCTATCTCCCCAAATTCCGCGACGTTTTCTTAAAACCGCTGGTCTGCGCGGTGGGTTGCTACGGAGCCGTAAAGCTCACGGTTTTTGCGTTAGGAAATTTTGCAACCGCCCGTTGGGCAATTTTTCCGGAAATTCTTGTCGGAATCGTTGTGTATATTGCACTAATTTTGCTCGTAAAACTTGTCTCGCTTTGTGAAATACGGAAAATTTTTAAAAAATCTTAACAAGCCTCTTGCAAAATGCGGAAAAATAGTGTAAAATAATTATAGTCCCGGTTTTCCTTGCGGTTCTGCGAAAAAAAGCCGGGGTTTCAATCCGCTTTAAAATCGGCGGAGTTTTATTACGAAGTTCATGCCCGAAAAGGGGAACTAAAATAAATTTTTTCTTAAAAGGAGAAAAGAAAATGAATAAGTTTGAACTGATCTCTGCAGTCGCAGAAAAACTGGACGTTTCCAAGAAAGACGCTGCCGCTTATCTGGAATGCGTTCTGGACACCATCACCGAAACCCTGAAGGCCGGCGAAAAGGTTCAGCTGGTTGGTTTTGGTAATTTCGACGTTCGTGAAAGAGCTGAAAGAGAAGGCCGTAATCCCCAGAAGCCCGAAGAAACCATCAAGATCCCCGCTACCAAAGTTCCCGTTTTCAAGGCCGGCCGTATCCTGAAAGACGCTGTAAAATAAGAAATGCGCCTCGATAAATATCTTAAAGTCTCTCGCCTGATCAAACGGCGCACGGTGGCAAGCGACGCTTGCTCCGCGTCCCGTGTCAGCGTCAACGGCAAGCCCGCAAAGCCCGCCCACGACGTGAAGGTCGGCGACGTTCTTGAGATATCTCTCGGCACTGCCCCTTTAAAGGTGGAGGTCGTCCGCATCGCGGAGCATTCCCAAAAGGCAGACGCCGATTCCATGTACCGTGTCATAGAGTAAGTTGAATTTTCATATCCTGATAAGGGAGTGATTCAACAATGACCGATACACAGAATTTAGTTCTTCAGAACCGCGCCTCCCTCTCGGTTACCGGGGTTTCGGAGGTCTGCGGATTCGATGAGAACGGTATTTCCATGGTGACGGTGCAGGGGGATCTTCTCGTAAAAGGGAAGTCCTTGCGTATCACCCGCCTTTCCCTCGACGTCGGAGAAGTCGATATTGAGGGAACGGTGGATCATCTGGAATATACGAAATTAAGACGAAATAGGGAGTCCTTCCTCACTCGCATTTTTAAGTAAGGGGGTGGGTGAGGAATGGATCTTTCCAACGCACAGCAGTTATCCGTATTGCTATGGTCTCTGTTGTTTGGTATTTGCCTGGGTGCAGTCTATGATTTGCTCCGGGCTTTTCGCGTATTCGTCCAAAGTCCCGCCGTTGCAGTCTTGTTTCAAGATCTGTTCTACTTCCTTACTGCCGCCCTTGCCTCCTTTCTTTTTATTTTTGAGGTCAACGACGGAACGGTTCGTCTCTTTATTCTCCTTGCCTTTTTGGTCGGAGGATTGGCGGAGCGTTGCACGATAGGGCAAATTTTTCTCCGGCTTTGTCACCGGATCAAAAGCTTTTTTATCCGACGCAAACAAGCCCGTCGGAAGGAACACACACAAGAAACGACGTCACGTCACACACGTTTATCGAAAGCAGGGAAAAACCGTTGCATAAGAGAATAAAGCAGTTTATCCAAATTTTTCTCATCGCCGTCTTTGCCGTATGTCTGACGAATTTTGTGGCAAAGAAGATCGATATTGCAAAAAAAGATGCGGAAATTGACGCCATCAACCAGCAGATCCGGGATCAGAAGCTGAAAAACGGAGAGCTGGAGGATATTTTGTCGGAAGAAAACGAAGAAGATTTTTACCGGAACCAGGCAGAAGACAATCTGGGGTACGGTTACCCCAACGAAAAGGTGTATCAGGACATTACCGGGTATTAAAATAGCGTAAACTATGGAAGGGAGTCGGATGCGGTTTTCCTTTTCAACGGAATCGCATCGTCCAACGTATGGCAATCGAAATCGGGGTAATTACAGAAGGAAAAGTGACCGGAATTGCAAAATTCGGTGCCTTTGTGGCATTGGAGGAAGGCAAGTCCGGCCTTGTGCATATTTCGGAGATTTCCACCGGGTTCGTCACCGACGTCAACGAGCTTTTGAAGGTTGGGGATTCCGTAAAGGTAAAGGTCGTCAGTGTGGACGATAAGGGACGGATCAATTTGTCGATCCGCCAGGCGATGCCCAAGACGGAGCAGCCGCCCCGCCCGCCCCGTCCGCCCCGCCCTCCGCAGAATTCCTATCGCGCCGAGGTCGGTACGGATTTTGCCCCCGCCGAAACGAAGGGTCCCGCGTCCTTTGAGGATATGCTTCAAAAATTCAAGCTGGATTCCGATTCCAAATTGTCCGATTTAAAGGCAAAGGAAGACGGCAGAGGTCGGAAGCGCCGTAAGTAATCTGAATATCAATACGCCGTGAATTCGGCGTATTTTTTTGCCTAAAAAGAGACAAGAGGCGCATCTCCGCCTCTTGTCGTTTCGTTACAGAATAATACAGATCAATCCGCCGCTGCCCTCGTTGGTAATTCGCTCCAGGGTTTCCTGCAGTTTTAATCTCGAATCATCGGAAAGATGGTTCAGCTTCGTGTGCAGCCCCTCGGTGACCAGCTCGTGCAGAGATTTCCCGAAAATGTTGCTGTCCCAGATCTTTTGCGGAGATTCCTCAAACTCGGTCAGCAAATACTTTACCAGATCCTCCGATTGCTTTTCGCTTCCCACGATGGGCGCCACCTCGGTCTCAATGGTCGCTTTGATGATGTGGTAGGACGGGGCAGATGCTTTGAGCCGAACGCCGTACCGACCGCCCTGTTTGGTAATTTCCGGTTCTTCCAGGGACAGTTCCTCAATGGACGGCGTGACGATGCCGTACCCCCGAAGATTTGCCTCGGTAAAGGCGCTTGCAAGCTTTTCTACCTGCTGCTTGCTTCTTGTCAGCTCCGACAAAACGGCAATCAGATCCCCTTCGTTTTCCACCGAAACGCCGGTGGTTTCGCTCAAGATCTGATAAAACAGCTCCTGGGGCAGCGTGGCGTGAATGGAAACCCTTCCGCATCCCAACTCCACACCGTCTAAATCCGCGTCGGTAACGTACTGATTTTCCCGAAGACGTTCGATCAATCGGTCGGTCTGACGGATTTTTTTCAAGCATCGGGCAGATTCGCAAAGATCGTCCATCACACCCTTTCGAATGGGATGATCCTCTTGCAAAAACCCGATCCAGGGCGGCATTCGGATTCCGATCTCCCGAATGGGGAATTCAAAAAGAATATGCTCTAAAATCCTGCGCACCGACTTTTCCGTCAGGTTCATGCAGTCCACCGGCAGTACGGGAACGCCGTATTCCTGCTTCATTTTTTCGCATAATTCCGCAGTTTCCGGAGCTTTGGGGGAGACGGAATTCAACAGTACCACGAAGGGCTTGTTGATTTCCTGCAATTCCTTGATGACCCGCGCTTCCGCTTCCAAGTAACTTTCCCGACCGATTTCGCTGATGCTTCCGTCGGTGGTCACCACAAGCCCGATGGTGGAATGTTCCCGGATCACCTTTTGCGTCCCCACCTCCGCCGCCATATTGAAGGGAACCGGTTCTTCAAACCAAGGGGTTCGCACCATTCGGGGCTGGTCGTTTTCAATGTACCCCAAAGCGTCGGGAACGATATACCCCACGCAATCGATCATCCGCACCCGAAAGGAAGCGTTTTCCTGAAGACTTACCTCCACCGCCTCGTTGGGAATAAATTTCGGCTCGGTGGTCATAATGGTTCGTCCTGCGGCGGATTGGGGCAGCTCGTCGGTCGCCCGATCTCTTTCGTAGTTGTCCGAAATATTGGGAAGAACCAAGGCTTCCATAAATTTCTTGATAAAAGTGGATTTCCCGGTTCTCACCGGACCCACCACGCCGATGTAAATGTCTCCGCCCGTCCGGGCGGCGATGTCCTGATAAATACTTGCATTTGCCATAGGTCTTCCTCCGTCTGTCTCATGTTTTTTGTACCATTTTATGTCTCGGTGGACAGATTTATGACATGACGGCGGCAAAGGAAAACCGATACGAAAATTTCGTATCGGCTTTGCTGTTATTCTTTTTTTCTTCGCCTTGGTTTAATAATCTTCTGATAAATCAAAATCCCAACGATACTCACGACGGCGGTAACTGCAAAGGCAACGACGGCAAGGGTGTACTGCTCTTCCCCCAAGGCGTCGCCCCCGATGGTGGAGGTAATGATCGACGGAATCCGCGCAACCGACGTAATCCACACCCACGTGCCCAATTTCATATCGGTCAGCCCCACGAAATAGCACAGCAGATCCTTCGGTGTGCCGGGAATGAAAAAGAGCAGAAAGGTCAGAAAATTCCGACGCTTCGCCGTCCGTAAAAACCAGAGCGACCGAATCTTTTCAATGGGGAAGAAGACCTCCACCAGCCGAACGCCGATCTTCCGTACCAAAAGAAAGACCAAAATCCCTCCGATCGTCGTCCCCGCAAGGCAAATCAGCGTTCCCTCGATGGCGCCGAAGGCGTAGCCTGCCCCGATTTCCAAGGGCTCTCCGGGAATAATGGCGATAAATACCTGAAAAATTACCATTCCCAAAAACACAAGACGTCCCCACAGACCATGTCCGTCCACCCAAGCCCGAAATTGTTCCGGTTCTTCCACGAACCGAAGCATGGGACGACCGATGAACACCGTCACAAGAATGACGAACAGAAGAAATACGATCAGCGACACCGCCCCGAAGCACTTTTTCTGCCTCGGGGTCAGGTGTTGAATTTTTTCTTTGATCCGTTGTTTCATGGACCATCTCCTTGGGAATCAGCGGTCTCGAATGGCGTCAATGGGACGTTTTGCGGCGATCTTCTTCACCGGGATAAAGCTTGCGATGGCGGCAATTACGATGCTGACTGCGAAAAGCAGCAGAATTTGACGGATTCCAAAGTGCAGCAGGGTAATCAAAAGCCCCGTTTCGTGACGGATGACCCAGTTGATGATCGCGGTCACCACGCCGGTGCCGATGGCGGACAGGGTAAAGTTCACGGCGGCAATCAAAAAGCTTTCCGAAAAGAAGATGCGGAATACGTCGTTTCCTCTCGATCCGATGGCGCGCAAAATCCCGATTTCCTGCTTTTTATAGGAAATACTCGTTCCGATAAAGTTGGAAAGCAGAAGGGATGCAAATACCGCAAATCCCACGCCGATCCAAAGGAAGATCTTGGAAAGAGCCTGCAAAATCTCGTTGACCACATTCAATTCATAGCAGGCAGGGTTGATCAACTCGTAAACGACGTCCTGTGTTCCCTGCAGGCAGTAGGTTACCAAGGTCTCGACGTCCCCGCGGCGTTCCGGCATTCCGCCGATGGCGTGATCCCAGATTCCGCCGTTTTGGACGGTGTTTTCATTTACGTACTGATCGTTCATCAGAAGAAATTCTTCATCTACTCCACGGATCAGCCCGACGATCCGATATCCGTCCACGTAGGTTTCCACGAACTCTCCGTTTTCGTAGGAGGTAAATTGCCGGCTTAATTTCAGATTTGCAAGATGAGTGTAATCGGAGGTTTCCTGCTTTTCAATATAAGAGGGAAGATACTTTTCCGGCTCTTCGGTGGAAAGATTATATTCCAGCATGAACGCAGGAATAACGATCTCTTTTTCCCCCAACTCGGTGCGGGGCTGTCCGTCCAGCCACAAAATATCCAGATGGGTATTTTCCGAAAGCTTGCCGAACCGCCAGGAGTACAACCAAAGCTCCACCGTTCCGTCTTTTACGGTAAAGGGCTGGGTTCCGTCCTTTTCATCATAAATGACCGGATGGGATGCTTCCATACTCTTTACCGCGCCGGGGCCTACCATGATCGTTCCCGCAAGGCTGTTTCCCACCGCGTAGCGGAATTCCTGCCGCAGGGCGTAAAGCACCAGCATATCCGCTTCCGTGGCGCCCTCCTGATCCTCGATCAAGGGCTTGTAGCGCTCCATATCCAACCCCGTATCCACTACGGCGGTGACGGTATATTCTTTTTCGTTCAAAAGAACGGTTTTTCCGATAATGTCGTCGTATTTTTGGATGGTCAAAAGCTTCGTGCTTTCGTCCTTGGTATTTTCATAATATCCGCGCTCAGCGAAAAGACCGTAGAAAAAGTCCGAAATTGCAATCTCGTTTTTCGTTCCGTCGGGCAGCTTTCCCGCAACGACCGTACCGCCCATGGATTGGACCGTTTCTTCGGTTACCTCCACGTAGCCTGCGGCCTGCGTCTCATACAGAGAACCTTCCTTCGGGGCGTCGCCCACGTTTCTCTCAAAGGACGGATAATCGTAATTGTGCAGATAAACCCCTTCCAGGGAAACCCCCGTGGCGGCTTCGATTTCGTCCAGATCCTCTTGATTCAGCTTTACCTGATCGTAATAGGCAATCTCTCCGTTGTCATGCTTGATTGCCACCGTCTTTTCCACCGAGGCGTAACGAATGTTGGAATCCAAAATCGAATCGGTGCTGGTGCGGATGTGATCGTATGAGGCAAAGGTGTCCGCCAAGCCGAAAAGCCCGAAGGCGATACAGGACAAAAGAATGGTAAACACCAGCCGTATCTTCTTGTGCTTTAAGCCGCTGGCTCCCATGGGGAAGGCGAAGCGGAAGGGGAGACGGGATTTGATCAGCCGGAAGGCTCCTCCGCCTTGCTTGATCGCCTCCTGGTTCGTTTTTGTGAATCCAAAACGCTTTTTCTTCTGTCCGCCGACAATCTTCAGCCCCTCGCCCTTTGCAAGATATTCGTTGATGGCGATCCGATCCTCCTCGGTCAGATGATATCCGCCGGGAACGGTAATGGTGTTGTCTTCAAAGGTCAGCCCCTCGGGGATTTCTTCCGAAATCTCTCCCGACCGTTCCACGTCGTCGATTACCTTGCCGTCGGCAAGCTCGATGATTCGGTCGGCGTAGGTCTCCGCAAATTCCCGATCGTGGGAAACGATGATGACTAATTTTTCTTTGGACAGCTTTTTCAGGGTTTCCAACACCTGTTTCCCGGTCACGGAGTCCAACGCCCCCGTCGGCTCGTCCGCCATGATGATCTCCGGGGATTTGACCAACGCCCGGGCGATGGCAACCCGTTGCTTTTGTCCTCCGGAAAGCTCGTTGGGCTTTCGGTTTCCGAACCCCTCCAGATCGACCTGGCGGAGAATATCGTTGATGATCTCATCGTCCGGCTTTTTCCCCTGCAGCTGCAGGGCAAGGGCGATATTTGCCCCCACGGAAAATTCCTCTAAAATATTATATTCCTGGAAGATAAACCCCACGTAGGTATTGCGGTAGGAGTCAAAGTGGCTTTGCTTGAAATCCTTCGAGGAAACCCCTTTGATGCGGATTTCGCCCCCATCGTAACGGTCAAGTCCTCCCAGGACGTTCAAAAGGGTGGATTTTCCGCTTCCGGATTTCCCTAATAAGAAAACCATGCCCTGTTGGGGGAAGGTCAGGGATACCCCGTCCAGCGCCCGAACGGGAACGCCCTTTTTCGGTTTGTAAATTTTTACGAGATCAACGGTCTGCAGCATCTTTCATGTCTCCTTTCTCGTCGGTCAGAATGGGGAAGGTAATCGTCACCTTAAACAGGTCTGCGTCAATGGTAATTTCAAAGGTTCCGCCCTGCAATTCCACGAAGCTTCGGGCGATGGCAAGTCCAAGTCCGCTTCCCTCGTTGTGGCGGGATGCGTCTCCCCGGACGAACCGTTCGGTCAATTCCTCCGGCGGAATGTTCAGGGGATCCTTGGAAATATTTCGGAAGGTGATTACCGCCCGATCTTCCTTTTGTTCCACACCCAAATAAACCCGTGTGGACGGCAATGCGTATTTACAGATATTGCTCATCAGATTGGCAAAGACTCTCCAAAGCCGTTTTCCGTCCGCCAAAACCGTAATTTTCTCCTCCGGCTTCGTCAAAACCACCGTCAGATTCGCTCCACGGAGCTTTTCCTCGTATTCTCCCACCGTCTGCTCCAGCAAAACGCCCAGGTCACAGGGGGTCGGCGTAAGGATCAACACGCCGGAAGAGGCTTTGGATGCTTCCATAATATCGTCGGTCAGCTTTTTCAGCCGCGCCGATTGCCGTTGCAACACCGTAAGATATTCCGCGGTGGTTTCGTTCATTTCCCTTTCCTTGGACAAAAGATCCACGTAATTGATAATGGACGTGAGGGGCGTTTTTATATCGTGGGAAACGTTGGTAATCAGCTCGGTTTTCATGCGCTCGCTTTTGATTCGTTCGTTTACCGCGGTGTTCAGTCCGTCCCCGATGCGGTTCAGATTTTCCGCATGACGCTTCAGCGGACCGAACAAAAATTTAGTATCGGTTTTGCGGTTCAGATCTCCGTCGGCGATGGATTTCCCTTGTTGCTCCACCGAAGCAAAGCCCACGGCGGTCGCCACGGCAAGGAGAAATCCCAAGATCGATTCCACCGTCAGCAGGAAAAACGCCAAGGGTTCTCTCGTCAAGATCCCCAAAAGGATATTGCAGACGGCAAGAAATCCCGCGATCAGCGACACCGTCGGCACGGTGGGGATTTTGCGGATCAATTCCTTCAAGCCGCGGAATAAACGGATCATCAGAAATCCAAGCACGGTCTTTTTCCAAATGCCGCCCACCTTGATTCTGGCAGAAAGAGAGGTAAGTAAAAGCAGAATCAGCCCGCAAAAGATCCAACCGAGCAGGGGCAGCGTCATGATCCAAAGGGCGATCCGTTCCGTTTCAAAAACGATCCACGCCAGCATGAAAACGCCAAATCCGACGCCTCCGATCAGAGCGCAATACAGATCAAAGGGAATTTTGTTCAGCCCGATCAGCATAGGCTCGTCCCGATTCGGCTTTTTCCCGGCAACGCAGCATAGGAAAATGATCCCGGCGGCGGTCAGCACGAGCGCCCCGATCGCTGCGACGGGCAGGATCCACCGCCATCCGTACAACAGGTCGATGCCGTATTCGATCCAATACAGATCCCCGGATGTGACGCGGTTTTCGGCAACGTATCCGCCCGTGACGGTGTAAAGAGGGGTTCTTCCGTCAAAATGCGCGTCTTCCGCAAAAGCGGAATCGTAATAGGAATAATATTCTCCCAGACCGTCAAGCCCCGATTCCTGCCATTCGTAATAGTAATAGGTATGGGTATAGACGGTTTTTTCCTCGCCTGCGTTTGAAATAAGGCTTCCCTCTTCGTTCCAAACGGTATAGCGGAAATTCGGGTCGTTTGCCACGGCGTGATGATAATACGCCCCGCGGAACGCCGTAAGACATTCGTCGTAGATTTCCCGGGACAGTAATTCTTCCTTTAATCCGTCTTTGGAATAGTCGTAAAATTGAAAGGATTCCAACACCACCGTCGCCGTTCCGCCCACGGCAGCAAGCAGAAAAAACGCCGCCGTCAAAACGAAGATGAGGATTTTGAAGGGAATCGATCTGAACAAAGCTTTCACGTTATTTCCCCCGTTCCAATTTATAGCCCTGCGCCCAAACCACCTTCAAATAGCGGGGCTCCGCAGGATTGATTTCGATTTTCTCCCGAAGATGGCGGATATGTACCGCTACGGTGGCTTCCGCCCCGAAGGGATCGTTATTCCACACCCTGCGGTAGATTTCCTTCGGGGACATTACCTTCCCCGGATGCTGTAAAAACAGTTTTAAAATATCGTATTCGGTGGGCGTCAGAAAAATCTGCTTTCCGTCCACCGTTACCTCCTTCGTCCGGTCGTTCAACTCGATTCCGTTGCAACGGTAGGCATCCTTCGGCTCCGAGGTACTGCCGAGGACGGTGTATCTCCGCAGATGGGAGCGTACCCTGGCAATCAACTCCACCGGATTAAAGGGCTTGGTAACGTAATCGTCCGCCCCCAAATTCAATCCTAAAATCTTGTCCGTATCCTCGCTTTTTGCGGTCAGCAGGATGACGGGGACGTTGGACGTTTCCCGCAGTTTTACCGTAGCGGAAAGTCCGTCGGTGCCCGGCATCATGACGTCCATCAGCACCAGGTCGATCTTTTCGGTTTTGAGAATTTCCAGGGCTTCGTCTCCGGAATAGGCCTCTACCGTCTCGAACCCCTCTGCCGTCAGATAAATTTTCAGCGCAGATACGATGTCTTTTTCGTCGTCACAGATTAAAATTCGGTTCATGTTCATCCCTCCAAAGACAGTATAGCAGAAATTCCCTTAAAAAGAAAGAGGTAAAATCTTTAAGATTCTTTTAAGATACAGGTTCAGTATAACATTTATCTGTTACAGAATTGCGACAAAAAAAGAGCAATCTATACGAAATAGATTACTCTTTTTCCGTTAAGGGGCAGATTCCCCGTCGGTTTCGATATTTTCGGAAGCTACCGCGTCTTTTACGGCTTCAATTTTCACGGTTTCCTTCCAGGTGGGAATTCCTTTCGGGAAGAGGATGGAGAGAATGACAAACGCAATCAGGCATACCCCCGAAATCACGATGCCCTCCCAGAACCATTCCGGCTCGTAGCGAAGCTCGACGGTGTGGGTTCCCGCCGTCAGATTCGCCCCCACGTAAGCGCCGTTGAGGACCGCGACCTTCTCGGTCTCCACGCCGTCCACGAACAGCTTCCAGCCGTCGGTATAAGGCACGACGGTGCAGAACAAGCCGTCCTCCTTTACCGTAATGTTCCCCGTCAGATGGGTGTCGGAAAAGTCGGTTACGTCCCAGACCTCGTCGGTCAGATTTGCCCACCCTTCATCGAAGTTGCCTTCATTAAAATAATAACAGTAAAAGCTGATGATCTTATTTTCCTTATTCGGATCCGCTTCGATTCGGACGGTAAAGGTTTCTCCCGCCTCTACCTCGCAGATGGGGGCAATATACCGAAGCGACGCCACGGGATGGGAATAGGTTTTCCCCGATTCGGTGGTCACCGTAATATCCCCTCCGCCTCCCACCTTCATATATGCGTAATAGGTTCCGGTGGATGCGGCGGTAAAGGTAATATCCAGCGTTCCGTCGTTGTCGTTGGTGGAGTAGGAGTACGTGCCCGATCCGGTCTTTTCAATGGATTCAAAATTATGACTCTCAAAGGAATCCTCTTGACGGCTGAAGAAAATACTGTCCTCAGATCCGGTCAGATGCTGGAACAGACGGTTTTGCACCTGGAAGGGGCTGTTGGTAAATTCCATATTCAACAGCTCCGGCTCGGTCATAAATCCCGCCCCCAAAAAGGCGGTGTTCCGATAAACGTCTAACTCGTTTTCCGAAAAGACCTTTTCCGTTTCCGTTCCGCCCATCAGTGTTCCGCTGCGGGAAACCAAATATTTCAGCCCCAACAACGAATTGTTGACCGGCGTGGAAAAGTTGTAATAATAACTGTTCGCTCCGGTGGTAAACGCCATGTTGGACATCAGATCCCGCACCTTTCGGTTTGCGGTGGACGAAAACTGCCCAACCCCCCGATACCGATACATCACTCCGTCGTTCAGATAATACCGACAGGTCATTTCTCCCCGCCAAAAGGAATCGTCCATTGATTCCAGGCGGTCAAAGGTATCGGAAATAACCTCGTGCCGATAGGGGTAAGAGGTGTAGCTGGTTTTTCCCACGGTCGCCATGCTCAAGACTAAGCTTGATACCATCTCCGCCGTAATCATCAGACAGAGGAAAACGCAAAACGCCGTTTTTTTCAGATATTTCCGTTCGTACAGGAAGAAGAACAGAAGATACGCCGCTGCGAGAATAATATTCCCCAGCATCTTTTTCGTCCCCAGGGAGAAGCAGGAAAGACCGATCATCACGATCGACAGCGCCGCCATACCGAAAAGATCCTTTCCCGACAGATCCTTAAGGAGCAAAAATCCCCGATACCCAACAATCAGCATCACGAAGCAGATCAAAAAGCTGTACCGCCCCGGAAGCATATTGGGGAAACGGAATCCGTGGAGAATAAAGTCCAAAGCGTTGCAGTTGGTGCTGAAAATAAAAAACGCCAGAAACGATACGTTAATGATCTTATCTTCCAGCCGAATTTTTTTCGACCGCAAAAACACCACCGACAAAAGTAACGGCAAAATTCCGCAATACAGATTCGGCAACCCTTCCATGGCGGTGGGTTTGTTGAAGGCAAGCATATTGCCGATGACTTCCAGGTACGAATCGTAGAACTCGATTTTACTGAACGCCCCCGTTGCGGCGGAATCGGTATAAGACAAGGCATATCCGGCGTGCAACAGTAAAAACGCCGTCAATCCGCCTCCCAAAAGGGAAGCCCCCGCAAATTGCAGCAGTCGTCCCAAAAAGGGCTTTCCGTAGATCTGCCGAATGGCGGCGATGGCAAAAAATGCGATGACGCAAAAATAACAAACGAACGCCCCCAAATAATAATTGGAAAGCACCGCCAAAAACAGAGAAATCACGTAAAGTCGGAATTTCCCCTCGGTTACCAATTGATAAAGCCCCAAAAAGACCAAGGGCAACAACGCCACCGTGTCCATCCAGATGGTGTCCCAATAGTACCCCATGATAAAACTGCAGAAGGCAAACATCCACCCGAAAAAGGTAATGGAAAAATCGTTTTTACGGAAGATCTTTTTCAGCATTAACGCAAAAAACCAGCCGGCGCATCCGATCTTGACCGTCAAAAGCACGGTCATCACGTCCCGAAGGCTCTCCGCAGGGAACAAGACCGTCAAAAGATTCAGCGGCGTTGCGATATAATAGGCGATCAGCGATCCGAAATCGGTTCCCATGCCTCCGTTCCAGCTCCAGAGAATGGATTCGCCGTTCTGAATTCGCGCCTGAAATTCCTGCAAAAAAGGATAATACTGCTCCCTCAAATCGGAATAAAGCATTTGCATATCCCCAAAGGGATGGACGCCGCAGGCGGCAAAGCCGACCCACATTCCGACCATGGGGATCAGAAACGCAAGAAACAGCCAAAGGGGCGTTTCCTTCCTCTTTTTCAGGGGTGATCTCATAGATTTTCCTCCGTCATTTCGTCCAGGGTCTTCCCGAAGCTTCCCAAAAATTCCTCTTCAAATACCCGCAGACTTTGCAGGTCGATGGATGCAATCTTTTCCCGCAGGGATTGCTCCGCCGAAATAAATTCCCGGTTCCCCGCCTGCCGTTCCGTGATGCACTTGATGTAGGCGGACAGGGTATCCGCCGCCTTCACGTAAGCCCATTCCGGCTCCAATTCTCCGTTCAGTATTTCAGAATAATCTTCCTGAAGGTATTGAGGCAACTTATCCAAAAGAGTATCCCGAGCGTAATCTTCCACAGCCCGATAACTACCCAAAATTTCCCGATTGTAATATTTGATCGGTGTGGGCAAATCCCCCGTAATGGTTTCGGACGCATCGTGATACAACGCCAGCACCGCCGCCCGATCGGGATTCAAATCCCCGCCGAACCGCCGATTCTCGATCAGAACCAACGCGTGGGCAATCATCGCCGTCTGATGGGCGTGTTCTGTAAGATTTTCGGGAATGGTGCTTCGCATCAACCCCCAGCGGCGGATAAAACGCATCCGATCAATAAATGCAAAGAAATGAAACATATTCGTCCCTCTTTTTCTCTATAAAAAACGGAGAGACCCCTGGCCTCTCCGTCTTTTGCTCGTATTATTTTCCCTGTTCGGCCTTGTATTTTTCAAGCAGGGTCTTAATTTTCGCGTGGGGATCCAGCAGCTTGGAAACCGACTGATTCTGATGCATCGCCAAAACGTAGTAGGCGATATACTTGGAGCAATCGACCTCTGTGAACCAATCCTTCGCAAGCAGCTCGGGGGTACGGTATGTAAGGTTCGTGGAAAGAACGCTGGTAATAACCCCGTCATCCACCGCCTTTTGGAATTTTTCCAATCCTTCGGTGAACAGTCCGTAGGTTGCGGTAACGAAGATCCGCTTTGCGCCCTTTTCTTTCAATTCATACGCCAGACCCAGCATGGAATCCCCGGAGGCGATGATATCGTCGGCAACTAAAATGTCCTTGCCTTCTACGGAGTTTCCTAAATATTCGTGTGCCACGATGGGGTTTCTGCCGTTGACGACGGTGGAATAGTCGCGGCGCTTGTAGAACATTCCCAAATCTACGCCCAAAACGGAAGCGTAGTAGATGTTTCTCTGCATCGCGCCCTCGTCGGGGGAGACCACCATCAGATGATCCTTATCCAGGTTCAGGTCCTTGTACTTCCGCAGCAGAGCCTTCAGCACCTGGTAGGTGGGCATGACGTTGTCAAATCCCATAAAGGGCGTTGCGTTCTGAACCCGGGGATCGTGGGCGTCAAAGGTAATGATATTCTTCACGCCGATGGCTTCCAGCTCCTGCAGCGCTACGGCGCAGTCCAGGGATTCTCTCGTGGAGCGCTTGTGCTGACGTCCGCCGTACAGGGTGGGCATAATTACGGAAATACGGTACGCCTTCCCGGAAAGGGCTTGAATGGCGCGCTTCAGATCCTGGAAATGATCGTCGGGAGACATGGGAACCTTCCGTCCGAACATTTCGTATTCCAAAGAATAATTGCCCATATCCGCAACGATAAACAGGTCGTAGCCACGGGCAGATTCCTTCAGCACCGCTTTTCCGTCCCCGGAGGTAAAGCGGGGGCAGACCACCTCCATCAGCATGGAATCCCGCATTTCCGGGTCATCCTTGTAGTGAGGATATTTGTCGTGATACCATTTCGTCAGGTGATGGTCGATCTTTTGGCTCAACTCCAAAGCACCGGGCATTGCCAAAACGCCAAGGGGAAAATACTCGTCGGGGTGGGCGATGAATTTCTGTTCTTCCATGATGATGTTCTCCGTATTCTTCAATTTTATTCTTTCCGTTTTTGAATAGGCAAAAGAAGAGTGGACCTTCGGGGACACTCTTCTTTTCGTTTTTATTCGTCTTCTTCCTCGGCACGGTCCAGCCAGATCGTACCGATCTCCATTGCTTCCGCCATGGATTTTTTCTCTGTTTTCTGAATAACTCTCTCGTTGGGCTTCGCTTCGGGGTCGTTATTCTGCAATTCCACGGAAATATTGGTGGATTTCATGATATCGCCGTCGGGCGTTTCCCCTAAGATCTGCATCATGACCACGTATTTGTCGGTCAGATTTCCGTAAAAAATGACGTTGCCGGAACGTACCAGGGGACGTCCCTTATAGGTCAGGAAGGAAGTTTCCTCTGCCATATTTATGCCTCCGTTCCAAATTTTAACTTGATTTATATTTATTATATCATAAATATACCGCCGTGTCAAGCACGCAGCGAGAAAAAATTGTACAATCTTTTCCTGTTTCGGAATAAGTTTTCCGTCATTGGTGCATACTGACCGTGAGGTGATTTTATTATGTTACAACTGACCCAAAAAGAAACGACCCTACTCAAAGACATGAAAGATCAGGAACAACTCTGCATCGACAAGTACACCAAACATTCCGAATGTGCTTCCGATGCCCAGTTGAAAAACCTGTTCTCTCAAATGGCACAGACCGAACGTGAGCATTTGGATACGCTCAATCAGATCTGCTCCGGCACCGTTCCGTCTATGGCAGGAGGGAGCAAGACCATGCCCACCTTTACCGCCACTTACACCGGTCAGACGCCGGAAATGAAGAACGATAAGTATCTTTGCTCCGACGCCCTTGCCATCGAAAAGCACGCGTCCCATATGTACGACACCTGCGTTTTCGAATTTTCCGACGAAAACGTTCGCAAGGTTCTCAACCACATTCAAAAAGAAGAACAGGACCACGGCAAAATGCTGTACGACTATATGTCGGTCAACGGTATGTACTGCGCTTCTTGATTTTTAAACTAAAAAGCCCGCTTCAAAAATATTTGAAGCGGGCTTAAACTTTAATAGAGATCAATCAAATTTTGCGATCGATATGTATTTGCAAATTGTTGCCATAGATGCGTCACGATCAAATTCAAAGGTGTATTCTCCAATTCCTTTGATGAAAATGTCAAGCTCTGCATCTCTGTCCATCCAACCTGCGTTTTCTACAGAGAAAACATCAATAGAAGAATATGGAATCGAGGTAATGTCTGTTTTTTTGTGGTTTTCGTTATCAACAGTAATCAGTCGCTTTGTTGTAAATACAACGCCGTCTCTTCCGGCTTCAAAGGTAGAAAGAATTTCTTCTTTTTCTGTGAGGATAGGTGAGACTGCATCCTTGTATTTTGCAAAATCAACTTTGCTCAAACGATATTTGTGAAATTTCCCTTTTCCAAAGTCTAACATAACTTAATCTTCCTTTCTTTTTTTTGGCTTGATGGTGCCATGTTTGTATTATACCACAAAAAAAGACAAAAGTCAACTCAAAAGAGGTAACTATTTTTGACATTTTACGATACAATAGTATTATCTCAAAAGAGTTGAAGGAGTGGGGTTATGAATATCGGTGAAGCAGTAAGAATGCGAATTCTAAAACTTTGTCAAGAGAGAAATATTACGGTTAATAAGCTTTCAACTTTGTGCGGAATTACACAATCCACGTTGAGTAATATCGTCGGCGGAAGAAACAACAGCACGACGGTTTCCACCGTAAAAAAGATATGTGATGGATTGGAAATATCGATTCCGGAATTTTTCTCGGATCCGTTGTTCTCGGACTTGGAGCAAGAAGTCAAATAACTCCCTACTAAAAAAATGCTATATATCGTATCAGTTAGGACAAAAAGAAACCGCGCCGTGCAAATTCACAACGCGGTTTTCTTTTTTTGTCTGGTCGGAGTGAGGCGACTTGAACGCCCGGCCTCTTGGTCCCGAACCAAGCGCGCTACCAGCTGCGCTACACCCCGGTTTTCAGTTACCAAAGTATTATATCACAGTTTTTCAAAAAATGCAATAGGGTATCAGGGAAAAAATTGCAAACTTTTTTAAAAGGAACGAGGGAGAGACGAATCTCTCCCCCGTACGTCCGTTGTTCTTATTTCAGAAGCAATCCTTCCAATTCGGTCAGGGCTTTGTCCATTTCCTTCATGGCGTTGTTGACCACCGCAGGATCGGTCATGTCGATACCGGCAATCTTCAGCTCGTTGATGGGGTAGTCGCTGCCGCCCGTTGCCAAAAATTCCAGGTATTTGGAGGCGTCGCCCGTTTCTAAAATATTGCTCACGATGGAGACCGACGCACAGAAGGCGGTGGCGTACTGATACACGTAAAACGCCCGGTAGAAGTGGGGAATTCTTGCCCATTCGATGTCCTGCAATTCATCCACCACGGCCCCGTCGTAGTACAGCTCGTTCAGCTCCCGATAGACCTTGTTCAGCGTCTGCGCCGTCAAAGGAACGCCCTGTTGATTCAGGTCGTGGGCTTTCCGTTCAAATTCTGCAAACAAAGTCTGACGGAACACGGTGGTACGGAATCCTTCCAGGAAGTGATTCAAAAGATATGCTTTCTTCGCCGGATCGGTTTCGGTCGCCAACAAATGACGGGTCATCAGAACTTCGTTGACGGTGGAAGCCACTTCTGCAACAAAGATCTTATAATCGTGATTTGCATAATCTTGCTTTTCGCTGGAGAAGTAGGAGTGCATGGCGTGACCCAATTCGTGCGCCAGGGTAAAGGCGTCGTCAAAGGTCTCCGAATAATTCAGAAGCACGTAGGGGTGAACGTCATAAACGCCGCAAGAATATGCGCCGGTGGTTTTGCCTTTGGTTTCGTAAACGTCGATCCAACGTTCGTTATACGCCCGATCCAACAGATCCAAATACCGCTGACCCAAAGGCGCGCAAGCCTCTTTGACCATTTGCTTGGCTTCTTCAAAGGTGGTCTTGCTGTCACATTCGGCAACGATGGGGCAGTACAGATCGTACATATGCAGCTCGTCCAAGCCCAGAACCTTTTTCCGCAATTCCAAATACCGCTTCATAATGGGCAGGGAATTGTGGAGAGAATTTACCAGATTGTCGTAAACCGAAACCGGGACGTTCGAGGCGAACAACGCCCGATGGCACGCCGTTTCATACCCCCGAACCTTGGTGTAGTAGTTGTCGAATTTTACCGAGTTTCCGTAGATCGCGGAAAGGGTGTTGATATATTTGTTGAATTCGCCAAAGTATTTTTCAAAGGCTTCCTTGCGGACGTTCCGATCGCTGCTTTCCCGATACGCGCCGAAGGATCCGTGGGACAGCTGAACTTCCTCTCCCTTTTCATTTTTAATGGTGGGGAAGGCCATATCCACGCTTTCAAACATATCGAAGGGCTCGTCGGCGGCGGACGAAACCTCGGACAAAAGCGCCAGCATTTTTTCCTTTTCTTCGTCCAGAGTGTGAGGTCTGGCACGGTCGATATCTTCCACGATATGCTTATATCCCGCAAGGCAGGGATCGGCCAGATAGCCCGCAAGAACGTCTCCGTCAATGGACAGAATTTCCGGCTCTAAAAAGGAAGCGGCGGCGGAAAGCTTGGTGAAAAGCATCATGGCTCTGCCACTCATTTCCTGGGATTTTGCGTCGCCGTTGTCCAGACTTTTCCGAAGCATGGTGTAAACGTACACCAATTCCGCTTTGTGCATGGCGTCGTAAAGAACGTCCAGACCCTTTTTCAGATCGGCGGCGGATTTCCCCAAAGTTCCCTTGATCGCCGGAATGGTTTCCACCGTCGCGGCGGCTTGCTTGTAAGCCTCTTCCCAGGCGTTGTCGTCGGCAAAAATCTGCGTCAGATCCCAGGTCAGAGCCTTGTCGATTTCGTTTCTTAATTTCATATCGAATACCCTCCTGCAGAAAGTTCTTTTTAGTTTATTCTTACCATATCTTACCACACCATTCCTTTTTTGTCAAGGGCAGGGGAGATGGGATTTGCCCCGTTTTTCCCTCCGAACGGGGCTCGGAACAAAAAGTTCAAAATTTCTTCCTTTCTTTTTCCCGTGGAATGTGCTATAATAAAGTTGTAAAAATAACCGGACGGCTTTCGCCCGGAACATAAAGGAGAGTTCGTTATGTCCAACCGTTTCATTCTCAACGAAATTTCGTACCACGGATCCGGTGCGATTGAGGCAATCGCTTCCGAAGCCATTGGACGCGGCTTTAAAAAAGCCCTCGTTTGCTCCGACCCCGATCTGATCAAGTTCGGCGTTACCCAAAAGGTTCTCGACGTCCTGAATAAGAACGGACTTGCCTACGAGATCTTTTCCGACATCAAACCCAACCCCACCATCGAAAACGTCCAAAACGGCGTTGCCGCTTATAAGGCTGCCGGGACCGATTACATCGTAGCCATCGGCGGCGGCTCTTCCATGGACACCGCAAAGGCGATCGGTATTATCATCAACAACCCCGAATTTGCCGACGTCCGTTCTCTGGAAGGCGTTGCGGATACCAAGAATAAGTGCGTTCCCATCATCGCCGTCCCCACCACCGCAGGGACTGCCGCTGAGGTTACCATCAACTACGTTATTACCGATGCTCAAAACAACCGCAAGATGGTCTGCGTTGACCCCCACGATATCCCCGTGGTTGCCGTCGTCGATCCCGACATGATGGCTTCCATGCCCAAGGGTCTGACCGCCGCCACCGGTATGGACGCTCTGACCCACGCCATCGAAGGTTACATTACCGGCGGCGCTTGGGAGCTGTCCGATATGTTCCATATCAAAGCCATTGAAATCATCGCCCGTTCTCTGCGCGGCGCCGTGAACAATACCCCCGAAGGCCGTGCCGATATGGCGCTCGGTCAATACGTTGCCGGCATGGGCTTCTCCAACGTCGGTCTCGGGATCGTTCACTCGATGGCTCACCCCCTGGGCGCTCTGTACGATACCCCCCACGGCGTTGCCAACGCAATCATCCTTCCCACCGTTATGGAATATAACGCGGAAGCCACCGGAGAAAAATACCGCGATATCGCCCGTGCGATGGGCGTTGCAGGCACCGACGCCATGACGATTGAGGAAGCGCGCAAGGCTGCCGTTGACGCCGTCCGTCAGTTGTCTGCCGACGTGGGAATCCCCGCTGATCTGAAGGAAATCGTAAAACCGGAAGATCTGGACTTCCTGGCGCAATCCGCTTACGACGACGCTTGCCGTCCCGGAAACCCCAGAGAGACCTCCGTCGCCGAAATCAAGGCGCTCTACGAATCTCTTCTGTAATTCTTCTTCCGAATAAACTCCGAATGGGGAAGTGCATTTGCATTTCCCCATTCTTTTATTTAAGGCGCAAAATCGCAACAAATAGTGACAATAATGGAAACTTTTTAAAAAGCCTATTGCAAAATCGCTTACTATCTGTTAAAATAAATATATATTATGGGGTAATGCCCCTCAAATGGTTTAAGGAGAAATACCATGAAGAAGACCTTTGCAATCCTTTTGTCCGTGGTCCTGTCTGTGGTGGTTCTGTTTGCCTTTGCGCTCGGAACGGCTGCGGATTCGGTGTTAACCGTGTCGTCGGTTACCATTATCGACGCTGACGATAACACCGTCGTTCTGGACGAAACGAACACGACCTACTCTGCAAAAACCGGGAAGATCACCTTTGACGCTTCCACCGGTACGTTGACGTTGGATAACGTTTCCGGCGTGAAAAATATCCGGGGCAGAGACGGATCCCTGACCCTCGTCGTAAAGGGGACGAACACCCTGGAGCATGAGGGGATGAATCTGATCTCTTTGGATACGGACGTTGATGATACCGGCGCTCCCGTAGATCCTTCCCATATCACGAATATTACCGTGAAGGGCGACGGCGTTTTGAACGTAAAGGGGCATAACTACCTTCTCATGTCCCGTTCCGGCTCCATCAAGGTGACCGATCGCGTTACCCTGAATCTGGAAGCAAACAACCCCACCGGCTTTACCGACGTTATCCACGTCGCTTCCGGCGGTAAGGATATCGTTTTCAGCGGAAAAGCCGCGGTCAACGCTTCCGTTAACGGTACCACCTGCTTCCGGAATGCAGGAAACGGTTCGATCATTCTTCGGAACGACGCTCAGGTTTCCGCAACGCTGACCGGAACCGAGGTCGTCAGCCGTACCGTATTCAGCAGCCGTAAGTTCAAGATGTTTGACGGTTCTCTGTCCGTTACGATGGACGCCGAAGGATTGCCGCACAACATCACCTCCGGCAGTACCTATACCTGTACCGCCATTTCCGTAAGCGGAACGGCGGACGTCTCCGCAACCGCAGAATTCCTCGGCGGTAACGTCGATATCGATCTTGTCGGTACGGTAAATCAAAAGGCAGCCTTCTCCGCGGTTTCCGTGAAAACTACCGATTCCGTTACCTTTAAAAACACGAAGCTCGATGTCGTGATCGATTATCCCGGCAACAGCGACAACGTCACCGGCGTGGTCAACCTCGTTGACGTTTCCGCGTTGACCGTTACCAACAGCAAGATGAATTTCTCCGCCAATAAAAACGTTGCGTTGTTCTCCGTATCTCAGGTAGGGGATACGAAGGAAAACGCGGTCTTCAAAATGGATTTCAATAATACGATTCTTACCGGCGAATGTTACCGCATGGTTTACTGCCCCTCGTTTAACGAGGCAAAGCCTCCCTTCGTTTCCGCAATCAATCTGGATTTTGACAAATCGAACGTCGCCAACCTTGCCCTTGCAGGGGGAGTTCTCCACAGTTACGCAAAGGCGATTACGACCGTTACGACCAACGCCAAGTATCTGACCGGTGCAGACTTTACCTCCGGCGTTGCGTTGATCACCGGCGATCCCGAATCGAAGGTCATGACCATTACCGTTACCCCGCCGAAGGGTGCAAACATTACCCTGAACGCCGGGAAGCGCACGTTAAATGAAACGGATGCAAAATATTTAGGCGTTCCCGCAGATTCCATCGTTTACGATCCCGTTACCGCCACCGTTACCTTGAATAATATGAACGGAAGCGTCAACCGCCTGTGGGCTTCCGGCAGCGTTACCTACGTCCTTAAGGGCGAAAACGTCATCACCATGAAGCCGGACCTTGGCAAATATTACGCCTTCGGCAGCTCGGAGGATACCACGATCGCCGGCGACGGCACGCTCACTATCAGCGGCGGAATGTGTACGATCGTCAGCAAGAACCGTCTGGTGATTGAAGACGATGCAAAGGTTAAAGTAATTTCCAATAAGAACGCCGACGGTGATTACGCAATTCACTTGACCGGCGATGAGGATAACAGTCTGATCGTCCGCGGAAACGCCCTGCTGGACGTTCTTGCCGGTGAAAGCGGAATCTTCCTTGCCGGCGCTCAGCCCTACCTCCAAATTACCGAAAACGCAAAGGTAACCGTCGCTCCCATCGAAGATTCCTTTGCCGGTCAGGCAATTTACCTGTGCCCCGACATTGATAACAAAACCGGAAGCCAGGACGCGGTTCTGGAGGTTTCCGGAAACGCTTCTCTGAAGATTGACAAGGGCGCCGGTGTCGGTGTGGAATTCGCCTTCGTCGCCTCCGAAAAGGTGAAAGACGAGGAAGGCAATATTACCGAAACTCCCGCCATTCAAAAGACCACCGCCGTCAACGCTGTCTTTGAAATTCTCGACAACGCCGTTGTTGATATCGCGGCAAGCAATCAAGGCGTCTTCTTCAACGTGAAGGGGAATACGGATTCCGCCCTGTTCCTGATTCAAGACAAGGCTGCTGCAAAATTTGCAAGCATCGATCCTACCAGCGAAACGACCCGCGGCGCCGCGGTTGAAATGTACTCTACGAACAACGTCGTTACCATGAACACCACCGGAAAGGTAGAAATGTCCTCCAACGCCGGCGGTGACCGGGGTACCTTCTTTATCCGCGGTACCGATTACGACGTCTTGGTTAAGGATACCGTGCTGAACGTAACCAACGTTTCCACCTCCAAGGTTTCTCCCGGCGGTGATATCGCCTGCGCCATCAATTTCGACGGCAAGGGAGACGGAAAATTCGTCGTTGCCGGCAAGGCGGTTCTTACTGCAAAAGCAGAGAAGAACGGAACCGACAAGGACAACCGCGCCTACGGTATTTTCCTCAACTCGGATCACACCATGACCATTCAGGATAACGCTTGGGTCAACGCCTCTTCCGGCGGGGATTCCAAAGTATCCCTCGGTGCCGCAATTCATTTGAAGAAGGCGTCTGTCGTCGTCTGTGATAACGGTAAGCTGGTCGCCCGCGCTACCGGTACCTCCGTTGCAGGTATCATGTTTGAAGGCGATTCTCTTCTGACCGTGAAGGAAAACGGTAAGGCTTCTATCTCCGGAGAAGGAGAAGGCGTTGCCGGTGTTCGTTCCTACAACAGAACGGCGAAGGGATCTATCGACGTTACCGACGGATCCGGTGCCGTTGAGATTTCCGGCGATCCCGCATTCAACGTCAAGCTCAAGAAGATCACCGTTACCGCTTCCCTGATTAAAGCCGGCGAAAACAAGAAGAACGCCCAGGAAGCGAAGGACGTCAGCGGAAGCGAAGCGTACGTATTCCTTTCTGCCAACGCAAAGGTGGTGCAAATGCCTTCCATGGGTTCTCCCATGAGCCTTGGAGAGGTTCAGGAATTCCAGGGGATGGGGAATAACGAATCTATGGATCTTATTCCGGGACAGTCCTCGACGCCGAGCGTTTTGGCGTTTGTGATTCCCGCCCTTGCATTGGTCGCTGCTGCCGCTACGGTCGCGGTAATCCTTTGGAAGAAAAAATTGAGCCGTTAAAAAAAATCCAACAGCGGTGTGTTTTTAACGCACCGCTGTTTTTTTGTTTTATAATTAAGGAAACCGGAGAATCATTATGAAGAAGCTTTCCATGAGCCGCGAGCTTTGCTATCTTCTCGCCACGTTGTTTTTGGCGTTTGGGGCGGCTTTGATGTCCCACGCAAATTTCGGGCTTTCTGCCGTCGTTGCCCCCGCTTATCTTTTATCTCAAATCCTTCACGTATCCTTCGGCACCGCCGAGTATTGCCTGCAAGGAATTCTGGTGGTTGCCGTTTGCCTCTTGGTTCGGAAATTCCGATGGACGTATCTGCTTTCCTTCGTTTCCGCATTTTTATACGGGATCATTTTGGACGGATTTATCGGGCTTCTTTCTCTGACCGGGGAATGGAGCGTGATCCTGCGTCTCGTCATGATGGTTTTGGGGATGGTTCTTTCTTCGCTCGGCGTTTCGTTGTTTTTTAAAACCTACCTTGCTCCCGGAGCCTACGAGCTTTTCGTTAAGGAAGTTTCATTGTATTATCATCTTAACGTGAGTCGCTTCAAGATCGTTTACGACCTGGTCAGCTGCGCCGTGGCGGTGGTTCTTTCCTTGACGGTATTCCATTCCCTCTTTGATCACGGCATCGGATTGGGAACCCTTTTGGTCGCCTTGGTTAACGGACTTTTGATCGGACTGTTCTCCAAGCTTCTTGACCGCCACATAAATTTCTTCGACCGCTTCCCCTTCGCAAAATATTTTGAATCCTAAAAAGAAATACCGGAAGATTTCGTTCTTCCGGTATTATTTTTTATTCCTTTGTTTTTGCAATCTCTTCCACGATCTTCCGAAGCAGGGGAAGGATGTGATCGGGGGAGATGTGCTTTATGATTTTATCTCCGCGGAACAGGACGTATTCGCCCTTTGCTCCGGTAACGCCTACGTCGGCTTGCCGTGCTTCTCCCGGGCCGTTAACCACGCATCCCATGACCGCAATCTTTACGTGGGCTCGGATGTCGCGAAATTCCCGTTCTACGGCGTTTGCAAGCTCGATGGAGTTTACGGTGGTTCTCCCGCAGGTCGGGCAGGAAATAACCTCAATTCCCCGATCGTACAGGTCCAAAGACCGCAACAATATCTTTGCCGTTTCCACCTCTTCCAAGGGATCTGCCGTCAGAGAAACCCGAACGGTGTCTCCGATGCCGTCCAAAAGCAGTGCTCCGATCCCGACGGAGGATTTCACCGTTCCCGACCGCAACGTTCCCGCCTCCGTCACGCCCAGGTGGAGAGGATAGGGGGAATTTTTTGCAAAGATGCGATAGGCATCTACCATCATTCTGACGTCGGAGGCCTTCATGGATACGGCAATATCGTCAAAGCCCAGCTGCTCCAAAAGCGCCACGTTCCGCGCCGCACTTTCCGCCAGGGCTTCTGCCGTGGGCTTGGAGTATTTTTCCAACAGATCCTTTTCCAACGATCCGGCGTTAACCCCAACGCGGATGGGTACGTTTCGCTCCTTTGCCGCGTCGGTCACCAATTTCAGATGGGTCTTGTCCGTGTTGCCGGGGTTGATGCGGATCTTGTCCGCCCCCGCCTCCAAGGCTTTTAGCGCCAGACGGTAATCGTAATGAATATCTGCCACCAAGGGAATTTTCAGCATATTTCGAAGCTTGCGAAAGGGCTCTGCCGACGCTTCGTCCGGCAAGGCAACCCGTAAAACGTCGCATCCTGCCTCTTGCAGCTGCAACGCCTGCTTTGCCAATTCGTCAAAGCGGGTAAAGGGGATGGAGCACATGGATTGAATGGGGATATTTGCCCCGCCTCCGATGGCAACCCCCCGGGCGACGATCTGTTTTTTTGATGCCATAGCAGATCCTCCTTAATAGATCGGGAAGAAAATATCTTTAAACGCGATGATAATCATAAGCCCCAGCAACAGTACCAGCCCAGCCGCGTGAATGATCCCCTCCACCTTCGCCGGAATGGGACGCCGCAGAATGGCTTCAATGATCAGGCATAAGAACCTACCGCCGTCCAGGGCGGGCAGGGGGAGCATATTCATAACCCCCAAATTGACCGAAATCAACGCCCCGATCGACAACAAGGATAAGATGCCGTAGGACGCCGCCTCGGAAATCACCGAGGAGATCCCCACCGGTCCGGAAACGTATTTCAGCGATACTCTCCCGGAGATCATATCCACCAATCCGTTGACGACGCTGGTGATATAAGACCCGGTCTGTAAAAAGATCTGCCGAAGGACGACCCCCGGTGTCTTTTTCGCCCGATACACCAAAAAATCGAGCATCGGATAACTTAACCCCTCGTCGATCTGTTCCGTGGGGAAGGTCACGTTCTGCAAAATTATCTGTTGTCCGTCCCGCAGAACGGTCAAGGAAACGGTATCTTCGTTATAGCATCGGGATAATTCCGTCGCCATGTCCGTGTAGTCGGAGATCTTATTGCCGTTGATTGCGATAATTTCATCATCTACCTGCAATCCGCAGGCTACCGAGGTTGCGTTTTCGTCAAATTGGGCGACCGTCGTGGACGGAATGTTGCTGAAGCAGACGATGATTGCAACCAGGATCAACCCTAAAAGCAGGTTCATCACCGAGCCTGCCACGACGATGATCATCCGCATCCATACGGGCTTGTTCCGCATCGCTTTCGGATCGTCCTTGATCTCCTCGTCCTCTCCCGTCATGGCGCAGTAGCCGCCGATGGGGAACAGCCGTAAAGCGTAAAGGGTTTCTTTCCCTTGCTTTTTCAAAATGGCAGGACCCATGCCCAGGGCAAATTCCGTCACTCGGACACCGCACGCCTTTGCCGCGATAAAATGCCCCAATTCGTGGACGAAAATCAAAGCCCCCAGCACCAAAACCGTATAAAGTATTTGCAATACAATATCCAAAATAACTACTCCTTCAAGGGTAAATCAAAGGGTTGCGATAAAATGCTCCGTTTCCTTGCGGATTCCGGAATCAATTTCAAAAATCGTATCCAAATCGGGATTGGAAATCTGCTCGGTGCGTTCCAGCTGACGGCGAACCACGTCCACGATTTCGGAGAAGGAAATCCGCTTGTTCAAAAAGGCGTGAACCGCCACCTCGTTTGCGGCGTTGACCACCGTGGGATAAATCCCGTCCTCCCGAATGGCTTGACGGCACAATTCCGTTGCAGGGAAGACGTCCGTATCCGGTTGTGCAAAGGTCAGGCTTGCCGTCTTGGTCAGATCCAGCCGATCCACCGGCGAGGGGAGACGGTCGGGATAGGTCAGGGCGTATTGAATGGCGATCCGCATATCCGGTAAGCCCAACTGCGCCAGCAGCGAGTGATCGTCAAATTCCACCAGAGAATGGACGATGCTTTCCCGATGGATCAGAACCTCGATCTTGTCTTCGGGCAGATCAAACAACCGAACCGCTTCCATGATCTCCAGCCCTTTGTTCATCATTGTAGCGCAATCTACGGTGATCTTTGCCCCCATTTTCCAGCTGGGGTGCCGTAACGCCATTTCGGGGGTGACGGCAGCGATCTGCTCCTTGCTTTGTCCGAAGAAAGGACCGCCGGAGCAGGTCAGCAGAATCTTGTTCAATCTCCGTTTCGGGGGAGCAGCCTGCAGGCATTGGAAAATTGCCGAATGTTCGCTGTCAACGGGCAAAATTTCAGCGCCGTATTTTTTCGCTTCTTTTTTGATGATCGGTCCTGCGGTTACCAAGGATTCCTTGTTTGCAACGGCGACGTCCTTTCCTCTTCGGATTACCTCCAAAAAGGGAAGCGTCCCCGCCATTCCGACGATTCCGTTTACGGCTACGTCAAAGTCCGCTTCCCGAATCATTTTTACAAGACCGTCCGTGCCGGAAAAAACCGCGGTGTCCGTGTCGGAAACCCGACGCTTTAATTCTTCCGCCGCCGCAACGTCGGTCATGACGGAAAAGGCGGGCTTTAACGTCCGAATTTGCTCCTCCATCCGTTCCACGTCGGTGTTTGCCGAAAGCCCTGCGGCGCGAAGCCCCAGGTTTTCCAGCACCGATACCGTTTGTCTTCCGATGGATCCGGTCGATCCTAAAATTAAAATGGATTTCATTTTCGTTTTCCTGTTAATTAAATATGGGACAGATCTGAAGCATCAGATACACGAAGGGGGCTACGAACCAGATGGAATCGAACCGATCCATGATCCCTCCGTGTCCGGGGATCAGATTTCCGTAATCCTTTACGTTGTAATGGCGCTTGATCAACGAAGCGGTCAGATCTCCGAGGATGGAGATCAGCGTTCCCACGACGGCGTAAACCAATACGATTCCGTAATTTACCCCCGCCCCCGTCAGACCGACGAGCCATGCGTACAGGTAAGATACCCCAACGCAAACGATCAGTCCGCCCACGGCGCCTTCTACCGTTTTTTTCGGGGAAATTACCGGTGCAAGCTTATGCTTTCCGAATAACGCTCCGGAGAAATACGCCCCCGTGTCGGGAACCCAGGCAAGAAGGAAAATAAGGATCAGATTCCAAAATCCTTCTTCGGTTCTACGGGTCAAAACGACCGCAGAGAAGAAATACGCCACCAAAAGCGTCATAATAAGTCCGAAGGCAAGATCCGGAAGGGTGGTGTTTTTATACCCCTTCAAATAGTATGCAAAGGTCAGCAAAATCAGAAGAAAGGTGGCAAGGGTCAGGATTTGACGGTGCCATAAAAATCCGGGATCGGAACAAAAAACCAACGCTCCCGCAAAGACCATCGCCCCTGCGGTCAGAGTTTTACGGCAGGAAAGCCCACCGATCTTCAGTATTTCGTAGATCGCCCCCGCAGCTACCACCGCCATAATGGCGTTCAAAAGGAAGGGAATGCCGGAGGTAAGTACCGTAAGAACCAAAAACGCAAAAATGCAGGTTCCGGAGATGATTCGTGTTTTCACGATGTAAGCGCTCCCTTCATCATTGATTTCCGCCGAATTTACGGATTCGTTTTGCGTAAGCCTCTAACGCCGCGTCCAGCCGAGCGCCGTCAAAATCAGGCCAATAGCAGGGATCGGAATAATATTCCGCGTATGAAGACTGCCATAAAAGGAAATTGGAAAGACGCATTTCGCCCCCGGTACGGACGATCAGATCCGGATCGGGCTGACCTGCGGTGTAGAGACGGTCGTCAACGTCCTGCTCGGTCAATTCGGTTTTCCCTTCTTGAATGGCGCGGTTGACCGCCTGTAAAATATCCGCCCTGCCCCCGTAGTTGATGGCGATGTTCATGGTCATGCGGATCTCTTTGGTCTTGGAAAGGCTTTCGATCCGATCCACGCGCTCCCGGAATTTTCCGTCAAAGCCGGACAAATCTCCGATAAAGCAGATGCGGGTGTGATGATAAACTGCCTTATCGCTGTTTTCCCAACGATCCAAAAGGGAATCCAGATAGCGGGAAAACAGGCTCATCAGCGCCGAAACCTCTGCGGCGGGCCGATTCCAATTTTCGGTGGAGAATGCGTAAAAAGTAATATGACGGATCCCCCGTTCAAAGCAGGCTTCCACGATGCGCTCCAAGGCGTCCGCGCCCGCTTTGTGCCCCTGGGGCGTGGTAAGCCCTCGCTCCTTTGCCCAGCGGCGGTTTCCGTCCATGATAAAGCCGATATGGATCGGCAGATGCTTCTGCTCCAAAATGATTACTCCCGAAACGTCTTATTTTTTCTTTGATAATTCGAACCGTTGCCGCAAAGCTGCGGCAACGGTCAACGGTTCAGCATGGGGGAAATCAGACCGAAAGGATTTCCTTTTCCTTTGCGGCACGCATAGCGTCGATTTCTTTGCAGAATTTATCGGTCAGAGCCTGAATTTCCTTTTCGGCGTTTTTCAGGTCGTCTTCGGTAATTTCGCTCTTCTTTTTCTGCGCCTTAAAGCCTTCCAACGCATCTCTGCGGATGTTTCGGATGGCGGTTTTGGAATCCTCGGACATTTTGCCCAGATCCTTTACGATACTCTTGCGGCGCTCTTCGGTCAGAGGGGGGAAGGCAAGACGGATCACTCTGCCGTCGTTTTGGGGATTGATCCCCAGATCCGAGACCTGAATCGCCTTTTCAATGGTCTTCAGAAGAGAAGCGTCGTAGGGTTGGATCAACAGGGTTTTTCCTTCCTGAACGGAAACGGTGGCAACCTGCTGAATGGGGGTTTTGACGCCCCAGTAATCTACGGAAATTTTGTCAAGAACCGCCACGTTTGCGGCAGAAGCCCGGATCGAAGCAAAATCGTTCTGCAGGGCTTGACGGGTTTTTTCCATTCTGTCGTTGGTTTCTTTGTATTCGGGTTTCATAAGGAATCCTCCGTAAAGATATTTATTTCAAATCAAAAATTTTTTATACGTTGATCACGGTGCCTACGTTGTTTCCGCACAGAGCCTCGGCGATGCTTTCGCCCTTGCCCAGCTGGAACAGAAGGACCGGCAGATTTTTTTCCATGCACAGGGATGCGGCAGTCAGATCAATGACGCCCAATTTTTTATCGAGAATCTCGGAATAGGTAATGGAATCGAATTTCTTCGCGTCGGGGTTGGTTCTGGGGTCTTTGTCGTAAACGCCGTCCACCGCCTTCGCCATCAGAGCGATGTCCGCGCCGATTTCAATGGCACGCAACGCCGCCGCCGTATCGGTGGTGAAGAAGGGACAGCCCGTGCCGCCGCCGAAAATAACGATCTTCCCCTCGTTGAGGTATTTGTCCGCAAGGTCCTTCGTGTAAGTCTCGCAGACCTGGGGCATCGCAACGGCGGAAAGAACCTTTGCTTCCGCGCCCACGGAACGGAACAATTCCGAAAGAGCGATGGCGTTCATGTTGGTGGCAAGCATCCCCATCTGATCTGCCTTGACCGGATCCATGTCGGAGCCTTGGCGTCCCCGCCAAAAATTCCCGGCGCCGCATACGATGGCGATCTGTGCCCCATATTCCAAGCATTTTACGATGTTGCGGCAAACCTCCGTCGCCGTTTCAAATTCAATGCCGTGCCCCAAAGAGCCGGACAGGGCTTCTCCGCTTAACTTGACTAAAACTCGTTTGTATTTCGTTTCCATAAATCCTCCGAATAATGCCTTTAATATACATATATAATTTTACTACAAAATAAGGCGTTTGTAAAGAGTTTTTTAAGAATTTATAAAGATTTTTTCATAATTGTCATATTTTCTTTGCACTTTCGGTCAAATCCTGCAGGGGAGTCCCCGGATTCGGGAGAGTCAACGCAAAGATTTCATCCCCCCGTAATTGCGCCTGAACCAAGGGGTCGTTTCTCATTTCGGGAGACAGTCTGGAGCAGACGGGCAGCGTTGCCTTGCCTTTCATTTCTTTTAAGATTTCCTGTCCTTTTTCGTTGAACGAAAGAACGCGCAGGTAGGTAATTTTCGGCAATTTTTCAGGGATTTTCAAATATCCGCACAGCACGGCGCGGCGGATCGCAGAATGGGGAAAGCGCTTTGTTTTTACCTGATCGTATAATTCCGTCAGCGTAAAAGCCCCTGCGGATTTGCATATGCGCTCCGGCAACCCTTCCCGCATTCCGTAGTAATTTTTCAACTCGTCGGGAGAAACGGTTCGGTAATAGGCAAGTATTCCTCGCTCCAACCGCGTGAGATCGGCATAAGGAGCGCTTTTGATGATTTCGTAAGATCCTTCGGGGAGGGATTCTTCCACCGATTCCCCCAACGCAAGCCGATTCCGAATGGACTCGGCGCTTTCAAATCCTGCGGAATTTCCGTGATAGCTGCCCTTTCGCTCAATGGCGATCATCGGCAGTTGTGGTGCGATCCGATCTATGGCTTTTCGGTACGCCAACGCCAGAACGTCGTTCGGCTCGTCGCTCCAATCTTCTCCCGATTCTATTACCGCCGATCGGCAGGCGGCGGGGTAGGAAAGACCGACTTTCATTTTTTCTCCGACGGTCCCGGCGGCTTCCGCCTTTTGTAATGCCTCGTACTGCCGAAGATTTTTCTCGTTTCCGCTTTCACATCCGCAGCAGATGGCGTCGAGAACGCCCGTTGCGGATAACACCGTAACGCCTCCCGTTCCAAAATCCTCAGCGGAAGCTACGGCGTAGGGGAGAGGTAATTCCAATACCAAGTCCGCACCGGAACGGACGGCGGCCTCTGCTCTTCGGTATTTATCGGTTAACGCCGCGTCCGCGCGCTGAACGAAATTTCCGCTGATTGCGGCAATAAATCCGTCGTAGCCCATCCCCCGCAAGGCTTGGATCTGATATTCGTGCCCCCTGTGAAAGGGGTTATATTCTGCAATAATTCCGGCAATTTTCACGGCTCGACTCCTTTTTTGATTTATAAAACGCAAAAAAATGTAAAATCACTTGCAATTTTCCGCGAAAAGGACTATAATATAATCTGTATGACCATTATACTACAAAGTTGAAAAAAAATCAAGATACAGGAAGGCGAAAATTATGAAGATTTTAGTCATCAACGCAGGAAGCTCCTCTTTGAAGTACCAGCTCTTCGATATGGAAAACGAAGAGGTTCTCGCAAAAGGTAACTGCGACCGCATCGGCATCGACGGTGTGTTCTCCTACAAAGCACCCGGCAAAGACGTCTCCATCGAAAAGGACGTTGCGTTCCCCAACCACACGGTTGCCGCAAATAAAGTGCTTGAAACCTTGGTTGATCCCGAAATCGGCGTGATCTCGGACGTTTCCGAAATCGGTGCCGCCGGTCATCGGATCGTTCACGGCGGAAGCTTCTTCATGGAAGCCACCCTCGTCGATAGCGACGAAGTAGTGGAAAAGATCGAAGCGTGCAAAACCTTGGCACCCCTTCACGCCATGCCCAACGCCGCAGGAATCCGCGCCTGCCGTCAGGCGATGCCCAACATCCCCCACGTAGCTGTCTTTGATACCGCGTTCCATTCCACCATGCCCGACGTGGCAAAGACCTACGCTCTGCCCCGGGATCTGTGTGAAAAATACAGCATCAAGCGTTACGGCGCCCACGGAACGTCCCATAAGTACGTATCCCAAAAAACTGCGGAATACCTCGGCAAAAAGCCCGAAGAGTTGAAGATGGTCACCCTGCACCTCGGAAACGGCTCTTCCATTACCGCCGTCGATAAGGGACGCTGCGTCGATACCTCCATGGGTCTGACTCCCCTTGCCGGTCCTTTGATGGGAACCCGTTGCGGCTCCATCGATCCCGCCATCGTTCCCCTGTTGCTGGACAACGAGCTGGTCAAGGACGAAAAGACCGGAGAAATGCGCCACATGAACGGCACCGAACTGAACAACATCATGAATAAAAAATCCGGCGTTTTTGCCGTTTCCGGCGGATACAGCGACTTCCGTGATCTGGAAGCCCGCGCCAACAACGGGGACGAAGCCTGCGCCCTCGCTTTGGAAATGTTCGGCTATCAATGTAAGCAGATCATGGCAGGCTATATCGCCATTCTCGGCGGCGTTGATTGCATCGTCTTCACCGCAGGCATCGGAGAAAACGGTCCCACCACCCGCAGAAACGTCTGCAAAGGACTGCTGGAGCCCCTCGGTATCGAAATTGACGAAGAAGCCAATCAGATCCGCGGCACCGTCGATATTACCGGCAAAAATTCCAAGATCAAGGTTCTCGTCATTCCCACCAACGAGGAATTGATGATCGCCAAGGAAACCCTTGCCGTTGCCACGCGATAAGAAAATACGATCAATATGCACCTCGATTTCGGGGTGCATATTTTTTATCCCTTCGTTCAAACTAAAAAAAGACGGAACGAAAGGGGTTTTTTTATGGCGGTCGCATTGATTCGGACGGCAATTTTATACGTGTTGACCATCACGGCGTTGCGTTGCATGGGTAAGCGGCAGATCGGGGAGCTGGAGCCGGCGGAGCTGGTCATCACGCTTTTGATTTCCGACCTTGCAACCTTGTGTATGCAGGATTTGGAAATGCCCTTGGTTTACAGCGTTATTCCAATGATTACCCTGGTGGTTTTGGAGATTATTTTCTCCTTCCTTACCTTGAAGCTGCCCTTTTTTAATCGGATGCTGGGCGGACGGTATTCGGTGCTGATCGACGACGGAAAGATTGATCAGAAGGAAATGAAAAAATCCCAGATGACCGTAGGCGAATTGATGGAGGAATTACGGCAAAACGGCTTGATGGCGGTGGAAGACGTTAAATACTGCGTGTTGGAAACCGACGGAAAGGTCAGCGTAATTCCCAAGAAGAGCGCGACGCAAAAAACCTTGCCGCTGATTCTGATCTCCGACGGGATCCCGGTCAAGGAAAATCTCCACCGCAGGGGCATTGACGACGGAGCCTTGGCGGCGATCCTCTCCAAGGAAGGGGCGTCCGAGGTAAAAAACGTCTTCCTTCTCTATGAAATCGCCGGTCGTTATACCTGCATTTTTCGGGAGAACGTGTCATGACGTCCCGTTTTATATCCGCGTTGACGGTCGCCCTGCTTTTGATTTCCTTCGTCACCGTGGGACAGATCTCTTTGGGCAGAACGGCGGAGGATCTTGCAACGCAAGCCGATACGGTGTGCGACGCTTTATCCGACGAAACAACGATGGGGGAGGGACTTCGCCTTTTGGACGAACTGATTTCCGAATTCGACCGCCGCCGTCCGATTTTGGGCGTCTTCGTCAACGACGCGCGGATTCACGAAATCCAGCGGGGCTTGTCCCGGGCAAAGGAGCTGACGGAGGAGGGAGACGTGTCCCCGGCGCTGGAAGCGTTGACCGACCTTTCCAAAACCCTGAAAGAACTTTCCGAAACCCATCGCGCCACCTGGGAAAATATTCTTTAAGATTCCTATATTTGTTGCAAATAAATCTTGACATTTGGGCAAAAATGGTGTATAATATTCCTGTATATCGTTCAGAAAGGATGTTATTATACCGTGAATCAAGAATTGCTTACGAAATTCCTCGCCCTTTACGGAGGAGACGCTTCCGACGTTCGGATGTTCGTTTCTCCCGGACGGGTCAACATGATCGGAGAGCATACCGACTACAACGGCGGCTTCGTATTCCCCGCCGCGTTGGAGCACGCCTCTCACATCATCGTCCGTAAGACCGACAGCGGAAAGATCCGTCTTGCCGCCACCGATCTTCCCGACCGCGTGGAATTGGATATTGAAAAATTAGATTCCTACAAAGACCTCAAGTGGGGCAACTACCAGGCAGGGGTTGCATACGTGTTGCAAAACCACGGATACGAAATCTGCTCTTGTGATATCCTTTATCACGACACCGTTCCCCTGGGCGCAGGTCTTTCTTCCTCCGCCGCCATTGAGGTCGTCATGGCGCTGACCCTTGCCACCTTCTCCAACGAAGCCAAGGGCATCACCGAGCCTGTGGATATGATCGAAATGGCAAAGCTTTCCCAGGAAGCGGAAATTATTTACTGCGGCGTCAACTGCGGAATCATGGATCAGTTTGCAAGCGCCATGGGCAAAAAGGATCAAGCCATTTTCCTGGATTGCAAAACTCTGGATTTCCAATACGTTCCCTTGGTTCTCGACGGATACAAGATCATCGTCGGAAATACCAAGAAAAAACGCGGACTTGCGGATTCCAAATACAACGAGCGCCGCGCGGAATGTGAATCTGCCCTCAAGCAGCTGCAGATCGCATACCCCGAAGCCGATTGTCTGCGGGCAATTTCCGTCGCCCAGTTCGAAGAAGCCAAGCATTTGATTCAGAACGAGGTGGAACGCCGCCGTGCGGAACACGTGGTTTACGAGTGTGACCGGGTTCTCAAATCCATCGAAGCCCTCAATACCGGCGATCTGCACGCCTTCGGTCATCTGATGACCGCCTCCCACATCTCCCTTCGGGATCTGTACGAGGTAACCGGATTGAATCTGGACGTCATGGTAGAGGAATCTCTGAAGATCGAAGGATGTATCGGTTCCCGTATGACCGGCGCAGGCTTCGGCGGTTGTACCGTCAGCATCGTTGCCGACGACGCGGTGGATCACTTTATCGAAGAGGTTGGCAAGAATTATAAAGAACGCACCGGCTTTACCGGAGAATTTTATATCTCCTCCGCTTGCGACGGCGGCAGAGAGGTCAAATAAATTTTCCAAATTACCTACTTGACATTCTGAAAATTTGTGGTATAATATATAAGTATGCATTTTGCACCGACACAGAAAGGAGTTCCCGATATGCGGTTTTTGGATATTAACGATTTCAGCCGCAGCGAAGGAGAAAGCCTGCCCTTTGACGAGCCGGTTGATCTTTCCGCCACGGAACCCGCTTTCACCGAAGTCCGCATTACCGGAAAACTTCGGAACGTCGTCGGCGTCATGACCTTTCGCGCCACCGTCTCCGGCACCTGTGTTGCTTCCTGCGACCGATGCCTGGAGGATGCCGTCCTTCCTCTGGAGGCCGAGCTGAAAACCGTACTTACCCTGGAATCGTCGGAAGACGACTCCGTGACGGTGGAAAACGGAAAGATCGACCTGGAAAAAACCGCTTACGACGCGCTGGTTCTGGAGCTTCCTACGAAGATCCTTTGTAAGGAAGATTGCCTGGGACTGTGCCCGTCCTGCGGGAAAAACCTCAACGACGGCGAATGCGGATGCAGCGAATAAGTTTATAATTTGATATTGGAAACAGGAGGTGTCCACCAATGATCGCACCGAAGAAAAAGGTCTCGAAACAAAGAAAGCACAAGAGACGTTCCAGCGTTTGGAAGCTCGAAATGCCCGGCATGGTTCAGTGCCCCAACTGCGGCGAATACGTTCTTTCTCACCGTGTTTGCAAGGCTTGCGGCTACTATGACGGTAAGCAAGTTCTGAAAATGAACAACGAAGCAGCGAAGTGAGTTTTGCTGCATCAACGCGAAGGGGAAACACGGTCTTCTTTTTTACCGAAGGAGAGGTGTTTCTCCGTCGTTTTGTGTCCAAAATATTTTATACGATATTTGTTAAAGGAATTCTTGTATGGCAATAATTCGTTGCGTAGAAAAACGCAGTCCCTTTCGGAAAAAAGTCCTTCCCGGCGACGATCTGATTGCCGTCAACGGGGTTCCGATCCGGGATTTTCTGGACTATATGTATCAGACCTCCCTCGGCGTTACCGATCTTACGGTATGTCGGGAGGGAAAAACCGTATCTGCGGTTCTGAAAAAGCCAACCGAAGATCCGGGACTTGAATTTGAAAATTATCTGATGGACAAGCAACGGTCCTGTAAAAATAAATGTATCTTCTGCTTCATCGACCAGCTTCCCCCGACGATGCGGGAGACGATGTATTATAAGGATGACGATTTCCGCCTTTCCTTGGTTTACGGAAATTACGTTACCCTGACCAACCTGACCGACGAGGACGTGGCGCGGATCATCGACATGAAGGTTTCTCCCTTCAACGTGTCGATCCATACGACCAATCCGGAGCTTCGGGTTAAAATGATGAAAAATCCCGCCGCCGCCAAAGGATTTGAATTGATGCAGCGGTTTCGGGATGCGGATATCAATCTGCGGGGGCAGATCGTCCTTTGCCCCGGCTGGAACGACGGCGAAGAATTGACCCGATCCCTGAAGGATCTGAAAACGCTGCACCCCCAGCTCTCCAGCATTTCGGTGGTTCCCGTGGGCTTGACCCGTTATCGGGAGGGGCTGGAGCCTCTTCGGGTCTATACCCCCGAGGAATGTAAAGCAATCGTCGAACAGGTGGAAGAATTTGCCGAGGAATGTCTCAAGGATCTCGGCACGCGCCTGGTCTGGGCGGCGGATGAGTTGTATCTGAAGGCAGGGCTTCCCTTGCCCGAATTCGATTCCTACGAGGAGTTTGAGCAGTTGGAAAACGGCATCGGCATGATCTCCACCTTTGAACGGGAAATCAACGATCTGATGTCCTTCTTGGTTCAGCCCTTTACGCTCCCCATCCGCGTCAGCAGTATTACCGGGAAGATCACCGAGGATTTCATGCGCCGTATGGTCGCCAAAATCGGCGAAAAATACACCGATCTCCAATGCGACGTTTACGGCATTGAGAATCACTTTTTCGGTCACGACGTTACCGTTACCGGGCTGATTACCGGGCAGGACGTGATTTCCCAGCTGAAGGGAAAGGAATTGGGAGATTATCTCTTAATTCCCGACGTAATGCTTCGGGACGATAAATTTTTAGATGATATTTCGGTCGGGGACGTGGAACGGGAATTGAACGTGAAAATTCTCGTTTCGGAAAACGGAGCCGAGGGCTTTGCAGACGCGTTGTCGCGGGCAGCCCGCAGCTGAACGGAGTTTTTTTGTTATGGCAAATCCCATGATCGCCGTGGTCGGACGCCCCAACGTGGGGAAATCGACCTTGTTTAATAAAATCGTCGGACAGCGCCTTTCCATTATCGAAGATACCCCCGGCGTTACCAGGGATCGCATTTACTGCGATTTCGAATGGCGGGGCAGAACCTTTACGTTGGTGGATACCGGCGGGATTGAGCCTCATACCGGCAACGAAATTCTCGATCAGATGCGCCGCCAGGCACAAATTGCCATCGATCAGGCAGACGCGGTCATTTTCGTTACCGATATCAAATCGGGTGTGACCGACGCCGACGTTGAAGTTTCCCGGATGCTGATGAAGGCAGGGAAAAACGTCGTTCTTTGCGTGAATAAGATCGACCGTCCCGGTGAAAATCCCCCGGAATTTTACGAATTTTATAATTTGGGAATGGGCGATCCCGTCGCCGTTTCCTCGGTTCACGGTTTGGGAATCGGCGATCTGTTGGACGCCGTTTACGAATATCTTCCCCTGCCCGAAGAAGACGCGGAAGAGGATAAAACCGTCAAGGTCGCCTTGATCGGACGCCCCAACGTGGGGAAATCCTCCCTGGTCAATTATATTCTTGGGGAAAAGCGGATGATCGTCTCCGATATCCCCGGTACGACCCGCGACGCGGTAGATACGGTCAAGGAAAATCAGTACGGACGGTATTGCTTTATCGACACCGCCGGAATACGCCGGAAGAATAAGGTGTATGATAATATTGAGCAATACTCCATCGTCCGTTCTTATATGGCAATCGATCGGGCAGACGTGGTTCTGATTTTGATCGACGCCTCCCGCGGGGTGACCGACCAGGACGTGAAGATCGCCGGATTTGCTCACGAGCGCGGCAAGGCGTCCATTATCCTGGTCAACAAGTGGGATCTGATCGAAAAAGATACCTACACCATGGATCAGATGAAGGTTGATATCAAGGAAGAGCTCAAATATATGTCCTACGCGCCGGTGTTGTTTATTTCCGCAAAAACCGGTCAGCGGGTGGATAAACTGTTCCCCCTCATCAATTCGGTTCACGAGCAGCATTCCCGTCGGATCACCACCGGGGTGTTGAACGATATTCTTGCCGACGCCACCATTCGGGTTCAGCCCCCCTCCGACAAGGGCAAACGGCTGAAGATCCTTTATATGACCCAGGCATCCACCAATCCGCCCTCCTTCGTCGTGTTCTGTAACGATGCGTCGCTGTTCCATTTTTCCTATCAGCGGTATATCGAAAATCAGATCCGCGCCGTGTTTGGCTTGGAAGGAACGCCCATCCGTCTCTTTATCCGTGAAAGGGGAGACCAAGAAAAATGAAATGGTTGTATCTCGCATTGACCTTTTTGTTTGGTTATCTTGTAGGCAGCGTCAATTTGTCCCTGGTCGTGACCAAATATATCGGAAAAATCGATATTTATAAGGTCGGAAGCGGAAACGCAGGCGGCACCAACGTTGCCCGTTCCATGGGGCTCGGCTGGGGAATTACCGTCATGGCGGCGGAGATTTTGAAAAGCATGGTATTCGGCTTGGTCGCCAAATACCTGTTCCCCGGAGACGTCTTTGGGCTCGGCACCGTAGGGGCTTGCCTTTCGGGTGTTATTTTGGTTGCCGGTTGCCTTTTGGGGAATTTTTACCCCTGCTTTGCCCACTTTAAGGGGGGCAAGGGGGTTTCGGTCATGGGCGGACTTTTGATCGTTCTTGATTATCGGATTTTCCTCGCGGTTTTGGCTACGTTTTTGATCGTTTTACTCTTATTCCGCATGGTATCCCTTTCGTCCCTCATTTGCGGAATCGTCATTCCCTTAACCGTCGGCTTCGTTTATTGCGATGAGTCGGGCTGGGGATGGCTCACCGGCGTCATCGCCCTGATGTGCGCCTCCGTGTGGCTCCGCCACGCCGGGAACATCAAGCGCATCTTGAACGGAACGGAACGGAAAATTTCATTGAAAAAGAAATCGAAATAAAAATAGAATCGGAGATCTTCTCCGATTCTATTTTTTGACAAAAAATCAACAAAACCAAGGTTTCTATTGACGGGCGTCGGTTTCTTTGCTACAATGAACCCGTAAACTCTCCGATGCCCCGCGGAGATCGGAATCCTTCTCTTCCGAGGGCGAATAACGTATGTTTAAGGTGGAGCCAAGATGAGATTTTTAGCAGGAGATATTCACTATTACAGAATTTATCCGGGCGGTCTGCGCCGTCGTCTTGAGTATATGAAGGCGTTCGGAATTACCGTAGTTCAGACGTACGTTCCGTGGAATCTTCACGAGCCTCAAAAGGGAACGTTTTGCTTCGACGGGCTTTGTGACCTTGAGGGATTTTTGAAGATGGCAAAGGAGATGGATCTCAAGGTTCTTCTTCGTCCCTCCCCCTATATTTGCAGTGAATGGGATAACGGCGGACTTCCTTATTGGCTCAATAACGAGAACATGAGTCTCCGTTCCTCCGATCCCCGCTTTATGCGTCACGTGGCGGACTATTATAAGGTGCTTTGCCCCGTATTCGTTCCCTATCTTCACAGCAACGGCGGACCGATCATCGGGACGTGTATCGAAAACGAATACGGCTCCTACGGAAGCGACGCCGAGTATCTTACGCAGCTCATGGAGCTTTTACAGGAAAACGGCGTGGACGGCGCGTTCTATACGACCGACGGATATGCCCCCGTGCATATGCAGTACGGTCATATCCCCGGCATTTGGGCGGGCGTGAATTACCGTGTTGAAAGCAAAAGGGCAATCGACGCCCTGCGTTCGGTTCAGCCCGATAAACCGCCGCTGATCGGGGAATATTGGTCGGGACGTGCGATTCATAAGGGCGAGCCCTATTGTGCCCGAAATATCAACGACGTTGTGGGCGGCTTTGTGGAAGCCCTTGAAAACGGCGGCTTGATGACGTTTTATATGTTCGCAGGCGGTACGAATTTTGGGTTTATGAACGGCGCTAATTACGGAAGAACCTTTGGCGTTTCCGACCGTCCGATGCGGTACATTCCCCACACCACCACCTACGAGGATGACGCCCTTCTCAACGAGCAGGGACTCCCCACTCCGAAATATTTTGCCTGTCGCAAGGCTTTTTGGGATTTTATCGGTCAACCCGAGCCTCCCATGCCCGATCTTACCTACGAAGCGCAAACCCCGGAGATCAAGATTACGGAATGTGCTTCCTTTTGGGATCAGGTCGATTACGGCAAGGCGGTAAAGAGCATCGAACCCCTTACGATGGAGGAGCTTGGGCAGGACTACGGTTATATCCTTTACCGCACGGAGGTTACGGGAAGCGGCGCGAAAATGAAGCTTTATATTCCCGGACTCGGCGACCGTGCCGACGCATATCTTGACCGCAAGTATCTGGGGACTCTCATGCGTGACCGCCCCCAAGAGGTTTATCTCGATATTCCCCGCGGACAGAAGGCAACGCTGGAGCTTCTTGTGGAAAACATGGGACGAATCAATTTCGGAGAGCTTCTCGGAGAAACGAAAGGCATCAACGGAAGCGTCCTTGTCAGTTGCGGCGTCCATCTTTACCATTGGGAAAATCTTCCCCTTGATATTGACCTTGAAAAGGCAAGCGGCTTTAATCCCACCTCCGGTCCGGCAGTGCTTAAGGGTACGTTCAGGGCAGAAGAGAACAAGGACACCTTCCTGGATATGCGCGGCATGAGTAAGGGCTACGTAACGGTAAACGGATTTCATCTCGGACGCTATTGGAACGTCGGACCTCAATACACCCTCTACGTTCCGGGCGAGCTTTTAAAGAAAGAAAATGAGATACGCATCTTCGAGCAATACGGAGCTGAACAGCCCTTTACGCTTCCGACGGTGACCGACTCTATTTTGGAATAATATGGGATATTTATTTTTATTGATCGCACTTTTTGCAGGCACGGCAAAGGGATACTGCGGTAAAAAAACGGGAAATCTGACGGCTGACGTCAAAGACGCGGTAGCGGTAAACGTGTTGAGAATGCTCTTTTGTATTCCCATCGGGCTTGCCGTCGTTTTCCTGCAGGGACAGGTCGGAAGGCTGACCCTCGGTCTCGACGCTCTTCTCATCATCGTAACGTCGGGGATCTGCACGGCGGTTTTCGTTATAACGTGGCTTTTGGCGGTTCGAAAAAACGCCTATATGATGCTCGAAATCTCCCTCATGCTCGGCGTTTTAGTCCCGATTTGCGCGTCCTACTGTTTCTTTGATGAAACAATATCGCTGAATGAAATCGTCGGAATCGTATTTTTAATGGTTGCTACCCGAATTATGGTTTCGTATAATAATTCCCAAAAGCAAAGGCTGACGCCGGTGACCGTTCTGCTGCTGATCCTTTGCGGGCTTTCGTACGGTCTTACCGATTTTGCCCAAAAGGCGTTCGTCAAAACCGTCGATCAAGCACCCGTTTCGGTATTTAATTTTTATACCTACGCAATATCCTTCGCTCTACTTCTTATCTTACTGTTCTGCTTCGGGGAGAAAACCCTGAAAGCCGCCGCCGCAAGCGTAAAAAAGGTTTGTACCACCGCCGTAGGCTACGTATTTATTATGGCGATCTGCCTTTTTGCGTACTCCTATTTCAAAACCCTTGCGGCAAAGTATCTTGACGCCGCGCAGCTTTATCCTCTCAGCCAAGGGGCGTCGCTGATTCTGTCGTCCCTTATGGCAACGGTTTGCTTCAAGGAAAGGCTTACCGTCAAATGTGCTGTCGGGATTCTCCTGGCGTTTATCGGATTGATTTTTATAAATATGCTTTCCTTCTGAAGATTTTCTGTGATAAAATTTCCCCGTCAAAAAGCATAATAAAGCGTGATGCCTTGATAAGACATCACGCATTTCATTTTTGGTATTAAAGCAAACCGTATTCGATCCGATGCTCCGTAAACCGATTCGCGGCGTTTCCGGTTACCTTAAGAATAATTTCGTTTTCGCCGCAGATCAGGTGGTCGGAGATCTTGAATTCATGAGGATTCCAAAGGCTGAAGCCCGCGAAAGCGCCGTTGACGAAGCACTCCACCATTTCTTCCCCCTGAACCCGAATCCAAAGCGGTGCTTCTGCCGTTCCGTTAAATACGCCTCGGTAGGTCTTGACGAAGCGGGTCGTATCGTCGGAAATCAAAGAAAAGTCAATCTCCATGAAGGCTTTAATCGGGGTTGCGTCCGCCTTAAAATCTCCATGCTCGTCGAGGATCAAAAGCAGACTTTCCCGTACTCCCAATTTCAGAGAAAAACGGGTCTTTCCGTCCCGAATCCGGCTTTCCTCCTGCCAGACGGAGCCGGTCCAGAGATTCATGGCGATCAGCGAAGCTTCTCCGTCCAAGGATGCGTCGGTTTCAATGGGATCGTTCCCCTCGTTGGTCAGAAAAACCATCCGCACGCCGTCTTTTTTCAAGCGGGAGATCCGCAGTCCGGGACAGGGCGTGTCGGTATAAATATCCCGATACTTCAGGTCGTTTATTCCCCGGATCTTTTGAATTCCCACCCGATTCCGATCGTCGCAAAATACGTAATCGTACGTGTTATTTCCCACGGTCAGCTTTCCGTTTCGTACCATGTCTTCCCGAAAATCGGAATAGGGGAGATAGTTGAATTCCACTTGATTTTCATACAATTCCCGAACCTCGTCCACGTGCATGTTCCGGTTTTCACACAGGACGCAGACCCTTGCCTCGTTGACCGAATCGGTCATAATATAAGACATCCGCTTCACGTAGGTGGCGATTGTTTCGTAATGCTCCCACCAAATGTTGTTCGGTCCGACGTCGGGCGGTCGCTCGTCCTTTCGGGCGCCTCGGACGCTGTAATAAAATGCGTGGGGGATAAAGAGATTGACTCCCCGCACTCCCAGATAGTCAAAGTACCATTTCATATCTCCGCCGGGGAAATACCACGGAATGGAATCTCTCACGCAAACGCCGAAGCATTCGTTGGAATTCCGTCTCCGATTGTGGATTCTTGCGGCGTCGGAGGAGCATTTTCCCTGGGCGCTTTCCTTTCCGGAAAGAGGGGATTCCGGACCAAAGCAACGCCACACCAGATCCTGACCGGGCACGTGAAAATACTTTTCACATTCGATATCGTCTCCGGCGTGGGGGTGTCCCATCAAGGAGACGCCGTTTTCCTCGCAAAACCGATGGAGGCTTCCGTAATAGATCCGTTGTTCCCGTTCAAAAACGGCTTTTTTATAGAGTTTGGTGCTTTCGTTTTCTTCTCCGGTAAACAGACCCTCCAAATCCTCTAAAACCCCGCCCAAGGCTACGAATTCTTCCTCAAAGCCCCAGGTCCACGCCTTGCAATTCCCCCGATTGATTCTGCCGAGCAGAGAAGGCTCGTCGGTAAAAAATCCCAGAATCGTGCTTCCGAAATATTCCCCCACAACTTCCTTGTACCGTTCGTGGGTGATACGGATAAAGCAATCCACGGCGTCCTGGGACAAAAGATCCGCCGCAAGGGGAGATCGTTCTTCTCCGTCGTCTTCTCCGAAATGGATTCCCCGAATTCGTCCGTCGCTGGGAACCTGCACGAGGTATTTTCCGCTTTTGCAACGGGTAATCAATTTCCCCTCGGAATCATCGTCTGATAAAATAATCGCCTGGGAGGCGAAGCGGGGATCTTCCGCCGCCACAAGCCCGTGGGCGCTCCCCGAAGGATACATCGCCTCGTCGTAAAGGACCACGTACATCCCAAGGCTTGCCGCCGTTTCAACGGCAACCTTAACGTAGTGCATGAAAATGTCCGAAAGATAGGGAATGGATTCGGGAATTCCAAGCCGCGGGTGCAGAACGACGCCGTCCACGCCCTTTTGGTGGAAATCCTTCAACTGTCTTATAATTTCATCCTCGGTCAACGCATCGTTCCAAAACCAAAAGGGGATGGGAGTGAATTCCCGAGGGGGATTTTTTATCTGTTCCACGAGCTTTGAAATCATTTCGTTTACCTCGCTGATCATTGATAAAATACGGGATGATCGTGTGTATATTATAGCACGAAAACAAATAATTGTCAATGTAAAAAATACCGCGCATCATAGTATTTTGCGCCGGTTTTTTAACATGATATTGACAAATTCCTCCTTCGTATTGACAAAAAAAGAAATATCTGCTAAAATAGGAATGTAAGGTGTTCCGACGGATTTTCGTCCGTCCGGAATTCTTTTTTATTCCTTTTTGAAAAAAATGTCGAAAAAGGTGTATGCTTATGGAAAAAACGGTCGTTTTGTATAATCCCTTGTCGGGGAATTGCACCGAAGAAGCCATCAAACAAGGGCTTCCCGGATGTGAATGTTACGACGTTACGAAAATTTCGGATTACGCCGCGGTCTTTTCGGGGCTGACGTCGGAGGATTCTCTGATCCTCTGCGGCGGAGACGGAACCCTGAATCGCTTCGTCAACGATACGGACGGAATGGAAATTCCCTGCAAAATTCTTTATTATCCCGTAGGCACGGGCAACGATTTCGCCTTTGACGTCATCGGATCCAAAACCTCCGAGAAGCCGTTCCCCGTCAACGAATATCTGAAAAATCTCCCCGCCGTCACCGTCAAGGGAAAAACCTACCGCTTCCTCAACGGCGTGGGCTTCGGCATCGACGGCTATTGCTGCGAGGTTGGTGACGAGCTGCGGAAAAAGAGCGATAAGCCCGTCAACTACACGATGATCGCCATCAAGGGGCTTTTGTTTCATTACAAACCCACCAACGCCAAAATTACCGTCGATGGCAAGGAGTATCTATATCAAAAGGTTTGGCTTGCTCCCGCCATGTTCGGGCGCTATTACGGCGGCGGCATGATGCCCACCCCCGGTCAGACCCGCAGGGACGATACCGTTTCCACCCTCGTGTTTTACGGAAGCGGAAAACTGAAAACCTTGATGATTTTCCCCTCGATCTTTACCGGCAAGCACGTTGCCCATAAGGAATCCGTGGCAGTTCTGACCGGCAAAGAGATTTCCGTGGAATTCGATTCTCCCAGAGCAATTCAGATCGACGGAGAGACCATCCTCGGCGTCACCTCCTACCGTGCCGTGGCTCCCGGTCTCGCTTCAATGGAAAACTGAAGATAAAAAGACGCTCCCGAATTTCGGGAGCGTCCGTTTTTATATTTCTTATTGATTGTTCTGTTGCGCCAACAGATCTCTCAGGGCTTCCTTGCGGGAAAGGTTGATACGACCTTGATCGTCGATTTCGGTGACCTTGATCCAAATCTCGTCGCCGACGCTGACCACGTCCTCCACCTTGCCGACTCCATGCTCGTCCAGCTGGGAAATGTGAACCAGACCTTCCTTGCCGGGAACGAATTCCGCAAAAGCGCCGAAGTTCATGATTCTCGTAACCTTCGCCTTGTAGATCGTTCCGATTTCCGGACCTTCTACGATGGTGCGGATGATCCGCATGGCGTTTTCGCCGTTTTCCTTGTTCACGTACAGAACCTGGCAGGAGCCGTCGTCTTCCACGTTAACCTTAACGTCGTTTTCTGCGGTAATTCTTTGAATGACCTTACCGCCCGTACCGATAACCTCGCGGATCTTGTCGGTGGGAATCTTGTAAGAAAGAATCTTGGGAGCGTATTCGGACAACTCTTCTCTGGGGGCGGGAATTGCCTTGAGAATGATGTCGTTAATAATCATTTCACGTCCGGCCTTGGTTTGTTCGAAGGCCTTCTTGATGATCTCGTAGGAAAGACCGTCCACCTTGATGTCCATCTGGATGGAGGTGATACCCTTCATCGTACCGGCAACCTTAAAGTCCATATCGCCGTAGAAATCTTCCAGCCCTTGAATGTCAACCATGGTGATCCAGCGGTCTTCGTCGGTAACGAGTCCGCAGGAGATCCCGGCAACGGGAGCCTTGATGGGAACCCCGGCATCCATCAGCGCCAGGGTAGAACCGCAGACCGAGCCTTGGGAGGTAGAACCGTTGGAGGAAAGAACCTCGGAAACCAAACGGATGGCGTAGGGGAATTCGTCCACGGAGGGAAGAACGGGAACGAGAGAGCGTTCCGCCAACGCGCCGTGACCGATCTCACGTCTGCCGGCACCACGGTTGGACTTTGCTTCTCCGGTGGAATAGCCGGGCATATTGTAATGGTGCATATAACGCTTGCTGGTTTCGTTGTCAACGCCGTCCAAAATCTGCGCCTCGGAAATCGAGCCCAGGGTAGCGATGGTCAAAACCTGGGTCTGACCGCGGCTGAACAGACCGGAACCGTGAACCCGGGGAAGAACTCCGGCTTCCGCGTACAACGGACGGATATCGTTCAGTCCACGACCGTCAACGCGCTCGTGATCGTTGATGATCATGTCGCGGACGATGGTCTTTTGGATCTTGTAAACGGTTTCGCCGATGGCGGCGGAGGAATCGGGATATTTTTCTGCAAATTCCGCTTCGATTTCTGCGGTAACGGCAGAGATCTGGGCATCACGGACGTCCTTATCGTCGGTCTTCATGGCTTCCTTGATCTTTGCGCCGGCAAAAGCGGTTACGTCCTCCAGCATTCCTTCGGGAAGGGTGTGGGCGGCGTATTCAAACTTGGGCTTGCCGATTTCGGCCTTGATGCCTTCGATGAATTCAACGATCTTCTTGATTTCCTTGTGGGCTTCCAGAATTCCGTTGTACATTACGTCGTCGGCAATTTCGTTTGCCCCGGCCTCGATCATAACGATCTTGTCCGCAGAAGCCGCAACGGTAACTGCCATTTCGGAAACGGCGCGTTGTTCCTCGGTGGGGTTGATGACGTACTGACCGTCAACGTATCCCAAAAGAACTCCGCCGATGGGACCCTTCCAAGGAATGTCGGAAATGGAAATGGCAACGGAAGCGCCGATCATAGCAGTGATTTCGGGGGAGCAATCCTGATCCACAGCCATCAGCGTCAGGCTGACCACCACGTCGTTTCTCATGTCCTTGGGGAACAGGGGACGGATGGGACGGTCAATCACGCGGGCGGTGAGGATCGCCTTTTCGGAGGGCTTGCCTTCCCGCTTCATGAAAGAGCCGGGAATGCGACCGACGGAATACAGCTTTTCTTCATAATCTACTGCGAGAGGGAAGAAGTCGATGCCGTCCCGGGGCTTTTCCGAGGCGGTGGCGCAAGCCAAAACGCAGGTTTCACCGTAACGGATCATGGCAGAGCCGTTGGCAAGACCGGCGAATTTCCCGGTTTCTACAACCAGGGGACGACCGGCGACGGTCGTTTCGAATTTGCGATAGTTTTCGTAAATGTTCATGGTTTGTCCTTTCTTTTTCGGGACTCCCCTCTGTTCCGGCAGTTATCAAAACATCCGACCGATTCGGATATTTTCATAACTGCTGAATCCAGAAATCAAGGGAGACCGAGATTTTTTTGTTTTACTTTTTTTCGATGGGGTTAAGTTGGCAAAAAACAAAGCCATCCACGGGGATGACTTTGCTCTGCCCGACAGAAGGGGAGACTTGCTCCTCTTCTGTCAGAAACGGACCGAATTACTTTCTCAAGCCGAGGTTTGCGATGAGCGTACGGTAGCGGTTGATGTCCTTCTTCTTCAGATAGTTCAACATGTTTCTCCGCTGACCGACCATCTTCTGAAGTCCGCGACGGGAATGGAAATCCTTGGGATTTGCCTTCAGATGCTCGGTGAGGTCTTTGATGCGAGTGGTCAGAATGGCAACCTGAACTTCGGGAGAACCGGTGTCAACGTCGCTTCTGCGGTTCGCTTCAATGATTTGGGTCTTGGTTTCTTTCAGCATGATGCTTCCTCCTACGCCGCTTGCTGCGGCAATTAAAATTATTCACCAAAAAATCAGTCGCGGTTGGAGTCGTCCGTCAACCGATTTTCGGCATCCTACATATTATATCATATTATAGCCGAAATGTAAAGGGTAAATTCTGAATTTTTTATGAATTTTTCAAAAAAAAGAGACCCCCGGATTTCGGGAGTCTCACGGCAATTTAACAAGCGATAATCATCAGCATTTTATCTTCGTCGATTTCATCCTGCTCCAGACGGTTGGAGCGAAGCAGCTCTTCGTAGGGGCAGGCGTGTTCTTTTGCGATTTTCCAGGCGGATTCTCCCTTGGATGCGTAGTAGAGCACCACCGCGTCGCCACCGCGGGGACGGTCGTCTTTCTCCGTAATTCCGCTGACCGCCTCTGCCGTTTCTCTGCCGAAGATTAACCCGTTCCAGCGGTAGGTTCCTTTGATCTCAACGTGGGACGCATCTGCCAACGACCAGGAAAGATCGGTCAAAATTAGCGACGTGTCGTTTCGGATGGGATTTTTACACCCCTCTGCGGGAATTTCCAGGGTAAAGGGGAGTTCCCGGTTGGCGGCGCAGGGCGTTCCGTCGGCGTCGGTCATCAGAATCCGACAGTCCCACACGCCCTCCGATACGAGTTTGTCTTCCTCCTGACGGTAGTAGGTTCCCCGCAGCTCCGGTTTTACCTCCACCCACAAAATCCCGGTGCAGGTGCCGATTTCCGCCGTTTCCCGGATCGTTCCGCTTTCTTCGATCTTCCAAAACCGTTCCGTGGTCACGGTTTCCCGATTACATTCGACGGATTTTTTTACCGAATAAACGTCCTCCGTCCAGACCGCCTCCGCCTCTTCGTAAACATCGCCGGAAACCTGAATTTCCACGTCGTAGTTAACGGCTTGGGATCCGTCGGTCGTTTCGTCCTTGGCAAGAAAATTCGATGCGATCAATTCAAATCCCGTTTTGCAGATTGCCTTCGGATGAATCCCCGGAAGATCTAAAATTTGAGAGATCGGAAAGACCTTGCGCAGGGAAAAGGTCGTGTGGTCGTCCGCCATGCACAGCAGATCCAAAATCATATCTGCCTTCACGATCAGCTTGTCGGTCAGGGGCTTTTGCTCCGTCTCTTTAAAGGTGATCTTCGTTTGCAGAATTTCGGTTGCGATTTTCCCCGGATCTATTTCAAATTCGTCGGAGATCCGCAGGGGCTTCTGGGCGGAGCATAAATGCTTTGCCGTTCTTTTTTTGCAGGACTTCGTTTCGCACCCGCCGGGAAGCACCGGCATGGGAATTTCCTTGGTTTGATTGATCTTTACCTGAATCAACACCGTACAGCGGGCATAGATTTTTTGTGGATTCAACGCGCGTGCTACGCAATTTTTCGGCGTCAGAAGCACGCTGTAATCCGCATCGGCGTCGCAGTTCAGATCGACGGCGCAGGAAAAATGAGCCTGTTGCGATACGGCTTTGATTCCGCATCCGTCCTCGGGCAGATACAGGATTTTATATTCCACGCTTCCTTCCACCGTCAGCCGATCCCCCGTGCGCACGGCAGAGGTGAGGGTTGGGTGTGCGGTGGTCTGCAGGATCCGCAGAATGTTCGGGCAATAATCCGGCAGGATGATTTCACATTCCGCCCCGGCTTCGCCGTTTCGGTCGGGGGCGAGGGACAACACTTGGACGCGGTTCATTTCTGGATTCATGGCGGCACCTCGTTTTTATTAAAATTTCGGTTGATATTCCAATCTATGCCGCCGTTGTCCCCGTTATGCAAAAAAAATAGTCTGCCGAAGCCGACAGACTATTTTGCTTATTTAATTTTCTTCTTCGCTTTCCGGTGCTTCCAATTTCGTAATTCGAACCGTCTCAATGCGGCGGTCTGCTATTTTTTCCACCTTGAAGGCGCAACCCTCGTATTCCAGGGAAATCTCCTCGTCTTCTTCCGGGATATATCCCAAAAGCTTGATGATAAGTCCCCCGACGGTATCGTAATCCTCGCAGTTTTCATCCAATTCCAAGTCGAGATGCTGGTTGATCTCCGCAATGGTTGCAAAGCCGTCTGCCAGGAAGGAGCCGTCGTTTTCGGTGCGGATTTCTTCCTCTTCTTCGTCGTATTCGTCGTCGATGTCGCCCATGACCTCTTCAATCAGGTCTTCAATGGTAACGATTCCGGAAAATCCGCCGTATTCGTCGATCAGCACCGCCATGTGGTTTTTGGATTCCTGCAGTTCTTTGTAAAGATCGTCCAGCCGCTTGCGCTCCGGTACGAAATAAACGTCGTGCATACAACGGGTAATATCTACGTTTTCAAACCCTACCCGATACGCTTCGCAGAGAAAATCCTTCAGATAAAGGATCCCAACGATGTTGTCGATCTTATCCCGATACACCGGGATGCGGGAATACTTTTCATTCAGCATATCGTCAATGTACTCGGACAAGGGGGCGTTTCCGTCGATGAGAAATACCTCCGTCCGGGGCGTCATCACTTGGTCCGCTGTCTTTTCGTTGAAATCAAAGATTCTCTCCAGCATATCCCGTTCATGTTCTTCCAAAAGTCCGCTGTCGCTGCTTTCTTCCACTAAAGTCTGAATTTCTTCCTTCGAAAGCGCCTCGTCCGCGTCCTGCTTTAGCCCGAAGGCTTTCATCAGCAGGGTAGAGACCAGATTGATGGGAAACGCGATGGGATAATACAAAAATGCAAAGAACCGCAGGGTGTACCAAATAGGATAAATGATGGCGTCTGCCCGCTGCTCCGTGACGCGGATGGGGAACAACTCCCCGAACAGGACGAAGACAACGCCCACCGCAAGGATCAGAATAAGAGAGGAGAGAGGACCTGCAAACGCGGTATCTCCCAACGCGGCGGACAGGGGTTCTTCGAAGGCGTAGATCGTCAGCGCCATCGCCCCCAATTTACACAGGGCGCGGCCGGTGCGCAGGGCGGCGCGGAACAGATATCCGGGCTTTTCCAATACGGCAGAAATCTTCCGTGCCGTAACGTCTCCTTCCTCTGCCTTTCGGTTCAGAAGCGCCTTGTTCAAGGTTTTGGTCGCTTCGCCTCCGATGGATAAAAGGGCGTTGAGCAAAAGCAACAAGATCGAGATGATTATTTGAGGGTACGGGTCGGACATTTTGAGTAAAACTCCTATCTTTCAATGAAATTTTTTTAAAAAAGCAAAAAAACACATAAGACGCTTTTGCTTAAAACCGTCCTATGCGATACTTTCGATATTCTGTTTCCGAGTCTTGCCGACTACTTCGAGGGTGGTCGCCCACGGAATACTTCACTTCGCTTTTCTTTGAGATAATCCGATTATATCACATTTCTCCGTGAAAGTCAACGGTTGTTGCAGAAATGTCATAATCCGCAAAATCGGACAATTTTCCGAAAAAATCAGCAACGCTATTGAAATACAGTTAAAAAAATGATATACTGATAAAAATATATAAAACTCTTGTCAACTTTTTGAGGGGGCTTTATGAACCGATTTTTAAAACCGTTGGGGATTTGCATCGGCATTTTTCTTACGGTGCTTCTTTTGACCGTCACCGTAATTTTCTTCATTCCCCGGGACAACACGTCCTTTTCCTTTGAATGTTTTCGCCTCCGCCTTGCCCTTTCCGATTTTTTGAAGGACGTGGAAAAGGATCGGCTCGACGACGCGTTCGATCGGGTTTACTGCGTTTCTGCGGAGGACGGCACGCCCATTCCGAATTCCGACGCCTGCCGTAAGGCGTGGATTGACCGGGTTTCTTCTCTGCGGGAAACGGACAATACCTATCTTAAGGATCATTCGGATCTTTCGGTGCGCAAGGAAAACGGTCGGTTTACCGTTTCCGTGACCTTGTCCGTAATTCGGCAGGGGTACAACGATCCCTTCTACGCAACGGGAAGCGTCCTTACCGCCGTGTATGACGACGGCTGGAAAATTCTCTCCCTTTCCGCCTACGATCCGTCCTTGCAGACCGATTTGGAAAACGCCCTCTCCGGGCGGTTTACCGCGGCGGAACGGTCGGAAGGAGAGACGTGACCGTGAGTCGGGTCATCCTTCATTGTGATTGCAACAATTTTTTTGCGTCGGTGGAATCCATTGACCATCCGGAATATCGCTCCGTTCCCATGGCGGTGGCGGGCGATCCCTCCAAGCGCCACGGAATCATTCTTGCAAAGAATGAAAAAGCCAAAGCCCTTGGGATTCAGACGGCGGAGACCATTTGGCAGGCACAGCAAAAATGTCCAAACCTGTTGCTGATCCCTCCGCACCACGACAAGTACGAGGAGGTCAGCGACCGCATCAACGCCATTTATCGGAATTATACCGATCTCGTAGAACCCTTCAGTATCGACGAATCCTGGCTGGACGTCACCGGAAGCCAACGGCTGTTCGGGGACGGAAAAACTATCGCGGATCGCCTTCGCCGGGAGGTAAAAGAGAAGATCGGCGTCACCATCTCCGTCGGCGTATCCTATAACAAAATCTTTGCAAAGCTGGGCAGTGACTATAAAAAGCCCGACGCCACCACTGTGATCCTTCCCGAAGACGTTCCCGAAATCGTCTGGAAACTTCCGGTGGGAGATTTGTTCGGCGTAGGGCGGAAAATGCGCGTGCAGTTGGAGGATTTGGGGATTCGCACCATCGGAAGCCTTGCCGCCGCCGATCCGGAATTTTTGGCGCGCCGCTTCGGGAAAGCGGGGCAGACCTTGTCTCTTTACGCCCGGGGGTTGGACGATTCTCTCGTCCGCGCCGAACGGGAACCGGTCAAATCGGTGGGAAACGGCGTCACCTACCCCAAGGATCTGACGGAACGGAACGAAATTTATTCCCACCTTCTTTCCCTGTCCGATTCCGTTGCCGGAAGGTTGCGCAAGGAGGGGAAGCAGGGATTGACCGTTCAGCTTTCGGTAAAGGATTCCATGCTTACCACCGTGCAACGGCAGAAAAAGCTCCACCGTCCCACCCATCTTGCCCGGGAGATTGCCGACGCCGCCATGGAATTGTTGGAATCAAATTGGAAAATCGGCTTGTCACCCATCCGCGCCCTGACCGTTACGGTCAGCGATCTGACCGATGCCGACGGTTATCCCTTGCAGTATCCCCTCCTGCCCACGGAGGGGGAAGAGCAACGGGAAAAGCAGGAAAAGGTAGAGCTTACCATGGATCGCTTGCGGGGACGCTTCGGGAAAAAAATCATTACCTTCGGTTCGTCTTTTCATTCCAACGGAGAAGAAGACGTTGACGATAAAAACATTTCAGAATAAACTAGAAAGGATTCTCCTTTATGGAAAAGAAATTGGCACAGGTGCTTACTCAATTCGGTATCCGCGGCACAATTCAATCCATTCATTACATCCGCACCGGACATATCAATCAGACCTACGAGGTTACGATTTCAGGGAAAAGCTATTGCGTCCAGACCATCAACACCTACGTTTTCCCCAACGTTGACCAGGTCATGGAAAATATTCTTTCGGTGACCGAGCATCTTCGGAATAAACTGAATCTTCGGGGGGATGAGTCCTACCGCCACGTGCTTCGTTTTCATTCGGCACGGGATGGAAAAGGATATTGGATCGACGACGCAGGCAAATGCTGGCGGGTTTACGATTTCGTGGATAACGCCATGTCCTACAATATTGCCGACGATCTGCAGATTCTGACCGACGCAGGACAAGCCTTCGGGAATTTCCAAAAATTACTTTCCGATTTTGACGGAAACCGCCTGCACGAGACGATCTTGAATTTCCACAACACCAGCCAGCGTTATGCGAATTTGGAAGCAGGGATCAAGCGCAACGAGTCGGGACGCCTTTCCAACGTCACACGGGAGGTGGAATTTTTCCGCGCCCGCACCGATACGGCAAACTACTTGGTCGATCGCCTTGCCCGAAAGGAATTACCCCTGCGGGTTACTCATAACGACACGAAATTCAACAATATCCTTATTGATAAAGATACCAAAAAACCCCTCTGCGTTATTGATTTGGATACCATCATGCCCGGACTTTCCGCTTACGATTTCGGCGACGCCATCCGTTTTTGCGCAAATTCCGCCGCGGAAGACGAGCCGGATCTGTCCAAGGTACATTTCTGTATGGACAAGTTTGAAGCCTTTACCAAAGGATTTATCGGCGGCGCCGACGGATTTTTCACCGATGCGGAGCTGGATAGCATGGTTTGGGGCTGTATCATCATGACGCTGGAGTGCGGCAGCCGATTCCTTCTGGACTACATCGACGGCGATAAGTATTTCCACGCCGATTACCCCGAGCATAACCTCGACCGCGCCCATACCCAAATGAAGCTGGTGGAGGAGATGGAAGCCCGCTTTGATGAAATGCATCAAATCGTCAAGAAATACGCGAAATAAGAGAATTTGTTGTTTGTCGCATTTGCACAAAAAAGTCAATTCATTTTTGTTGCAGTTGCCCAATAAATCGTTTTTTTATCAAAAAACCTTGCAATTTCAAGGAAAATCCCGATTTTTTCTTTGTATCGGAAGAAAAAAATCCGCTTGACAACCGCCTGAAAATAGTATATAATATATCTATCTATCAAAATTTTCATGAACAAAGGAGAAAACTCATGAAGAAGACTCTCGCACTCCTCATGGCGCTTTCCATGATGCTGTCCTGCATGATCGGTCTTTCGGTCAATTCTGCGGCAGAAACGGAATACGTCGAGGAAACCTACGATTACAAGATGGCAATGCTGGACGATTTCGGTGTCGTTGACGATATCGGACAAAACATGGAAACCGGCGCCTACGAATCCGTTGACGGGTTTTATTTCGGTGACGTTTGGACTTACGAGTATTACAACTGCGAAACCGAAGAATTTTTGCCCATGACCGGATTTATCAAGGCTGCTCAGGACGGTTTCACGCCCAAGTACGCCAATATGTACATTCCTTACGGTGAGGTCGGATATTCCGAAACCGGACTTACTTACATCGGTATTTGGAGTAAAGGTCAGTATCTTCATCCCGGTAACGGCGGCGGTCCCGTCGTAACCTTCATCGCTCCCGCCAGCGGTACCATTTCCTACGACGTTGCCGTTCGTAGCACTCATACTGACGGAAACTACGCTACCGTTTGGCTCAACGACGAGATGATCTGGCCCAAGAACGGCGATATGGACAGCGCCATCTTCAACGCTACCAACTCTGCAGCGCCGGATATCTTCCAGATCTCCTGCCCCTCCTTTAAGGTAGAAGAAGGCGATTTGGTTCGTCTTTGCATTACCGTCGTCGGAAACCGTAACGGTAAGGGTACGTCTCTTGTTGAAACTCCCGTGGTTACTTATCACGAAGCCTCGATTCCCATCGGAAACCCCGACGGGACTCCTCCGAAGAACGTGGCTGCTTCCCGTGTTAACAAAAACACCACCGATACCGAAGTGACCTGGGAAGAAGCCCGCGGCGCAGTCGGTTATAACGTTTACGTCAAAGCCTCCGGTACGGAAGACGCTCCCGTAAAGGTCAACGATCAACCCATTACCGAGCTGAAATACACCATCACCTCCGACCTGGACTTCGATACGTTGTACGAAGCAACCGTTACCTCCATCACCGCAGAGGGTAAGGAATCTGTTGCCAGCGATCCTGCCGGCTTCAAGACCCCCAAGGGTGACGGCAAGACCTCGGATAAAACCTCCGACGAAGGTACGGACACCTCCGACACAAACGTCCCCGCAACCGGAAACAACAACAAGGTTCCTACCGAACCCTCCAACGGTTTCCCCTGGCTGATCGTCGTGATCGCCGCGGTGGTCGTGGTTGCCGTTGTCGTGGTTCTCGTTTTGGTTCTCGGCAAGAAGAAAAAGAAGCCCGCCGAAGCTGCTCCCGCCGTTGAAGCCGAAGCCGCACCGGTCGAAGCTCCCGCCGAAGAAGCTCCCGCAGAAGCTGCAGCTCCCGTGGAAGAACCCGCAGAAGCTCCTGCCGAAGAAGAAAAAAAAGACGAAGAATAATTTAAGTCTTTAACGTAAGAACTCCTCATTCCGATGGGGAGTTCTTTTTTATCGGCGCACTTGACATTGATCGGTTTTTATTGTATAATATATGGTATATAAGAGTCGGTTGAGAGGAGGCGTCCATGGCAAATCTGTATTTGGTCGGGCTACCCGGCGCAGGGAAGACCACCGTGGGGCGTATCGTTGCCCGGCGTTTGAATTTGCGCTTCGTCGATTTGGATCGTCTCATTATGCAACGGGAAGGAGCTACGATTTCCGAACTGTTTCATGCCGATGAAACGGCTTTTCGTGACAAAGAAGCCGAAGCCTTACGGTGGGTAAAGGAAAACCTGGATCATAGCGTCGTTGCCACCGGGGGCGGAATCGTGGAGCGACAGGAAAATATCGACCTTCTCCGCAAGGAAAAGGTGCTTTACGTCGTCCGTCATCCCCGGTCGATTTTAACCACGCTCAACACCGATAAACGCCCGGTTTTTCACGATGATCCCAACCGCATTTATCCCATCGCCCGCCGTCGGATTCCTCTGTACGAGTCGATTGCCGACGCCAAGGTTACCAACAACCGATCCCTTCATTCCTGCATCGGACACGTGCTGGATCAACTGAAAAAGGACGGATTTCCCGATTCGGAATAAATAATCGACAAAAAAATAACTACCCGAAAAAGAGTTTTACGCGCTCTTCTTTAGGTAGTTATCTCTTATTTCAAATACCGTTCTCTGTTATTCGTCGTCCTCGGCGGATCGTGTAATTCGGATGCGGCTTCCGGTCTCTCTTGCCGACGTCTTCTTTTTTCTCGGATTGTTCAATCGGTAGGCGAAAAGGGCGTATCCGACGACGATAAACAGAAGTCCCGCAAGGATGATCCAAAGCCAGGGATTGGCGAAGAATTTCATCATTTTTGAGGAGTACAATTCAAAATAATCCAATTCCACCGTCGCCTGGGCTTTTAATTCCACCGTTCCGTATTCCTTGCCGCCGCAGGAAACGGTTACCGTTCCTAACACCGTTCCTTTTTCGATGGGGGCTTCCACCGATTGGGGAAGGTCAAAGGTCATCGTCGCCTTCTGATCTCCGTAGATTTTCGGAATCAGCGCCGTAATATCTTCTGCCGCTGCCAAAACCACGAAATCCACGTCTTTACCGTTCTTTACCGTTACCTCCTGCAGGGAGCTTCCCTTGGTCAGGAGGGTTCGGGAAACGTATCGGTTTTGGGAATATTTCAAAAGCGTTCCCGCATCCTTGTAAACCGCCTCCAGCCCCGCCGTCGTGACGGTCATGGAAATGATTTTCCGATCCGAGTCCTTCCGATAAGTGGCAATCGCCGAATTGCTGGCGCTTTGGGAATAAATGAACAATCCCTTCGCCGCCGCATCGTAATTCTTCCCGGTGGGCTCGATGAGCATATTTCGGGTATAAAGGTTTTTCGTTTTTCCGCTGACGGTGATTTTTGCCGTCCGAAGCGTTGCCGCCTCCGCGATAACCTCTTCCTGCAACGCGGCGCTGATGATCTTCGCGCAATCCGCAAGGGTCGTGATCTGCTTCGTGTTGGAAACGAAATTCCCGGTCACGTTGGTAAACAGGGTGTCCGTCGCGCCCAATTCCTTCGCCTTATCGTTCATTTGCTGTACGAAGGTCTTTGAATCTCCTGCCAACGCCGTCGCCGCCGCAACTGCTGCTTCCTGGGAATTGACCACGCAAATGCAGGTAATCAGATCTCGGTAGGTGACCACGTCTCCCGCCTTTAACTGCGCCGTGGAGATTTGGGGCGTGTTGACCAGCATCCCTCGGTTTACCGTAACCGTCTCGTCCAATTTTCCGCTTTGCGCGATTAAAAGGCAGGTCATTACCCGTGGTAAAAATCCGCAATAGACTTGCTTTGTTTCATTTTTTCCGTAAAGGATTTCCCCGTCGTCGTCCGCGTTGAAGATCACCGCGTACTCACCGCTGATCTGCGGCTCTTCTTCCTTGATCTCGGCTTCCTCCCCGAAGAAGGAAAGACTTGACGAAAGAAATACAAGGACGAACAGGATTGCTCCCAAACGAAGCTGAAAGGATCGTTTCATGTTCCAAACTCCCGAATGTTGTGTATATTCTTATTATAACATATCTGCTCCCGAATGAAAAGAGCGTTTTTTGAAAAAACTGTTACATTTTGATAAAATAGGAGATTTTTATGGATTACGATACCGTTGCCAGGGATTACGACCGCTTCAATTCCGGCTTTGATTACGGCGATTACCTTTCCCGTATTCTGCCTTATCTCGATCTGCCCGACACCCCCCTTGCCCTCGATTGCGGGTGCGGAACCGGAAGTTTGATGTTGGAATTGTTCCGCCGGGGCTTTGATTGCAGCGGGGTCGATGCTTCTCCCGAAATGCTCGATATTGCCTTTGAAAAGCTCTCCGACGCCGGATACTCCCCTCATCTGATGTGTCAATCTCTTCCCGAAATCGACCTGTACGGAGCGTATCACGGAGTATTTTCTTCCATGGATACGGTCAACCATCTTTTGGAAAAGCGGCAAGTGAAAGCCTTTTTTCGGCGGATCTATCACTTTACCGAGCCGGGCGGCTATTTTATTTTTGACTTAAAGGACAAAAAGCAATTTTCCGATACTACTCCTCAAATTGACGAAGAAGACGGCGCCACCCTGGTTCTCCAAAAATCCTTCGACGGTACTTACGCCTGTCAACGGCTGACCGTATTCCGCCCCGACGCTGATACCTACCGTCGGGCAGAGGAGGAAATATGGGAGCGCTGGTACGATCCGTCGGAATTGCGCTCTTATCTGCAATCCGTCGGCTTTCATCCGGTCAGAACGATTCCCTATCGGGGACGTAAAATCATCATCGTAAGGAGACCTTTATGATCGAACAAGCATCCAAATATATGTCCCAAAACGCGCGGATTTTCTGCATTTCTCTCTCGGATGCGGTAACCCAATCGGCGCAGCTGAACCATCTTGACGGGGAAGACCGTTCCACGTTAGGCAAATTGGAAGCCTTCGCCTGTTGCATCGCCGCGTTGCAGAAGGACGATCGCGCCTCGGTCACCGCCCGTCTATCCCTTCCCGGGATCGGCACCTATTCTGCCACCGCCGACAAGGAGGGCATCGTCCGCGGACGGAAGGAGGAGACCTGCGACGGCGCAGAAGACACCCTGGAAGTGACCCTGCAACTGCACTTGCGGGGGAATTATACCGGCATGGTTACCGGCAAGGGGCTGGAGGGATTGGTACGCTCTTATTTTTCCCAATCCCTGCAAATTGCCGCCTCTTGCAGCGTGTTTGAAGATAACGATACCTTTTTCTGTATCGTTGCGGAGCAGCTGCCCGGAGAATCCTGCGACCTGCAGGGGCTTTGCGGCGAGGCGGAAAAAACCTTCCCCCAAAACCAAATTCCCGAAGGCTTTGAATTCCTTGAAAGCACCCCTCTGCGCTTCGGTTGTACCTGTTCCAGGGCTTCTCTGATGCGTTTCGTCTCCGCCATGTCCCCCGAGGATCGGGCAGACCTGGCAGAAGACGGAAAAATCGTCACCTATTGCAACGCCTGCGGGAAGAAATATACCTTTGAACTGTAATTCGATAAATTGCCGGGAGGCACGGTTTTTCGTGTCTCCCGGTATTTTTTTATTCGTATTGCTTCAGCGATTCGGTAAGATGCTTCTTAAATTCTTCTGCGGTATCTGCCGGAGAGATGATTTTGATACTGTCTCCGAAGGATGCGACCCAACCGAAAAATTGAGGGGAAACGTTGATGTCCGCATGGAATTTAAATCCGTCCTCTTCGGGGATGAGCATCACGTCCTTTCCGAATCGGTCGAGAACCACGTCCGCCATGGAGCTTTTGCAACGGAAGGTAACGTGGGTCGTTTGTCCGCCGAACATTCCGAAGACGCCGAAGGAGTATTCGGAAATATCAATTTTCTCGAACTCCGCCCGCCCCTCGCGCTTCTTGTCCGTTTCGTTTACCGTCCGCATCCGATCGACACGGTAATGGCGGATTTCCCGCGCTTCCCCGTCGTAGGCAATCAGATAATAGTATTCGTCATCCCACAAAAGCATCCAGGGAGAGATGCAATACTGCTTTCCGCCGTGTCGGGGCAGCTGCTCCTTGCGTGCCGTCCAGCCCCAATATTGAAAGGTAATTTGCCGATCGTGTAAAATGGCGTTGTGAATGGTGTCGATGGAATATATAGTGATATTGTTCATGGATTTTATGCGGTTTTTTACCGTTACCTGACGTTGCAGCTCCCGCGCCCGGTGTTCGCTGGTCAATCCCTTTAATTTCCGGATCAGATCATCGCTTTTCGATACGGAAATAAATCGGCAGGACTGCACCGCATCGACCAGCATTTTTAATTCCGGCAAATCCAATTCCCGTTCCGTGAGCCGATATCCGCGGGCTTTGTCGTGCTCGATGGACATCCCGAAGAAGTCCTGCAGTAAGCGGATATCGTCGTAAATGCTTTTCCGTTCCGCGGAGATATCGTACCGCGCCAGCTCTTGAATCAGCTCCTCGGCGCTTAATCCGTGCTCCTCGTCGGTTTTATTCTTCAGAATTTCAATCAGGCAAGGAAGCTTTAATTTTTGATTTCTTGATTTCGGCATGATCTACGTTCCTTTTGGAATGCTCCCCCGATCGAAAGACCGGGGGAGACGTATTTTTAGATTACTTTGACGCCAAGGGTAACCTTCTCGCCGTTGATGTTCCACGCCTTTGCGTGTTCTTCTTCGGTCGGCTCGGTATATTCTACGGCTTGAGCCAGAACCTCTCCCTTGATGACCGCTTCGTTGTTGCGGAACAATTCCGCAATCTTGTCGTTTCCGTAGGTGTAAACGGCAATATGGTCGGTCACCTCAAAGCCCGATTCCTTCCGCATGGTCTGAATCTTGCTGATGATTTCCCGAACGAAGCCCTCTTCGATCAGCTCGGGGGTCAGGGTCGTGTCCAAAACCACCGTAACGCCGTTATCGGTGCAGGATTCGTATCCCTCCGTCTGCGCAGATTCGATCAAAAGATCTTCCCGCGTCAGAACGATTTCCGTACCTTCCAGATTCAATTTCAGGCAATCGTTCGCCTCCAATTCGTCCATGGCGGCAGAGCCGTTCAGCTCAGACAGGGCAGTGCGGATGGCGTTGAGATATTTTCCGTATTTCGGACCGACGGTCTTCAGCTGGGGCTTGAAGGAATAGGAAAGGAATTGCTTTACGCTTTCCGCAATCTTCACTTCCCGAACGTTCAATTCGTCGGCAACGATGGCTTTGTATTCTTTGCCCAATTCCCGATCCGCCTTGACGTACATGGCGGCGATGGGCTGGCGGTTCTTGATGTTCGCGGTATTGCGGCAGTTTCTACCCAGGGTGACAACCTGCAAAACCTCGTCCATTTCCGCTTCCATATCGGGATTGATCCAAGCGTCGTTTGCCACGGGATATTCGCACAGATGAACGCTTTCGGGGGCGTTTTTGTCAATGCTTCTGACCAGATTCTGATAAATATCCTCGGTGACGAAGGGAACCAACGGCGCCGCCAATTTGCAGAAGGTGACGAGGACGGTGTACAGGGTCATATAAGCGTTGATCTTATCCTGCTCCATACCCTTTGCCCAGAACCGTTCCCGACTGCGGCGGACGTACCAGTTACTCATATCGTCCACGAAGGACTGCATTACCCGGGAAACCTCCGTGATCTTGTAGTTATTCATATCATCGTCAACGGTGCGGATCAGCGTATTCAACTTGGAAATCATCCACTTATCCATGACGTTCAGCTTGTCGTAGTCCAAGGTGTATTTCGTCGCGTCAAAGCCGTCGATGTTGGCGTAAAGAACGAAGAAGGCGTAGGTATTCCAAAGAGTTCCCATAAATTTCCGCTGTCCCTCGGTAACGGCGGTGTGATGGTAGCGGTTGGGAAGCCAGGGGGCGGAGTTGGAATAGAAATACCACCGAATGGCGTCCGCGCCGTGCTGATTCAACGCATCGAAGGGATCGACGGCGTTGCCCTTGGATTTGGACATTTTCTGTCCGTCCGCGTCTTGAACGTGACCGAGGACGATGACGTTCTTATAGGGCGCTTTGTTGAACAAAAGGGTTGAGATCGCGAGAAGAGAATAGAACCATCCGCGGGTCTGATCCACCCCTTCGCTGATGAAGTCTGCAGGGAAGGTCTTTTCAAAAACGTCTTGATTTTCAAAGGGATAGTGCCATTGAGCAAAGGGCATCGCCCCCGAGTCAAACCAGCAGTCAATGACCTCCGGAACCCGACGCATTTCCTTTCCGCAATGGGGACATTTGATGGTAACGGCGTCAATATAGGGACGGTGTAATTCCACGTTGTCGGGGCAGTTGTCCGACATGGATTTCAGTTCCTCGATGGAGCCGATTGCGTGCTGATGCCCGCAGTCGCATTGCCAGATATTCAAGGGAGTTCCCCAATAACGGTTTCGGCTGATGCCCCAATCCTGAACGTTTTTCAGCCAATCGCCGAAGCGTCCGGTTCCGATATTTTCGGGCATCCAGTTGATGGTGGCGTTGTTCTTCAAAAGATCCTCTTTTACCGCGGTCATCTTGATGAACCAGGATTCCCGTGCGTAATAGATCAACGGCGTATCACAGCGCCAGCAGAAGGGATATTCGTGCTCGAATTTGGGTGCGTCAAAGAGCTTTCCTTCTTTTTCAAGATCGACCAAAACCAAAGGATCGGCGTCCTTGACGAACTTCCCGGCGTAGGGGGTGTCTTCGGTCATGTTGCCGGCGCCGTCCACGAATTGAACGAAGGGCAGATCGTATTTGCGGCCCACCTTGGCGTCGTCTTCCCCGAAGGCAGGGGCGATGTGGACGATCCCCGTACCGTCCGCCATGGTAACGTAGCCGTCACAGGTAATATAATGACCCTTCTTGTGCTGCTTTTCCACAACGGCGGCGGCACAGGCAAAGAGAGGCTCGTATTCCTTGTATTCCAGATCCTTTCCGACGTAGGTCTCCAGGATCTCGTAGGCAGGCTTTCCTTCCTCCGCAAGCTTTCCAAGCACCGAATCCAGCAGGGCTTGTGCCATATAGTAGGTATAACCGTCGGCAGCCTTGACCTTGCAGTAGGTGTCGTCGGGATTGACGCACAGCGCCACGTTGGAGGGCAGCGTCCAGGGAGTGGTGGTCCACGCCAGGAAATAGGCGTCCTCGCCGACCACCTTGAAGCGGACGACGGCGGAGCGTTCCTTTACGGTTTTATATCCCTGGGCAACCTCGTGGCTGGACAGGGGCGTTCCGCAGCGGGGGCAGTAGGGAACGATCTTGAAGCCCTTGTACAAAAGCCCCTTGTCCCAGATCTGCTTCAAAGCCCACCATTCGGATTCAATAAAATCGTTGTCGTAGGTGACGTAGGGATCCTTCATATCCGCCCAATAACCGACGGTATCGGAGAAATCCTCCCACATTCCCTTATATTTCCAAACGCTTTCCTTACATTCCTTGATAAAGGGCTCCAGACCGTATTCCTCGATCTGCTCCTTGCCGTCCAGCCCCAGCTTCTTTTCCACTTCCAGCTCGACGGGAAGACCGTGGGTATCCCAACCTGCCTTCCGAACGGTATAATGCCCCTTCATCGCCTTGTAGCGGGGAATGGTATCCTTGATTACCCGGGTCAGAACGTGCCCGATATGGGGCTTTCCGTTTGCGGTGGGCGGGCCGTCGTAGAAGGTGAAATATTCTCCGTCCTTCCGCTGATCCACGCTCTTTTCAAAGATTTGGTTCTTTGCCCAGAATTCTTCGATTTTCTTTTCCCGATCCACGAAATTCAGATCGCCCGAAACTTTTTCGTACATCACAATTCCTCCATGCTTCCGAAACCTATCCGAAAAACAAAAATCCCTTCGCCCCGTAGCAACGGGACGAAGGGTTACTTCGCTTAACCACCCATTTTACATACGTTCATATGCTTCCCCTTTACGGCGGGATTCCGGCGGAACTTACTGAGGCTATACGCCCGTTGGGCACGCAGCTCGGAAGGGATCTTCATTTCACGGTACTCCGCACCGGGCTTACACCGTCCCCGGCTCGCTTTGCGTTTCTTCGTGAAACTACTGTCTTCGTCACAGCTTTTCGGTTTAGTTTTCAGTTTATTTACAGATATTATATATTATAGCACGCTTTTTCCCATTTGTCAAGTGCGGCGGCGGTTTTTTTTATTCCTGCGTCAAATCGCACACCTCAGCCCCGACGCAAGCCACGATCTCATCGCTTTTGATCAATAATTGACACCCCTTGATCCCGGCGCTGACGGTGATCTTTTCAAAATCCCGACAGGCACGGTCGATGTAGGTGGGAAATTTCTTTTTCATGCCGAGGGGAGAGCAGGCTCCCCGGACGTAGCCGGTCAATCCCGGCAGATCCTTCACGTGCAACGGTTCGATCTTTTTGTTTCCGGTGATCTTCGCCGCCTTTTTCAGATCGATTTCCCGATCGGCGGGGATGCAAAAGACTACGGGACCGGTTTTGTCTCCTCTCGTTACGATGGTCTTAAAGCATTGTCCTGCCGGAAGACCGATCTGTCGAGCAATATGAATCCCGCTTAAATCGTTTTCGTCGGGGATATATTCCTTCGGCTCGTAGGAGATCTTCGCCTTATCCAGCATCCGCATGGCGTTGGTTTTATTCATGGTTTTACCTCGTTACAATTTCAACTTTTCTGCAATTTTATTCATGACCTCGGGGGAGACCTTCAAAACCTTCCGATCGTAGGACAACAGTCCGTTGGTTTCGTCTTCCACGTCGGAAACCTGGGTATAGATCGCTCCGCAAAGCCCCCGGGACAGAGCAGGAATGATTTCTTTTTCGTACAATTCCACCAAGGCGTCTTCAAATTTTTTCCGATCTTCAAAAAAACGGTAACCGTAAGGCTTTCCCGGATGGAAAACGTGTCCTTGGGGTTGGTAGGAATACCCACCGAATTCGGAAAGGACCACGGGCTTGTCTCCCGGGTTGATTTTCACAGGCTTAAAATAAACGTGAAGGCTTTCCACGTCGCTTTTCCTTCCCTGAAACCATCCGGAGGTGGCGTCAATGAATCGGGAGGAGTCCAGTGTTTTCAACGTTTCATACATTTCCGCGCTGTTGAATTGACCCCATCCCTCGTTGAAAATCGTCCAATAACAGATGCAAGGATGATTCTGCAGTTGTTTTACGGTGGCGTTCATTCCGTCCTCGAAGCATTTCCGCGTGGCTTTGTCTCGGTGCATCCAACGATCCGACAGTTTTTTGATTCCCACCGTCGGCAGGGCGGTATCCCGCAGAAAGGAGTAATCTCCGTTGTTGACCATATCCTGAAACACGATCATCCCCAAGCGGTCACATTCGCAGTAAAAATGCTCCGGCTCCACCTTGATATGCTTGCGCAGGGTATTAAATCCCAACGCCTTCATTTCCGCAATATCCCGCGTGTAGTTTTCGGGAGACGCCGGCGTATAAATGCCGTCGCTGTAGTACCCTTGATCCAAAAGACCGTGGAAGAAATAGGGTTTTCCGTTGAGGCAAAGCCGGGGGAGACCGTCCACCTCTTTGATCTCCAGGGTTCGCAAGGCAAAATAGGATGAAATTTCGTCTTCTCCCGCCGTAATTTTAAATTCGTACAAATAGGGATCCTCCGGCGACCATAACCGAGGATTTCGGATCTGCAGACGGGCGGTGGAATCTGCCAGCCGGGACGTGATTTCTCCGTCGGGCGTTTGTACCGTCACGACGCCGTCGCAAACCCCATCGACCGAGATTTGAACGTAATCTCTACCGGTGTCGATTTTCAGCGATTTCACGTACTGCTCCGGCACGCTTTCGATCCAGACGGTCTGCCAGATCCCCGTCACCGGCGTGTACCACATTCCGCCTCGCTTTTCCCTTTGCTTTCCGTAGGGGAGGATATGGGATTCCAAGTCGTCGATGCAACCGACGGTCAATTCGTTTTCGTCCTGCAAAAACTCCGTAATATCAAAGGAAAATGCGTCGTAACCCCCTACGTGCGTTCCCACCTCGTGTCCGTTTAGGAACACCGCCGCCGTCTGATCCACCGCGCCGAAATGCAGCAAAACCCTGCCACGGACAAAGCCCTCGGGCAGCGTGAATTTCCGTCTGTATTTTACGCCGGGGAATTTCTCCAATCTCCGTCCGATCCCCGACAACGCAGACTCCGGAGGGAAGGGAACCAAGATCCGTTCCTTTTCTCCGCCGTTGGCGTAAAAATCCCATTCTCCGTTTAGGCAGAAAAAGGAATTCCGCTTCATTTGAGGTCGGGGGTAGATCGTCCACGGTTGTCCGGACAACGCTTCCCCCTCCGCCGTATAGAGGGTGGCGAAAGACTCTTTTTTCATTTATTTTTCCTTCTTTCTCATGGATAAAAACAGGGGGATCAAATAGAAGCCCAAAAGGATCGCCACACCCAACGCCGCCAAAAAAATGTTTTGATTCGGTACGAAGGAGGTGGTTCCGTCGTCGTTGACGATGGTTTCCGCGTTTTTCAGCACGGCAGATCCGATGATCGGACCGATGATTCCGGGAATCAATACCTGTCCCACGATGCGCAATCCCTGGAACATCCCCGACCGGTTTTCCGGCGTCTGATCCCGGATGACTGCCCCGAAGACCGCCATGCCCGACAGATATCCGCACATCATCAGAAGGGATCCTAAAAATACCGTCGCGGTTCCCCGGAAGAAGAACAAAAGAAGATATCCCGCCCCCAAAAGAGCCAGGGAGGGAATCACGGATTTTTTGAATCCGATCTTATCGTAAACCCGTCCCCACAGGGCAGTAAATACCGCCGCTAAAATGATTGCCGGCGCCATGATGAAAACGTAATTTTCCATCTGTAACGTGACGGTGTAATACAGGATCAGATAGGGCATGAAGATTTGAATGGAGATCCCGAAAATCGCAAAGCCGATAAGACACAGGTAAAGTCCCTTGTGTTCCCGAATGATCGTCGGGCGGAATCCGTAAAAAATATTTTTGAAATAATTTTGATTTTCCGCCGTCTTGATCTTCGGGTCTTTGATAAGGAAAATCCCCAAAATACCGATCAAAATCACGGCAATTCCGATGATAAAAAAGATCGTCGTCCAGCTTTCGGATTGATTCAGGTCAAAGCTCATAAATCCGCCGAAGACTGCCAAAATCGCCACCAAAGGCATCATGGCGTTGATTCCCTCCGCCGTTCCCCGATTGCTGTCGTCGGTCACGTCGGTCAGCCAGGCGTTGAAGCAGGCATCGTTGGCGGAAGATCCGAAAAAGGTCATCACGCAATCCAAAACGATCGTCAGCGTAATGCCCACGGCAGCCGCAGAGGCAGCCATGGGGAACAGGACGCCGATCACGTCCTGCCGTACCAGACAAAACGCCAAAATAGAGATCCCCCACAATACGTAGCCGCCGCAGATGAAAACCTTCCGTTTTCCCAGCTTATCCGATAACGCCCCGATCAAAAGAGTCGTTACCGTCGCCGCAACGGCAGAGGCGGAAACCATCATGGAAATCTGTTCCGCCGAAGCGTGGAACATTTTGTAGATAAACACGTTGAAATACATATTTTCCACGACCCAGGCAATTTGTCCCGTCAGACTGAAAATCGTCAGCGCCGCAAAAAATTTCGCTCGGCTGTTTTTACTCATAACCAACCCTCATTTCAATTTCTTTCTTACAGTATATCACATTTAAGTGAAAATAGCAAGATGCCTTCACAATTTTATAAATTATTCCGAGCGTAACACGCTGATTATGTTGACATTTTTTTCAAACGATGTTATAATGAAAACGGAGTAGTCCCGTCAATGCGGAATCATTTCTTCGGAGGGGAGAATTATGAAAAAGAAAAAATTGCTCTTTATTTTAATTCCATCGGTGGTTTTGCTTCTGCTTCTGATCCTGTTTCTTCCCATTCCCGTCGGCACGTTGGAGGATGGGAAAAGTCTGGATTTTCAAGCCCTGACCTATCGCCTCATTCGGTGGGACAGGACGCTTACGTATATCGACGGATCCACGGAGCCCTACGTGAAATGGAGCATTTACGCTCCCTCTTACCGTAATTCCCCGATCCTTGATTTGTGGACAAAGGCACGGGAGAACGAGTCGAATGAATCGTACTTTACTGCCACGATTCTTGAGATCCGGGAAAATGAAATGCTGGTTGAGGAGGAAGGAACAACCCCGTATTACCACGAAAAGTTCTTGTGCAAATTGCAGGAAAATACCAAGTTTTCCGACGGAAGTGAACCGATCCCCCGTGCAAATTTAGGCGTGGGCGATATGGTTTACGTGGCGTATCTGGGGGATATATTGGAAACCTATCCGGCACAAATTCCAAACGTAACGAGGGTTGTGCAAATTTCAACCCCGATTCCCTATAACGCTTCCTATATTCACGTGGACGGAAGCGGGGAACACGAGGCTCTGTTTTTCTCCTTTGCGGAAAACGCTCCCAACGACAATCGCCCTCTGCCGATTGCGGAGATTGAAAGCCAAGAGGAATTGAAGCAGATTTTATCGTCGCTGAAAGCCACCGATTCCTACACCGAGGGCGTTTTGTGGAAGAATTCTGCTCTGTTTGATCTGTGCGATACCTACGGGGAAGAATTTTTTCAAAACAAGTCGCTGCTTCTGATTTATACTTACGAATCAAGCAGTTCCAACGCCCATCGGATACGCCGCTGCTATCTGAAAGACGGCGTTTGCACCGTGGAGGTGGAAGCCCTGATTCCCCAATCGGGGGATTGCGCCATGGCAGGCTGGGTGGTTTGCCTTGAGGTGGAAAAGAGTGAGATTGCCGAATCTTCCTTTGATGCCTACCGCGTTTCGCAACAATTTTGATAATAACCTTTAACGCAAAAACGAAATCTGACGAGGTGTTTTATGAAAATCGCAATTTTAGACGCCGCAACCTTGGGCGCAGATGTGGACTTGTCTCCCATTCGTTCTCTGGGTGAAACTGCGGAATATGCCACCACAACTCCCGATGAGATTCACGGACGGATTCTCGATGCCGATGTGGTGGTGGTCAATAAGATCAAACTCAACGCTACCAACCTTCCCGGAACGGCGGTCAAGCTTATTTGCGTTGCCGCCACGGGGTACGATAATATTGATACGGAATACTGCAAGGAGCATGGAATCGCCCTGTGCAATGTCCCCGGTTATTCTACCGACAACGTGGCGCAGCTGACCCTTGCCATGGCGTTGTCTTTGGTTACCCATCTGCCGGAATATAACGAATTCGTATCGTCGGGCGCTTATTCCGCTTCCGGCGTTGCCAACAAGCTGACCCCCGTCTATCACGAGATTTCTTCGATGACCTGGGGGGTCGTGGGAGGCGGCGGGATCGGCGGAAAGGTTGCGCAGGTCGCCGAGGCGATGGGCTGCAAGGTTTTGATGTGCCGCAGAAAGCCCGACGACCGCTACGAGCAGGTTTCCATCGACGAATTGTGCAAGCGCGCCGATATTATATCTCTGCACGTTCCCCTCAACGATTCTACCCGGGGGATGATCTCCCGGGAGCGCATTTCGCAAATGAAGCCCGGCGCAATCCTGATCAACGTCGCCCGTGGTGCCGTCACCGACGAGGAAGCCCTGACCGAAGCGCTGGAGCAGGGCAGACTTGGGGGCTTGGGCGTGGACGTCTATTCCGTCGAGCCTTTTCCGCAGGATCATCCGTTCACGCGGATTCTTGACCGAAAGAACGTCTGTTTCACGCCTCATATGGCGTGGGGAAGCGCCGAGGCGCGGAACCGTTGCGTTCGGAACATGGCGGAGAATATGAAAGCATTTTTTGCCGGAGAGCAGAGAAATCGCATCGTTTAATGATTTTTTTCATAATTTGACGAAAAATTTGGAATTTAGCACTTGACGAATGATAAAAATCGTGCTATAATATGCTTAATATGAGTATCGGTCTCGATACCCGAACTTTGAAGGAGGTACTTATCATGGCTTATCAGATTAACGATGAATGCATCGCTTGCGGCGCTTGCGCCGATGAATGTCCCGTCAGCGCAATTTCTGAACAGGACGGCAAGTTTGTCATCAACGCCGACGATTGCATTGATTGCGGCGCTTGTGCCGGTGCTTGCCCCGTTGGCGCTCCCAACCCCGCAGAATAATCCGCGCAGAAATGCATAATGGGAACTGATGTTTCGGGTCTCATTATGCATTTTTTTATTTTAAGGAGAAGTCTATGATCCGATTGGACGATCTTTTTGTTCACGGTTGGAAGATTTATCAGGACACCGACGGCTTTTGCTTCGGTACGGATGCGATCCTGCTTTCTTCTTTTGCCGCGGAAAAGCGGTTTTCCACCGCCGTGGATCTCTGCTGCGGAACGGGAATTTTACCCCTTTTGTTAGCCGCAAACGATTGCGCCGAAGCGGTGTACGGCGTGGATATTTCCAAGCCCTGTACCGATCTTGCGGAACAGTCCGTGGCGTTAAATCATTTGCAGGATCGGGTTTTTATCCGTTGTGAGGATCTGAAAAAAACCTCGCTTCCCAACGGAAAATTTGATTTAGTCACCGCAAATCCTCCCTATTTTTTACCCGGCACCGGGAAGACCGCCCGACAAGAGGTGGAAGCCTCCCGCAGAGAGGAAACCTGCACCTTCTCCGACGTTGCCGCAGCCGCTTCCCGCTTGTTGCGGTTCGGCGGACGTTTTTGCTTCGTTTTCAAGCCGGAACGCTTGACCGAAGCGATGGTTGCCTGTTCCGGATTCAAGCTGGAGCCGAAGGTCTTGCGGTTGATTTATCCGAAATTCGGCAAAGCGCCGGAGTTGTTTTTAATGGAATGTAAAAAGGGCGCCGCTTCGGGCTTGAAGTGTGATCCTCCCTTTGTATTATACGATGAATCGGGCAAAGAAACGGAGCAGTTTCAGGCAATTCATCGCTTTTGAAAGAAGGAACGGTATGGAAAAGGTATCTTTATGGCTCGTCGCCACTCCCATCGGCAACCGGGGGGATTTTGCCCCTCGGGCGCTGGAGGTTTTAAACGACGTGGATTTTATTGCCGCCGAGGATACCCGCAATTCCGGAATGTTGCTTTCTTCCTTTGGAATTAAAAAGCCGATGATCAGTTATTTTGATCACAACCGTAAGGCACACGGAGAAAAAATTCTTGCCCGTCTGAAGGCAGGGGAGAGCTGTGCGTTGATCACCGACGCCGGGATGCCTGCCGTTTCCGATCCGGGGGAGGATTTGGTTTCCGACTGTATCGAGCTGGGGCTTCGGGTCAGCGCCGTTCCCGGTCCCTGCGCCTTCGTTACCGCCCTCGCCATGTCGGGGCTGCCCTCCCGCCGTTTTACCTTTGAGGGCTTTTTACCCACGGTAAAAAAAGAAAAAACCGCGTTGTTCGAGACCTTGAAGACCGAGCCGCGCACCATGATCTTTTACGAAGCCCCCCACCGCTTAAAGGATACCCTGTCGGAATTTGAAGCCGTTTTCGGTTCGGACCGTCGGATTGCCTGCGTTCGGGAGATTACCAAAATCTACGAGGAATGTATCCGTTCCACGCTTTCCCAAGCCGTCGCCCGATATCAGAATACGGATCCCCGCGGGGAATTCGTGTTGGTGGTGGAAGGCTGTACGGCGGAGGATCTTCCTGCTCCCGACGAGGATCAGATTCTCGCTCTGTGGCGGGAAAAAGCCGCAGAGGGGCTGGGGAAAAGCGCCGCCGCAAAGGCAATCGCAAAGGAATATTCATTGTCAAAGCAGGAAGTTTACGATTTGATTAAGGAGTTGTGATTGATGGAAACCATCGCAAGTTTTGAAGTGGATCATACCATTTTAACGCCGGGGATATACCTTTCCCGGGTGGATCACGGGGTTCGGACCTACGATATCCGCGTTACCGCGCCCAACAAAGAGTTTTTGCCCAATCCCGCCATGCACACCATCGAGCATCTGTTTGCGGTGCACGCCCGCAACGGCAGGATGGGGGATAAAATCATCTACTTCGGTCCTATGGGGTGCCGTACCGGGTTTTATCTTCTCACGGTCGATAATACTGACGGGGAAGCGGTCGCTCTGATTCAAGAGACCTTTTCCTTTATTGCGTCCTATGATGGGATCGTTCCGGGAACTGCCGAAAAGGAATGCGGAAATTATCGGGAACACGATCTTCCCGCCGCCAGGGCGATTGCCGCCAAGTATTGCGACGTGATCAAGGATTGGACGGCAGAGCAAATTTTTTATTGACAAATCTGTAAATTTAATCGTACGTTTTGGGGAATTTTCATCTTATTTCCGGGAAAGATGAAAATTCCTCTTGCTTTTCGCTTCATTTTATATTATAATATTATAGTTAATATAGATAATCCGCGTGTGCGTTATATTTAAGGACGTTTCTCAACGTAATTCTACAAGGAGGATTTATGCCGAACCGATTCCGGAATGACAAGCCTCATTCTTGGCGAAGCTTTTTTCTGTTTCGATTCTTGCGCCGTCTTCGGAAGCAGTATTATGCGTTGCGTCGGCGTAAGATGCGCGCTCATCAGGAAAAATTCCGCCACATGACCGTCCGCAGCACCTCTCCTTGGTATCGGATCCTTTTGCTTTTTCAAAAGGGATTCCATTATTTCCGCACCTCGGTCTCTGCGGTGATGTCCTTTTTATCTCCCGCCGTGTTTCCCTTGCTGGGTGCGGCTCTGATCTGCGGCTGTCTTTGGTTTTTCTCCAACTATTCCGTCGGGCTTGCCGTCGGCGTCGGGGACGAGATCATCGGCTACGTGGAAAATTCCGCCCAATACAGTAAAATCAACGATCAGGTGGAAACCCGCGTCAAGCAGGAAAGCGTCGCCCAGACCGGGGAGGAATTGTATTTGATCGAAGCCTTTCCCACCCTGCGCTACGCCATCGTCGATCGGGATGATTTTACCCGGGAGCAGGATCTGTATGCCGCCCTTTACACCATGGCGTCGGAATATACCCGCCGTTCCTACGGACTGTTTTTGGACGGAGAGCTGGTCGCAACCAGCAAGGATCGTTCCATTCTCGACGCAGTTCTGGAACAGGTCTTGGGATATTACGTCATGGATCCCGAGGAAGATAATTTAGAAATCATCAATTACGTTGAGATCGTCAAAGGGGAATACGCCCAATCCTACGATCTGGGATACCGCCGGATTTTGGATCTGTTCCAAACCGGTCCCGACTTAAAAACCTACACCGTGGAAAAGGGAGACACTCTGCAATCCCTGTCCCAGCGCTCCGGGGTCAGCGTTCCGGTCTTACGGCTGCTGAACGAAATTCCCGTGGGGCAGGACGTCCGCGTTGGACAAACGATCCGCTACGGAAAGCCCTATCTGCAGCTGACGGTAAAAAACACGATGACCGTCACTTCGGCAGAGACCGTTCCCTTTGAGACGGAATATTCCTATTCCGACGATTATTACGAGGGCACGAAAAAGGTGTTGTCCAAGGGTACGGAAGGGATTTACGAGGTGGTTTCCAACAACGTTTACGTAAACGGACAGGCATCGTCCACCGCCGTAATCTCACGGGTAAAGGTAAAGGATTCCGTTCCTCAAAAGGTGTTGATCGGAACGAAGCCTATCGCTCCCTCCGGAAAGTTTATTCTTCCGTTAAAGTCTTATAAATATATTTCCTCCACCTTTGGTTGGCGTTGGCTTCGGGGCTCGCGGAATTTCCACCAGGCAGTGGACTTTGCCGCATCCTACGGAACTCCCATCTACGCCGCAGACGCCGGAACGGTTTCTTTTGCCGGGTGGGATCGCTCCCTCGGCTGGTGCGTCAAGATCGACCACGGAAACGGAATCATTTCCATTTACGGTCACGCATCAAAGCTGGCAGAGGGCATATACGCCGGGAAGAAAGTTTACCAGGGAGAAACGATTTCTTACGTGGGCAGTACCGGGAACAGTACCGGAAACCACCTGCATTTTGCCTTATATCTGAAATCGTCCCGAACATATCTTGATCCGCAGAAATATTTGTAATTTATCATAAAATCTTTGAGGTGTTCGTTTTGGAAAAGTTTGTCATACACGGCGGCCGTCCCTTGGAGGGAGTTGTCACCGTCAGCGGAAGCAAAAATTCCGCCGTCGGGATCATTCCCGCAACCGTTCTCGTAAAGGGAGTTTGTATCCTCGATAACGTACCGGAGATCAGCGACGTCTTTCTTTTGTTTGAAATTCTTCGCTCCTTTGGTGCTGAAGTTACGCGGCTGGAAAAATCCACCTATCGGATCGACTGCTCCGCGATTCCTTCTACGGTCGTCGCCGATCAGGACGCCGTTCGGAAAATGCGTGCGTCCTATTATCTCATCGGTGCGTTGCTCGGTCGGTTCGGAAACGCCAAGGTCGGGCTTCCCGGAGGATGTGATTTCGGCTCCCGCCCCATCGATCAGCACATCAAGGGGTTTGAGTCTTTAGGTGCCAAGGTCACGGTCGATCTGGAGAATTGCAACGTCATCGCCGAGTCGGACGGACTTCGTCCCTCCTCCATTTATTTTGACATCGTAAGCGTCGGCGCAACGGTCAACGTAATGCTTGCCGCTGTCGGCGTTCCCGGAAAGGTCACCATCGAAAACGCCGCAAAAGAACCCCACGTGGTTGATATCGCAAACTTTTTGAACGCTATGGGCGCCGATATCAAGGGTGCGGGAACGAACGTGATCCGTATCAACGGCGGTCGGGAACTGAAGGGCGGACGCTACGAAATCGTTCCCGATCAGATCGAAGCCGGCACCTACATGGTTGCCGCCGCCATCGCAGGGGGCAGGGTAGAGGTTAAAAACGTGATTCCCAAGCACATGGAATCCATCTCTGCCAAATTGGAGGAGGCAGGCGTCGGGATTGAGGAATTGGACGATTCCATCATCGTCACCCGTCTGGATCGCCCCGAAAGAATCAACATTAAAACCCAGCCCTATCCCGGGTTCCCCACCGATATGCAGCCGCAGTTTGCCACCATGCTTACCACCGCCGTCGGCGCTTCGGTCATTACGGAGGGTGTTTACGATCAACGCTTCCGTTACGCCGCGGAATTGCGGAAAATGGGCGCGAAAATCGAAGTGGATGGAAATGTCTGCGTCATCAACGGCGTGGAAAAGCTCCACGGTGCTTCGGTGCGTGCCTGCGACCTTCGTGCCGGCGTTTCTATGGTGCTTGCAGGCCTTGCCGCGGAGGGGATCACCGAGGTCTCCGATATCCGCCATATCGAGCGCGGATATGAAGGCTTGGTGGAAAAGCTTCGCAGTCTCGGTGCGGAAATTGACAAGATCGACGATGGGATCAACACGGAAGCCTGCCCTTCGGAGTGTTTGTCGTGAGTCGATTGAAGGTCTGTACCCTGGTCAGCGGCAGCAGTGCCAACTGTACTTACGTGGAGGTTGACGGATGCGGTCTTTTGATTGACGCCGGCGCCGGTATCCGCCGTACCGAAGCGTTGCTGAATTCCGTCGATTCCTCCCTTTCCAAGGTAAAAGGAATTTTTATTACCCACGAGCATTCCGATCATATTTCTGGACTGAAAACCATCACCAAAAAATATCGGATTCCGATTTTAGCCAACCGAAGCACCCTGGACGAAATTTCCTTTTTGCTTCCGGAGGTGGATTCCGATCTGTTTTGCGTCCTCCCCACCGGCGGAAACGCAAAAAGCGGCGCCTTTTCCGTCACCTCCTTTCCCTGTATGCACGATTCCGTGGAGTGCGCCGGGTACGTCATTGACACCGGACTTTGCAAGGTGGGTATTTCCACCGACCTTGGGCAGATCACAGACGACGTTACCAATGCGCTGAACGGATGCAAGGTGTTGGTGTTTGAGGCAAATCACGATATTGATATGCTCCGCAACGGGCCCTATCCCTATTCCTTAAAGCAGCGGATCTCCGGTCCGAACGGACATTTGTCCAACCAGCAGGCAGGGGAGGCGTTGACCGAGTTCGTCCAAAAAGGGACGGAGCAGGTATTTCTCGCCCATTTAAGTAAAGATAATAATACCGAATCCCTCTGCCGTTGCACGGTGGAAAACGCTCTGCGGCGCTCCGGCATCGAGGCGGAAAAAGACGTCCGCGTTCGGGTTGCCCCCCGAAGCGATCGGTCCGAGGTGTTTTGCTTATGATGACGGTAAAATTGGTCTGCGTCGGAACGCTGAAGGAAGCCTATTGGCGGGACGCCTGCGCCGAATACGAAAAGCGCCTTTCCGCCTTTTGCAAGTTTAAATGCGTTGCACTTCCCGAATCGACCCTTTCTCAAGAAAAAGACGCAATTTTAAAGGAATGTGAAGGCTTCACCGTCGCCCTTTGCGTGGAAGGTAAGCCCATGACCTCCGAGGATTTGGCGGAAAAGATCGCCGCCGTTTCCCAGATCTCGTCCAAGATCACCTTCATCATCGGTTCCTCCTGCGGTCTGGATGAGGGGGTAAAAAAGCGTGAGGATCTGCGGTTATCCTTTTCTTCCTTTACCTTTCCCCATCAGATGATGCGCGTGATCTTATTGGAACAAATCTACCGCGCCTTTACCATTCAACGCAATATGACGTACCATAAATAAATGCAAAAATGCAAAATGCAGAATGCAAAATGCAAAATTGGAATATTTATCCATAAAAGGAGTTATGCTATAATGAAAACCTTTGATTTTACCCCCAAGGGCGTTTGCTCCCGTGGAATTCATCTGGAAATCGATGATTCCAACGTCGTTACTACCGTAAAGTTTACCGGCGGTTGCTCCGGAAATACCCAGGGCGTTGCCCGTCTTGCGGAAGGCCGCAGCGTTGATGAAGTGATCGACGTGTTAAAAGGAATTCGTTGCGGGATGAAGGACACCTCCTGCCCCGACCAGCTTGCCTGCGCCTTGGAAGAATTCAAAAAATCCCTGTAAACCCACTGCACGAAAGGAATATATTAGAATGAACACAATGCTTCAACGCTGGCTGTCTTCCTCGGTCGTCGATGCGGACACGAAGGCAGAATTGATCGCCGTTGCTGAAAACGAAAAAGAAATTATCTCCCGTTTCGGCTCCAAATTAACCTTTGGTACCGCCGGGCTTCGGGGCGTTCTCGGTGCGGGAACGAACCGCATGAATATTTACGTGGTGCGTCACGCGACCCAAGGGCTTTCCGAGCTGATTTTAAAAACCGGCGCGGATGCCGCCGCACGGGGCGTCGTGGTTGGTCACGATTGCCGTATTATGTCCCGGGAATTTGCCGTTGAGACCTGCCGCGTTCTGACGGCAAACGGAATCAAGGCGTATTTGTTTGACGAATTGCGTCCCACCCCCGAAGTTTCCTTTGCTATTCGGGAATTGAATTGTATTGCAGGGATCAACATTACCGCCTCCCACAATCCCAAGGAATATAACGGATATAAGGTCTATTGGGAGGACGGCGCCCAACTGTCTCTTGAACAGGCGGATACGGTGTTTGAATCGATCTGCGCCGACGATATTTTCGATGACGTCAAGGTTTCTTCTCCGGAGGAAATGGAGGCAAATACGGTGATTCTCGGAAAGGATTTCGATGAAAAATTCCTTTCCTGCGTGCTGGATTGTATCATCGATCCCGACGCCATCCGCAGTCAAAAGGATATGGCGATTATCTTTACCCCCTTCCACGGAACGGGGTACCGTCTCGTCCCCGAAGCCTTGAAGCGCGCCGGTTTTGAAAACGTCACCTGCGTTCCGGAGCAAATGGTTCTTTCGGGGGAATTCCCCACGGTGGCGTCTCCCAACCCGGAGAACAAAGAGGGCTTTACCATCGCCATGAAATTGGCGAATGAAAAGGGCGCGGATTTCATCATCGGCACCGATCCCGATGCAGACCGTGTTGGGGTTGTCGTTCGGGATAAGGATGGCGAATTCGTCGCGTTAAGCGGAAATCAAACCGGCGTTTTGTTGCTAGATTATATTCTCGGCGCACGCAAAAATACCGGAAATCTTCCCGCAAACGCCGCCGCCGTCAAATCCCTCGTTTCTACCGAAATGGCAACCGCCGTCTGTGAAAAATACGGCGTCAAGCTGTTTAACGTGTTGACCGGCTTTAAATTTATCGGCGAGAAGATCAAGGAGTTCGAAGCGTCGGGCGATCACACCTACGTCTTCGGCTTTGAAGAATCCTACGGCTACCTTTCCGGTACCTACGCCCGGGATAAGGACGCCGTTGCCGCGTCGCTTTTGGTCGCCGAAATGGCGGCGCACTATAAGCAAAAGGGGATGACCCTTGCCGACGCGCTGAATTCCCTGTATGAAGAATACGGCTACTACCTCGACAAGACCCTTTCCGTCACCATGCACGGTTTCGACGGCGCGGAAAAAACCAAGGCGTTGATGACCCGCCTTCGTACCGTCCGCCCCGACGGATTCGGCGGAATCGGGCTGAAAGAGGTTTACGATCTGAATCAAGGCGCCATGGGCTTGCCCAAAGCCAACGTGATCTATTACCGCCTGGTGGACGGATCAGTGATTATCGTCCGCCCCTCCGGTACGGAGCCGAAGGTGAAGATCTACGTTTTGGTTCGGGAACAATGCCGTGCCTGCGCAGAGAAGAAAGTGGAAGACCTGCGTTCCGACTTTTATTCCTTTGCCGGAATCGAATCTTGATTTTTTTCGTGCGTGGCGGTTTCGTCACGCACTTTTCATAGGAGAATAAAATGCTGAATTGTGTGTGGGAACATAAGGGTAACGATACCTTGCTTTACGCGGTGGATTATATCGGCGCTTATACCCGGGGAGAAAGCCTTGCCGTTGCCGCGGCAAAAATGCCGGGGGAGATCGCGTCTTATCTGAAATGGCGCGGAGATTCCCTTCCCGCTTCCTTGGACGTAAATATCGTTCAGGAAAAGGAATCGGATCTTGCGATCAAGGATGCGGATTCCGACGTTCTTTTTGAATCTGAAAAAGAACCGCTGACAATGGACGAATACCAATTTCTCAAAGCCCTTGCACTGAAATCGGCAAAGGATTTTTTGCGGCTCTACGAAGGGATTCCCGACAAAAACGCCACCGCTGTTCCGGAACGGAACACCTTTTACGGACAAGTTCCGCGCTCGGCAACGGAAATGTACGAGCATACCAAAAACGTCAATTCCTACTATTTTGCGGAAATAAACGTCGATGCGGATAACGGCGGCACGATTTACGAGTGTCGAAAGCGCGGCTTTGAAATCCTCGAAGCAACGCCGAATTTCCTTCAAAATACCGTATTGGAAGGCAGCTACGGCGAGTATTGGTCTCTTCGCAAAGTTTTACGCCGTTTTATCTGGCACGACAGAATCCATGCAAAAGCCATGTATCGCATGGGAATCAGGGTGTTCGGAATAGAGCAAATCCCCAATCCTTTTTGTTTTTAATTGGAGAAAGATATGGTAAGAACAGAAGAAGTCGAACTGACCAATATGTGCATGATCTGCGACGGCAACGGCAACGTCTTGGTGCAGAACAAAACCAATCATCCCACGTGGCACGGGTGGAATTTTCCCGGCGGCCACGTGGAACAAGGGGAATTCGTTACCCCGTCCGTGATTCGGGAAGTGAAAGAGGAGACCGGGCTGACTATTGAACATCCCCGTCTTTGCGGAATCAAGGAATTTCACAAACTCAAAGACGGAAAACGCTATCTTGTATTTTGTTACGTGGCAGACCGTTTTTTCGGGGAATTGAAGCCGTCCAAAGAAGGGGAGACCTTCTGGGTTCCTCTGTCCGATCTTGAAGCGTCGGAGCACTTGATTGACGGACTTCGGGAAATGTTGCCGGTATTTACCGACAGTAAAATCAGCGAGATTTATTACGAAAGAAGATCCGACGATTTTAAAACGATTTACTGTTAAGCGGATTGCTTTTTTGTTTCTTTCATTTTTGTGACTTTTTTAGCTAAACCATTGACAAATCCGTCTTTTTTGTCTATAATGAAATCAATAAAACCGATATTTTTTCGGTTCAGGAGGTATAAGAGTTATGACAGATCGTAAAATGTGGAAAACCGGTCTTTCTTTTGGTATGCTCACGGAAGAAAAACTGGAAAAAGCCGCCATCGCTGGGTTGGATCTGGTGGAAATCAGCGGAATCGACGATCCTGCTAATTGGGAAAAGGTTCCCGAATGGGAAGCCAAGACCGGAGTTAAGGTTTGGTCCTTCCATCTTCCTTTCTGCTGGAAAAGACATCCTTTTGCCGATCCTACCGCAGATAATGAAGAAGATTGGAAAGAAAGTTTGGATCGCTACGTTCCTTGTATTGAAGGGTGCGGAAAAGCCGGGATCAAGCACATGGTCATCCATCCCAGCCGTGAACCTTTTAAGGATGAAGAACGTGAAAAATACATGAATCTTGCAATCAAGCGTTTGAAGATTCTTTCTGATATTTGTAAAGAAAACGGTTGTGTTCTTTGCGTGGAAGATCTTCCTCGTACTTGCCTTGGCCGTGATTCTGATGAAATGCTTCGCTTCATGGAAACCAACCCCGATCTTCGTATCTGCTTCGATGTAAACCATCTGTTGCGGGAAGATCACGTTGAATTTATTCAAAAAGTCGGTAAGTATATCGTTACCACCCATATTTCCGACTACGATTTCGTGGACGAAAGACATCTGTTCCCCATGCAAGGTCAGATCAACTGGAGAAAGTTGCAGTCTGCTTTAGAATTGGTGGATTTCAAAGGTCCCTTCCTTTATGAAACCATGTCGATGGGCCACGTTTGGGCTGACGTGAAGAAAAACCACGAATATCTGAAAAACCTGTAATTTCTTTGCGCCGCCGGAATAATTTTCGGCGGTGTAATTTTTATCTTGGAGGTGTTAGTTATGACCGACCGTAAACTTTGGAAAACCGGGATTTCCATCCGGACTCTTTCGGAAGCAGAGATGAAAAAAGTCGCCGATGCCGGCTTGGATTTAATGGAAATTCACGGAAATATCGACGATCCTGCCAACTGGGAAAAAGTTCCCGAATGGGAAAAGAAATACGGAATTAAAATCTGGTCCTTCCATCTTCCGTTCAAATGGTGGAGAGAGCGCCCCTATGCGGACCCCACCAGTGACGATCCGGAAATTTGGCAAGAGACCTTGGATTGGATGGTTCCCATCATTGAAGGTTGCGGAAAAGCCGGAATCAAATACATGGTCATCCATCCCAGCCGTGAACCTTTTGCCGAAGAAGATCGGGAAAAATATATGCAAATTGCCATCGACCACTTAAAGATTCTTTCCGATATTTGCAAGAAGAACGGTTGTATTCTTTGTGTGGAAAATCTTCCTCGTACCTGTCTCGGTCGGGATTCGGATGAAATGCTCCGCTTTATGGAAACCAATCCGGATCTCCGCATTTGCTTTGATACCAACCATCTGTTGCGTGGCAGTCATGAAGATTTTATTAACAAGGTAGGGAAGTACATTGTAACTACTCATATTTCCGACTATGACTTTGTTGATGAACGCCATTGGCTCCCCATGCAGGGACAAATTGATTGGAAAAAACTTCAAGAAATGCTGGAAGCCATTGATTTCCCCGGTCCTTTCATGTATGAAGCGTGGCCCAAGGGTGAGGCTTGGGAAATTGTAAAACAAAACCACGATGCTTTGAAAGAACTGTAAAAAAATGAACCGCCGAAAAGAATTTCTTTTCGGCGGTATTTTTTGTGTTAAATTATTTAACTTCGGTCAGATAAACCTTGAAGGAAGTGTAGTCTTTCATGATTTCCAAACGGTTTACGCCGGCGTTCATCCAAACGCTACCGGGACGGACGGTTCCGTCTTGGTCAACGTACATCTTATTGGGATCAAGACCACGGAACTGTACGGTTCTGCGACGGATCCGGGGACGGTTACGAACGCAGATAAAGGTCAACAACGCTTCGCTCTTATCTTCGGAAACGTAGCACCATGCACATTCTTCCCGGTTGGGGGGAATCACACGGTAAAGGTCACCGAAGTGAATTACGTCGTAATATTTATGATATTCGGCAATTTGTCCCTTGACTTCTTCTTTGTCTTCGTCGGACATGGTAGTGACGTCCAATTCGTAGCCGAAAGTCCCTGCCAGCGCAACGTCGGCTCTGGTTTGCAACGGCGTCGTTCTTCCGGTCTGATGGTTGGGACAAGCGGAAACGTGGGAAGAAACGGTAGAGGTGGGATAGCACATGGATGTACCGTACTGAATATCCAAACGTTCGATAGCATCAGTGTCGTCACTGGTCCAGTATTGGGGGGAGTAGTAAAGCATTGCCGGGTCAAAGCGTCCGCCACCGCTGGCGCAACCTTCCAACAAAAGATCCGGATATGCAGTCATCAAACGATCCAAAAGTTCGTAAAGTCCCAAAACGTAGCGGTGGAAAATTTCCTTTTGACGTTCGGGGGGCAACAGGCAGCTTCCCGCTTCGGTCAGATAACGGTTGAAATCCCACTTAATGTATTCAATTTTCGCGTTTTTCATGATGTTGTCCATGCAATCGAACAGATAATCACGAACGTCTTTTCGAGACATATCCAATACGTACTGATTCCGGCTGGGGCAAAGCTCACGGCCTTCCACCTGCAAGCACCAATCGGGATGCGCCCGGTACAGATCACTGTCGGGGTTGACCATTTCCGGTTCAAACCAAAGACCGAATTTCATGCCCAAAGCATGGATGCGATCGGAAAGCAATCCCAAACCACCCTTCAGTTTTTCTTCGTTGACAAACCAGTCGCCAAGTCCGGCTTTGTCGCTATTGCGAGCACCGAACCAACCGTCGTCGAGAACCAGCATTTCTACGCCCAGTTCTCCGGCTTGTTTTGCGATATTATAGATTTTTTCTTCGTTAAAATTAAAGTAAGTGCCTTCCCAGTTGTTGATCAAAAGGGGACGCTTTGCCGTCTTCCAAGGACCACGGCAGAGATTGTTCCGATACAGTTTGTGGAAGGTACGGCTCATGCCACCCAATCCGTCGGCAGAGAAGACCGAAACGGCTTCGGGAGTTTCAAATTGTTCGCCCGGCTCCAGCTTCCAGCCGAAATCGTTGGGGTTGATGCCCATGATAACACGGATATCACCGTCCACGCTTTGTTGCGTCTGAATGGAGAAGTTTCCGCTGTAAACCAAATTGAATCCGTACGCCGCCCCCGTGTCCTCGGTGGTGTATTTATCCACGATGGCGATAAAGGGGTTGTGCTGATGGCTGGATGCTCCGCGGGTACTTTCCACGGTTACGATGGTGTGGGGAATTTCGGAACGCTCAAAGGTGCGCTCTCTGCCCCATGCGCCGTACAGGTGGCACAGCTCCCAATCGCCGAAGGGAATGTCACAGCAAAGGGAGTAAACCCGTTCCAGATCCATTTCGTAATCGGAATCGTTCTTCACCACGGCGCGGCGGGTGATGGCGTCGTAAATCTCAAAGACGGTATAGAACAGCGTAACCTGCGCACCCGTAACCTTATCCTCGGTTAAAATTTCCAGGGTGGTCGTTTCTTCGTCGGTTCCGTAGGTGGAGGGCTGACCGGGAATTTCCGGCTTTCCTGCGTAGATCTTGTGCGATACGTAACGAACGTCCGTCGAAGCGTTTCCGGCAGCGTTGCGGATCTGCAGTGCGCTGACGCGGAAATCTCCCGTACCGTTGCATCCGTACTCTAAAGCGGCGGTGCAGGGGGTGGTAGTACCGTCGGCACTCTTCGGTCCCCGGGCAAGGCGTCCGGCGTATTCTCTCATGTCGCACATAGGAACGATAGGTCCGTAGTAGTCGTGGATCAAAAATCCGCCGTCGTTTACGTGCATGACGTAGGACGTGTTGGGGGTGGACAGATAAAAGGATTTAAATTCTTCCGAGTATTGAATTCCCATAATCGTTTGCTCCTTTTTATTGTAGTTTTATTTTATTTCGGTCAAATGGATTTTAAAGGTGGTATGATCCTGCATGGGCGGCATATAGTTGATTCCCGCATTCATCCAAACGCTTCCCGAATGAACGGTTCCGTCCTGGTCTTGGTAGGTCTTGTTCGGATCAAGACCGCGGAATTTTACTCTGTGTCTCGTCTTGGGATGGCAACGGACGCACACGAAGGTCAAAAGGGCTTCGCTCTTGTCCTCGGAAACGTAGCACCAGGCACATTCCTCTCCGTTTGGGGGAATAAGGCGGTACAACTCTCCGAAATGAATCACATCATAATACTTGTGGTATTCGGCGATTTGCTTCTTCATTTCTTCTTTATCTTCTTCGGACATTTTCGTAACGTCCAATTCGTATCCGAAGGTTCCCGCCAAGGCTACGTCGGCTCTCGTTTGCATGGAAACCGACCGTCTCGTTTGATGATTCGGGCAAGCCGAAACGTGGGAGGAAATGGCAGAGGTGGGATAAACGATCGACGTGCCGTACTGAATATCCAACCGTTCAATGGCGTCGGTGTCGTCGCTGGTCCAATATTGGGGAGAGTAGTAGAGCATCGCCGGATCAAACCGTCCGCCGCCGCCGGAGCAACCCTCCAGCAACAGGTCGGGGTTTGCTTGCAGCAGCCGTTCCAGCAATTCGTACAAGCCCAAAACGTAACGGTGGAAGATCTCGTTTTGCCGTTCTGCCGGCAACAGGGCACTTGCGGCCTCCGAAAGATTTCGGTTGAAATCCCATTTGATATATTCGATCTTCGCGTGTTTCAGGATGTTGTCCATGCAATCGAACAAGTAATCCCGCACGTCCTTTCGGGACATGTCCAGAACGTATTGATTCCGTCCGATACTCATGGGACGTCCCTCAACCCGGAGACACCAATCGGGATGCGCCCGGTACAGATCGCTGTCGGGGTTGATCATTTCCGGCTCAAACCAAAGTCCGAACTTCATTCCCAGGGCATGGATGCGGTCGGAAAGAAGACCAAGTCCGCCCTTCAGCTTTTCTTCGTTGACGAACCAATCGCCCAACCCGGCGCGGTCGTGATCCCGCGCGCCGAACCAGCCGTCGTCAAGCACCAGCATTTCCACGCCCAGCTCCCCGGCTTGCTTTGCGATGTTATAAATTTTTTCCTCGTCAAAGTTGAAGTACGTGCCTTCCCAGTTGTTGATCAACAACGGACGCTTCGCATTTTTCCAGGGACCGCGGCAGAGATTGTTGCGGTACAGCTTGTGGAAGGTACGGCTCATGCCGCCCAAACCGTCGGCAGAATAAACGGTGACCGCTTCGGGAGTTTCAAAGCTTTCGCCCGGGTTCAGATGCCAACCGAAATCGGTAGGATTGATCCCCATAATGACGCGAAGATCCCCATCCACGTTTGCCTCCGTCTGAATGGAGCAGTTTCCGCTGTAAATCAGGCTGAAGCCGTAGGCGTCCCCCACGTCTTCGGTGGTATTTCGGTCAAGCAAACAGATAAAGGGATTGTTAAAATGTCCCGACGCGCCCCGCTTGCTTTCGATGGAATGGATTCCTCTCGGCAATTCCTTCCGTTCGAATTTACGCTCTCTTGCCCACGCACCGTACAGATGTCCGATATCCCAATTTCCGAAAGGAATTTCCGTACAGGAAGAGTAAACCCGTTCCAGATCCATCTCCTTGTCCGATGCGTTCGTAATTTTAACCCGCCGTGCGATGGCGTCGTAGTTTTCAAATACGGTGTAATAGAGCGTCGCTTCCGCCCCGGTGACCGAATCTCTCGTAAGGATTTCCAGCGTTTCGGTTTCCGCTTCCGTTCCGTAGGTTGCGGGCTGATCCTTCATCGTTGGCTTGCCCCGATAAATTTTATGGGACACGTACCGCATATCGGTGGATGCGTTTCCTCTCGCTTCCCGAATTTGTAACGCGGAAATGCGAAAATCCCCCGACCCGTTACAGGAATATTCCATGGGGGTAATGTCGGGCGCCGTGGTCAGGTCGGCGCTTTTTACGGAGAAGCCCGTATTTCCCGTCATGAGGGAGTGGGCTTTCATATCTTCCATAGGAATTTTTGCCCCGTAGTAATCGTGAACCAAAAAATTCCCGTCGTTCACGTGAAATACGTAGGATGAATTTGGAGTGTTCAGATAAAAGGATTTGAATTCTTCCGAATACAGGATAGGCATAATCGTTGCTCCTTTTCTCAATATATTCCTATTATAACATATAATTATGTCGTTTTCTTGTAGTTTTGTTTCTTTTTTTTTGTTTCTTTGCGTCGTATTTCCCATTGTTGCGAAAAATATTACAGATTCGTCGGCAAAAAGAAATGATCGTGCCCTATAATAAAAGGGAAAGGAGGGAGGATTTTGGAGCGAAAACTATACGCAACGGTCTCACGTTCGGAATCGGGGAAACTGCTGAAGGATTTTTTGCGGACGAAATGGCGTCTCTCCGCGGCTCTTTTGATTGAACTAAAAAATCGGGAAGACGGCATCACCGTAAACGGACAAAGGGTTACCGTCCGATATGTGGTTCATTCCGGAGACCAAGTCTGCATTTCCGTCGGCGACGGCGGCGCGGATTCCGGGTTTCAAGAAACTCCCATGCCTCTGGAGATCCTGTACGAGGATTCCGACGTGATTCTCTTGAATAAGCCTCCCTTTTTGCCGGTTCATCCGTCAAAGGGGCACGAAAAAGATACCCTGGCAAACGGACTTACGGCGTATTATCACGCAAAGGGGGAGACCTTCGTTTCCCGCTGCGTTCTCCGCCTGGACGCCAATACCTCCGGCGCGGTATTGTTTGCCAAAAACGCCTACGCCCACGATCAGCTCCGCCGACAACTGAAGGACGGAGCCGTGCAAAAGGTTTACCACGCCTTGGTTCACGGAACGCCACCCTATCGAGGGGTAATAAACGTCCCGATTTACCGCCCTGAGGAAGCCACCCTAAAACGGATCGTGGACGATGGGGGAAAGCCCTCCGTCACCGAATATTTTCTTGAGAAAAGCGACGGAACTCTCTCCCTGCTTCGGGTGTTGCCCAAAACCGGCAGAACCCATCAGATCCGCTTGCATCTATCCCACATCGGCAATCCCATCGTTTCCGATTTTTTGTACGGAAGGGAAGACGACGGTATCTTAAACCGCCACGGACTTCATTGTTCGTCCCTTTCTTTTTCCCATCCCGTAACGGGGAAGACCGTCACGGTCAAAGCCCCCTTGTCGGACGATATGCAGTCGGTGTCCGATTCCCTGCCGAACGCAGAGCGATACCGCACCCTGGATTCCTTTCTGAAGGAGACCTACGGCGAAAAATTAGTAAAATTATCCCTCAACGCCGGGTTGTCCTGCCCCAACCGTCAGAATGGAGGGCGCGGATGCTCCTTTTGTTCCTCCGGCGGAAGCGGAGAATTCGCCCCTTCCTCCGATGTTTCGGTTTCCGAGCAGTTAAAACAGGCAAAAGACCGTTTATCTCAAAAATGGCGCGGTCATCGGTATATTGCCTATTTTCAGGCATATACCAATACCTACGCTCCCGCGGAGCGACTTCGCAAGTTATTTATGCAAGCCGTCGCTGATCCCGACGTTGCCCTGCTTTCCATCGCCACCCGCCCGGACTGTCTTCCCGACGACGTGTTGGAGCTTCTTTCCGACCTGAATCAAATCAAGCCCCTTTGGGTGGAATTGGGATTGCAGACCGCCCACGACGAAACGGCGCATCGGTTCCATCGGGGGTACGACCGCAGAGTTTACGAATCGGCAGTCCAATCTCTTCATGACCGAAAGATTCCGGTAATTACCCATCTGATTTTCGGCTTGCCGGGGGAGACGCGGGCGCAAATGCTGCAATCGGTCTCCTACACAGGGAAGCATACCGACGGAATCAAATTACAGATGCTTCAAGTGTTAAAGGGCTCGGCGCTTGGGGAGGAGTACGAAAAAAATCCCTTCCCCCTGATGTCGCGGCAGGAATATGTTTCTCTGCTGTGTGACGCCCTTTCCCGCTTGCCGCCGCACGTAACGGTTCATCGCGTCACCGGAGATCCCCCCGGCGAGCTTCTGCTTGCGCCCCTGTGGACGGCAGACAAAAAACGGGTTCTTGCGGATCTGAAATCCGAGCTGGAGCGTCGGAATACCGTCCAGGGATTCGATCAAGAAGAATGACCATCGGCAATTTGCCGATGGTCATTCCTTTATCTTTTTCCGTACAGGAAATTGTTCTGGTAAAAATTCGAAACCTTGTTGATTTCATCGCACAGATAACTGTAGCCGATTTCTTCGTAAAGGGTTTGCTTGTCCGAGAACAGATTCGTTCCCAATCCCAAGCGGTTTCCTTCAATTTCGCATCCGATGGCGGCAAGGGTGGTGGGGAACATATCCAGGGTGGTAAAATTCCGATTCTTTGCCTGCACCGGTTCGACGGGAGCGTTAATGACGCAGTTATATACTCTGCGAATGTAATCCTTGGCGGTATGCACGTTGTGGTAGGTGTTGTTCATGCTCAGATGGTCGCCGGTAATAATGATGGTGGTATTTTCGTAGAAATCCTGTTGTTGAATCCATTCTACGAATTCCGCAACTTGCTTGCTGGAGCAGGACTGTACGTTTGCAAATTGCTGATTTCCGGGCTCGTGATCTTCAAAATATTCGTCGTAATCCGTGTCACAGTACCGGCAGAAATAACCGTCGGGGTGGTGGGTATCCACCGTAAGCATCGTGAAGGCAAAGGGATCGTCGCCCTTGGAGATCTCTGTCAGCTTTTCCTTTGCGTATCCGAAGAGATATAAATCCTCAAATCCCCAAAAATCGTTCCAATAATCCGAAGAAACAACCCCTTCCTCCCGGGCGGTAAACAGATCGTACACCCGATCCATGCCGTGCTGGGTAAAATATTCCCGCCGACCGCCGAAGCTTGCGTCCGAGCCGACCATCAAGGTCTGATCGTATCCGTTTTCGTCCAAAATGTTGGTCAGGGAGGTAACGCCGGGCAGAACCTGGGAATAGTTGTTCAATCCGTTATTCCAGATTCCGTTGGGCAGGCACAGGGGCAAGCCGGAGGTTTGGGAGATCATCGCCGCGATGGTCCAGGTGGAACCGATGGTGGTTCTGCCTCCCCCCACGCCCTCGGAGTGGGAGAAATTCAAATTTTCCTTTGCCAACTGCGTCAATTCCGGAATATAGTCAATGGGAGAAGATCCGCCGTCCTCCGTGGACATATAGGCGGTTTCCATGGATTCCAAATAAATATAGATCAAATTCCGCTTCTGTTCGGGGAAGGTGATCTCCACCGTGTCCGGATCCACGTAATAATCCTCAAAAATGGTCGTTTGGTTCAGCCGCGCCGCAACGTAGGTGTCCAGCCCCGCCTTGCGAACCGAATAGCTTGTTAGAGAAATTAAAAGGATCAGGGAAAGCCCTGTCGCAATAAGACGGTGATACAAAGAATATTTTTCGGAGGTAATTTTTTCCTTCAAAATCAGTCTCGGTAAATAAAGCAACAGGAAAAAGGTCGCTCCGGCGCAAAGAAGGGTGGGAAGAAATACCTGTGCGACGGCTTCCCACACCACGGTGGTGCCCACACCGTTCAAATCGGAAAACAGCGTAAACAATACGGCGTCAAACCCGACGTCCGCCCCAAAGCTGCGGACGAACCACAGGGCGGCGAACAACAACAGATACGCAAGGGTAGAAAAAATTGCGCTGAAAATAGTTAAGATGATGCCGAGAGTCTTTTTCAGTTTCATGAAACGATAACCTTCCTCTTCGATCAAAAATAATGTTCACATTCTGCCATGCCCGCCTCTGCCTTTCGGAGAAGACTTTGGGCTTGCAGGTCTCCGTAATCCGCATCCGAAGCCACGATTTCCGCCACGGCTTGAAAATATTCGTAGGCGTCTTCGTAGCTTTGCTCCGTCCCCGCGGCGTCCTTTTTGCAGGCGCCCAGCCGATAACAAAGCTGTGCCAGCAACATTTCTTCCGGCTCCGGGGAAGATGACGCGATTTCGTAGGCTCTCAAATAATATCCGAAGGAACGGGTCCGATCTTTCGGAAGACCTCCCTTTCCGTGGAAATAGAAATCTCCCAATTTCAGCATACTGCCCGGATCGTCCAATTCGCTTGCCCGTTCAAAGCAATAGGCAGCCAACCGATTGTCCGCCTTTACCCCTCGTCCGGTTTGGTAGCAATATCCCAAATTTCCCATGGCTACCACGTTCCCCAGCTTGCAGGCAAGACGGTAACATTCAAACGCCATTTTTTCGTCGCCCTGTCGGAAGAATTCCGTTCCAAGCTGAACCAAGCCTTCCGAATCTCCGGCGTTAAACAGGGTTTCCAATTCTTCCATAGAACCGCCCTTTTTTTCTTATTTCTACCATTATACACCATTTTATCTTTTTTGTCAATTAAAGTCGCTATTTTGAAAGATTTAATTTCATTTTCTGCCAAAAATTTATCGGAATAACGGGAAAAACCGCGAGAAATACTGAAAATAAGGTCTTTGAAAGAAAAAGTTTTCCTTTTGTTTGCACTTCTGTCATCCGTTATCCAAGATTTTTCATTATACTGATAATGGAGGATATTATCTTTTGAATACAGGATAGGAGTTGATTTCTTTGAAAAAAGCATTCCCCATTTTGTTGCGCGCGGTCATATCCGCCGTAATTATTTTTCTGATGTTTTGGTTTGCTCTTCCGGCGATCAATTTACGCAGCTCCGGATTTTGGACCTTTTTGTTCTGGTCCCTGATCGTGATCGTTGCCGTAAACTTTACCGGCGGCTTGATTTCCTTCTTCAAAAATCTGAAGTCGGAACGGAATATCCGCTTCGTCCCCTCCGTCCGCAATATCATAAAATCGCTGGGAATCCCCACCCTCGTTATTCTTGGCGTATTCGCGCTGATGATCGTGTTTTCCGGAATCTTCAACGTCGTCGGGCTGGAAATTTTCAACGCCACCCGCTATAAGGATCTGATCACGATCCAAGACGGCAATTTCACCGAAGAGGTTGCGGAGTTGAGTATGTCTCAAATTCCGGTGGTGGATCGGGATTCTTCTATGGCGCTCGGAAAGCGGAAGCTGGGGGAAATGAGCGACCTCGTTTCCCAATTCGAGATCGCAAGCGATTATACCCAAATCAACTACAACGATTCCCCCGTAAGAGTTACGCCCCTCAGGTACGGCGATGCGGTCAAGTGGCTCTATAACCAATCGGAAGGAATTCCTGGGTATCTCCGGGTGGATATGACGACCCAGGAGGTATCTTTGGTTCGGTTGGAGGAAGGCATCCGCTATTCGGAAAGCGAATATTTCATGCGGAATATTCATCGGTATCTCCGCTTCCAATATCCCACCAAGATCTTTGCCGACGTTTCCTTTGAGATCGACGACGACGGCGCTCCCTATTGGGTTGCATCTACCGTGGAATACCGTATCGGATTCTGGTCGGGCAGAGATATCGGCGGCGTGGTGCTGGTCGATGCCGTCACCGGGGAAAGCGCCTATTACGACGTGGAAGACGCTCCCACCTGGATCGACCAGGTTTACGATTCCGATATGATTCTTCAGCAGCTGGTTTACAACGGAAAATACCGTTCCGGCTTCTGGAATTCCATTTTCGGACAAAAGGGTGTTTTGACGCCCACCGAAGGTTATAACTACATCGCCATTGACGATGACGTTTGGCTTTATACGGGCATGACCTCAGTGGTCAGCGACGAGTCCAACGTGGGCTTCGTTCTCGTAAATCTGCGCACCAAGGAAACGCGCTATTACGCCGTTCCCGGCGCGGAAGAATACTCCGCCATGGATTCCGCCGAAGGACAGGTACAGCACCTTTCCTACGAGGCTACCTTCCCCATTCTTTTGAATGTCGGCAACCGTCCCACCTACTTTATGTCTCTGAAGGATTCCGCCGGATTGGTAAAGATGTACGCCTTCGTTGACGTTCAGCAGTATCAGATCGTCGGTACGGGAACCTCCGTAGATCTTGCCCGCGAGGATTATCTGAAAAAGCTTGCCGCCGACGGTCAGCTGGATCAGCCCTCCGGCGATACGGTGGAAAAAACCGCGGTCGTACTCTCCGTTGCCACCGCAGTCGTGGACGGCAACAGTATGTATTATATCATGCTTGACGACGGAAGCGTGATTTCCGCGTCGATCAGCCTGTCTGCAGACCTTCCGTTCCTCGTACCGGGGGACACGGTCACCGTGACCCTCTCCGGAAGCCAGGCAACCTCGCTCTCCGTAACGAAAGTAAACTTTTATCCGGAAGGATAAGATTTAAAAAACAAATTCACCCGAGAAACTTTTCTCGGGTGAATTTTTAATGCTTTTACGCTTTTATTCAGCGTCTTCGTCCTTTTTCTTGGAGAGGATCAGATTGACGATGATCCCAAGAATCAAGGCGCAGGCGATGGACGTAATGGTAACCTTGCCGATTGCCATTGCAGTTCCGCCGATACCGGTGATCAGAATGACCGCCGCAACGAAGAGATTCTTGTTCTGATTCAGGTCAACCTTCTGGAACATCTTCAAGCCGGAGCAGGCGATAAATCCGTACAGGGTAATGCAAACGCCGCCCATAACGCAGCCGGGGATGGAATCCAGGAACGCCACGAAGGGGGAGACGAAGGAGATCAAAACCGCCAGAATCGCCGTCGTGGTAATGGTAATTACCGAAGCGTTGCGGGTAATGGCAACGCATCCGACCGATTCTCCGTAGGTGGTGTTGGGGCATCCGCCGAAGATTGCGCCGACGAAAGAACCGATGCCGTCTCCCAAAAGGGTGCGGTGCAGACCGGGATCTTCCAGAAGATCGCTTTCGATGATGCTGGAAAGGTTTTTGTGGTCGGCAATATGTTCAGCAAAAACGACGAATGCAACGGGGATATAGGCAACGGCGATGGTTGCAAGATACGTAGTGTCAAGCTCTTTCACGCCCTTGATGGCTTCCAGGAAGGTGAAATCAGGCACTGCCAGGAAGGTTTCGAGATTGACGCCGTTGGTAACCAGCGCTTCAAAGGGAGCAAAATCCAGGATTCTCAAAGCGTCGTTGCCGGTGGCAATTCCGATCAGGGTAAAGATCAACGCCACGGCGTATCCGGAAAGAATACCGATGATAAAAGGAATCAGGGAAACCATCTTTTTGCCGTAGGTCGCACAGATCACGACTACGAACAGGGTTACGATGGCGCAAATGAAGGAAACCCAAAGATTGGTGGACATAATGAAGGATCCGTTTGCGTCCTGAGGACCGTAGGAGAATACGTCCTTTACGGCGGCGCCTGCCAGGGAAAGACCGATCAGCGCAACGGTAGGACCGATGACGACCGGGGGCATCAGCTTGCTGATCCACTTAACCCCTGCAAACTTAACGATGATGGCGATGATCACGTACACCAAGCCCGCAAAAGCCGCGCCGATGATCAGACCGAGATAACCGACCTGCGCCGATACCGCACCGGCAAAGGCTGCTACCATAGAGCCGATGAAGGCGAAGGACGAGCCTAAGAACACGGGGCTGCGGAATTTGGTAAACAGCTGATAAACCAGCGTGCCTACCCCTGCGCCGAACAACGCGGCGGATGCGGACATTCCGTTACCGACGATGGCAGGGACTGCGATGGTTGCCGCCAAAATGGCAAGCAGTTGTTGGATGGCAAAGACAAGAACCTGACCAAATGCCGGCTTGTCCTTGACGTTGTAGAGAAGTTTCATTTCGTTTCTTCCTCCCAATTTTTTTTATATACAAAATACTTTCGTATTTTATATTCCGTTTTCTTTTTCTTCGCAGACGTAAACGCCGGTCTCTCCGTCGTGCTCTACGACGCGGACGGAGATCCGTTCCTTGCGGGACGTGGGCACGTTTTTTCCTACATAATCCCCGCGGATGGGCAGTTCCCGATGTCCCCGATCGACCAAAACGGCAAGCTGGATCTTTGCAGGTCTTCCGATGCTCATCAGCGCTTCCATCGCGGCGCGGATGGTGCGCCCCGTATAAATGACGTCGTCCACCAAAATAACGGTGCGCCCGTCAATGGGGAAATCAATCTTCGTGTTCGTTACCGTAACCTCTTCCGAATCCCGATTTCGGTCATCCCGGTGTGGGGTAACGTCCACCGAGCCGACGAAGGTACGGATCTCCGAGAATTTTTCCACGTTTTCCGCGATTTCTTTAGCCAAAGGAACGCCTCGCGTGTGGATTCCCAGGAAGCAAAGTTCATTTGCGGAATCGTTTTTTTCCACGATCTCGTGCGCCATACGCACCAACGTGCGCTTCATTGCTCCTTCGTCCATCAGCTTTGCCTTGACGGTCATATCTGCCTCTTTCATAAAAAAAGATCTTGTCCTTCGACAAGATCCGCATTTTTTCCTTTTCCCCCGGGGGGCGAACCCCGTCGGAGCAGTCCGTGATCTTGTCGGTGTCCCGCACCGAATTAAAGCATCTGGGGTCTTATTCTGTTGATATTATACCACTTTGGGTTGAAAATGTCAATAGGTTCTATTCAGTTTACAATTTTTTCAACTTATTTTCTCTTTGATTTAATTTCAAAATCCCCACGGCGGTGCCGCTTGCAAGGATCATACCGTTGAATATTTGAAACCACGGCAGGTACGACGCCTGCGGATTTCCGATGCAGGGGACGATCAACGCCTTTAACGATCCCACCGCAAACCCCAACAACGCAAAACGGCAGTAGGCGGGATATTGCTTCAACGCCTTTGCCAGGGGCTTTGTCAGCAATAAAATTCCAAGTCCGACGCCCAACGCAAGAGGGAGTAAGGAAATCAAATCACGAAAGGCGGAAATCTCCGTCAGATCATCGTATAATCCGAACACCAAAAGCAAATGGGACGTACTGATCCCCGGAAGAATGATTCCCGCCGACAACAGGATCCCCCAAAAAACCATGAGAAGGGGAGATCCGTCTCCGATCCCCTCCGGAAGCCGTTCCACCCAAATTACGGCGCCGAAGCCCAAGAAAAAAAACAACGCGCCGTTGATGGAAAAATCCTTTTTGGGGATATCTCTTCCCAATAAAAAGACGCCCGTGCCTGCCGCCGCGCAAAAGATCATCGTCATGGTGATAGGCAAAATCCGAAAGGCTTGATGAAAAAGCCCCGCAAACAAAAAGAACCCGGAAATACCGCCGAATAAAATACTCGTTAGGTAGTAGATATTTTCTTTTCCCCGAAGCTCTGCCGTTGCCGTCAGAATTTTTTCGTAGCATCCCAATGCAATCGCCGTCGTTCCGCCGCTTACCCCGGGCACCGACATGGTGCTGCCGATCAGAAATCCCAAAAAAAAGTTTTTCAGATGCTTTTTCATACCATCCCTCCTATTCCTATATATATCCTCCGAATTTCAAAAAATATTATAAAAACAGACTCCCAAAATTTTTTTGGGAGTCGTTCTATTATTCAATAAATCCGCCGCAGAGAATGTTTCCGTCTTTATCGTAAAAAACGGCGGACTGTCCGGGAGTTGCCGCCCGTTGAGGGGATTCAAACGAGGCTTGAAGAATTCCGTTTTTAACCCTTACGGTACAGGGAGATGTTTTTGCGGAAAAACGAATTTTTCCGTACCCTTGAAATTGCGTTGCTTCGGGGGATAACGCCTGAAATACCGGCGCTTTTACGGTGATTTCGGTGCAATCCACCACGTCCGTCCGGGACAAAACCACACGGTTATTTTCCGAATCCAATCGGGTGACGTAAACCGGCGTGCCCAGGGCAATTCCGAGATTTTTCCGCTGACCGACGGTGTAACGGATCAAGCCCTTGTGCTTGCCTACGGCGCAGTCTTCTTCCTTAAGCCAGAAATCTCCTTCGGGGAACGCACCTAATTTTCGTTCGATAAAATCTGCGTAGGATTCCCCTTTGATAAAGCAAATATCCTGACTGTCCGGCTTTTGAAAGACCGGAATGTTCAATTTCTCCGCCAGCCTTCGGTTCTCTTCCTTTTTCGTACTGCCGAGAGGGAAGAGGATTCGGGCTAATTGCTCCTGCTCCAACCGATAGAGCATATAAGATTGATCCTTATCTTCGACGGATTTTACACAATAGCGATCGGTTTTTTCGTCCTTTACCACTTCCGCGTAATGCCCGGTGGCAATCTTCTCGATTCCCAATTCATCCGCCTTATCGCAAAGTGCCTTGAACTTTACGGCGGGGTTGCAAACGATACAGGGATTCGGTGTTTTTGCGTGTGCGTAGCAGTCCAAAAAGTCGGTAACAACGATTTCGTCAAATCGGGTGCGCAGATCGACGGTGTGAAGATCGATCTTTAAGTGATCCGCCACCCGTTTCGCATCCTGCAAGCCCGCCGGATCTCCGTCGTGCATGATGCAGTAGAGACCGGCAACGGCGTATCCGTTCCGTTGTAAAACAGCGGCGGTTAACGCACTGTCAACACCGCCGCTGATTCCGACTAAAACTCGCTTGCTCATTCTCCGCAATGATCACAGCAGCTGCAGGATCCCCCACAATGGGGAGCCTTGATGCCGTAATCCGCAGGGTTTTCGCCCTTCTTGACCAAATAATCCGAAATCGCGGCTTGTACCGCTTCTTCCGCCAAGACGGAGCAGTGGATTTTTACCGGAGGAAGTCCGTCCAGGGCTTCAATGACGGCTTTGTTGGTCATTTGAAGCGCTTCCTTGACCGATTTTCCTTTAATCAATTCCGTCGCCATCGACGAGGTTGCCACCGCAGCCCCGCAGCCGAAGGTCTTGAATTTCACGTCGGTAATGATATCGTGATCAATTTTCAAATAGATCTTCATAATATCTCCGCACTTGGGGTTTCCGACCTCACCGATTCCGTTTGCGTCGGCAAGCTCCCCCACGTTTCGGGGATTCATGAAGTGATCCATTACTTTTGCGCTGTAAATCATAATAATTCCTTTCGGGTCAGTTTTCGTCTTGATTTGCTTCGTCCCAAAGGGGAGACATCTCCCGAAGCCGTTGGGCGATTTTGGGGAAAACGTCCAAGATATAATCAATTTCCTCCACCGTATTGTCGGCGCAGAAGCTGAACCGCACCGAGCCGTGGGCAATCTCGTGGGGGAGACCGATGGCAAGAAGAACGTGGGACGGATCCAAATCTCCGGAAGCACAGGCAGAGCCGGAGGTTGCGCAGATTCCGTTCATATCCAATAAAAGGAGCATGGATTCTCCCTCGATGTGCTTCACCGATACGTTTACCGTTCCGGGAAGCCGGTCGTGGGAAGGGGTGTTGATCTTGCATTTCGGAATGGTTTTCAGAATTCCGTCGATCAAGCGATCCCGCAGAAACGCCACGTGCTTCATGTCCTGTTCCAAATTTGCCGTTGCCTTTTCAATGGCGGCACCCAAACCGATGATCCCGGCAATGTTTTCCGTCCCCGGTCTGCGGTTCCGTTCTTGTCCGCCTCCGTTCATCAGGTTGTCCGGCAATACGCCCCGTCGGACGTACAATGCTCCGACGCCCTTGGGTGCGTGGAATTTATGACCGGACAGGCTTAACAGATCCACTCCCATTTTTTGTACGTCAACGGGAATGTGCCCCACCGCCTGTACGGCGTCGGTATGGATCAAAACCCCGTGGGATTTTGCCACCGCGGCAATTTCTTCGATGGGTTGGATCGAACCGATCTCGTTGTTCGCGGTCATGATCGTGATCAGCACGGTGTCCGGGCGAAGGGCGGCTTTTACCTGCTCCGGGGTGACGAAGCCTTCCTCGTCCACCGGAAGATAGGTTACCTCAAAGCCTTCCTTTTCCAATGCCTTCAGACATTCAAACACGGCGTGATGCTCAATATTGGTGGTGATGATATGCTTGCCTTTTTTCGCAGCGTAGCGGGTTGCAATTCCCCGAATTGCCCAGTTGTCCGATTCGGTTCCGCAGGAGGTGAAATAGATTTCACTCGGTCTGCAGTTGATGGCTTTTGCCACCTGCTCCCGGGCTTTTTCTACCGCTTCTTTGGCTTCCCTGCCCTTGGAATAGATGGTGCTGGGATTTCCGTATAATTCCCCGAAGGCGGGCATCATCGCCTGAACGACTTCGGGATCGATTTTCGTGGTTGCTGCATTATCGGCGTAAACGAACATTATTTCAGCCTTTCGAAATTAAAGAATGATTTCCCCTTCAACGACGCCCTTCATGGCGGCGGCGTTGGCTTCGTCGGTATCGATGTGCATGGCGGGGGCGTAGGATGCGTGAACGCGGCAGATTACGTCGCCGAAGATCAGGGAACGTCCGTCGGTGTCAACCTTGACGGAAACGATCTGCTTGTCTTGAACGCTGAATTCTTCGGCAACCTCGGGGGTAAGATGGATGTGACGCTTTGCCACGATAACCCCTTCCTTCAGCTCCACCTCGCCGCAAGGACCGACGATGGTGCAGGGGGCAGAGCCGGCAATATCACCGGACTCCCGAATGGGAGCAACGACACCCAGGGTACGGGCGTCGGTAAAGGAGACCTCCACCTGGGTTTCCTTACGTTCGGGACCGAGGATGGACATTTTCAGTTCTCCCTTCGGACCGCGGACGATGACCTTTTCTTCGCAGGCGAACTGCCCGGGTTGAGAAAGATCCTTCTTATTGGTAAGCTTGTGGTCTGCTCCGAACAAAACGGCGAGATCGGCGGCAGAAACGTGGAGATGTCTTGCAGAGGTTTCAACGATTACTTTTTTCATGGTAAGTACGTCCTTTCCAATATCGAAATGATAATTATTTTCCAACATATTATTATAATAGAATATTCTGAAGAATTATGGTTAAATCTGTGAACATTTTGTGATATATTATTCAATCCCCAGCATTTTTTTGAGTTCCGCCTCGTCAACGACCGAAATCCCCAACGCCTGCGCCTTGGTCAATTTCGATCCCGCCTCTTCGCCAGCAACCACGTAGCTGGTCTTTTTGGATACGGAGCCGGAAACCTTTCCGCCTTCCTTTTCGATCAACGCGGCGGCCTCCTCCCGCTTGTAGGTGGGAAGCGTTCCGGTCAAAACGAACGTCAACCCCTCTAATTTTGTACCCGACGCCTCGGATTTATCCTCAAAATTCAAGCCCGCATTCCGTAAATGCTCAATATACTGCAGATTTTTCGGATTGTCAAAATATTCTCGGATGTAACGCGCCGTCACCGGTCCTACGTCTTCGGTCACGCACAGTTCTTCCTCCGTTGCCTTTGCCAAATTATCCAGAGAACCGAATTTTTTCGCCAAAATCTTTCCTGCTTTTTGTCCCACCTGTCGGATTCCCAGGGCGTAGATCAGGCGATCCAGTCCGCGGCTTCGGCTTTCTTCCACGGAACGGAGCAGATTATCCGCAGATTTTTCCCCAAACCGTTCCATATTGGCGATCACGTCACGATCCAGGCGGTACAGATCCGCCGCCGAAGAGATGATCCCCTTTTCTACGAAGACTTCGACGATGGACGTGCCCATTCCGTCGATATCCATCGCGTCCCGGGAGACGAAATGAATAATGTTTTTCGTCAGCTGTGCCGGACATTCGCTGTTGTCGCACCGTGTTACGGGACCTTCCGTGACCAAACTGCTTCCGCAGACGGGACAGGTTTCGGGCATACGGAATTCAACGGCGTTCTGCGGACGCTTTTCTGGGACGGAACGGACGATTTCAGGGATAATATCTCCCGCCTTGTGAACGACGATCGTATCGCCGATGCGCACGTCCTTTTCCGCGATCATATCTTTGTTATGAAGCGTTGCTTTTTCCACCGTCGAGCCTGCAAGAAAGACCGGGTCGAAAATCGCCAGAGGCGTCAAAACCCCCGTCCGCCCCACGTTGATCTGAATTTCCCGCAAGACCGTTTCCTTTTCCTCCGGCGGATATTTGAACGCAATCGCCCATTTGGGGAATTTTGAGGTAGAGCCGATTTCCCGTCTCATGGACAGGTCATCTACCTTAATAACCGCGCCGTCAATGTCAAAGGGCAGGGAAGAGCGAATCTCTCCCAACGCCTGCACCTCTGCCCAGGCATCGTCGATATTATCAAAGATCCGATACTTCGGGCTGACGGGAAAACCGTATTCCTTCAGGGCTTCCAGCGTTTCTCTGTGGGATGCAAACTCCCGCCCCTCACACAGCTGCAGATTAAATACGAACAAGCTCAGATTCCGCGTTGCCGTCACCTTACTGTCCAACTGTCTCAAGGATCCCGCCGCCGCGTTTCGGGGATTGGCAAACAACGCTTCTCCCTTTTCTTCCCGTCGGGTATTCAAATCCGCAAAGGACTGCTTCGGCATATATACTTCGCCCCGGACGATCAGCCGTCGGGGAGCGTTTTCGATGGACAGGGGAAGGGCCTTAACGGTTTTCAGGTTTTCCGTAATATCCTCTCCCGTAATTCCGTCTCCCCGGGTTGCACCGCGGGTAAATTTTCCGTCAACGTATTCCGCTTCTACGGAAAGTCCGTCGATCTTCAGCTCAACCACGAAATTTGCATCGGAAAACGATTCCTTAATCCGCTTCCCGAATTCGCGGATTTCTTCTTCGGAAAAGGCGTCCTGCAGGCTTTCCATGGGAACCTCGTGGCGAACCGATTGAAATTTGTCCAGAACGGCGCCCCCGACCCGGACGGTGGGGGAGTCTTCCCGACGGAATTTGGGATGCTGATCTTCCAGTTCTTTCAGCTCCCGCAAAAGCATATCGTATTCGTAGTCGCTGACCACCGGCGCGTCGTCCACGTAATATTTTCGGGAATAGTAATTCAGCCGGTCGGTCAATTCGTTGATTTTCTTCTGCATCGTTTCGTCCTCCGAAGGATATTTCGCTGTTTTCCTTTATATTATAACCCAATCATGTGTTTTTTGTGTGAAAATTCGGAAATATTTTGTAAATTTTCTTCATAACTCTTGCAAAAACGGAAAAAATATGATATACTGCATTGGAATATGTAAAAATACGATCTTACGCCATCGGCATCGATGGACGAAGAGAATGAGAAAGGTGACTACTATGACCAACAACAAAGCGGTTCTTCAATGGATCGATGAAGTGAAGGCTCTCGTCAACCCCGACAACGTAGTTTGGATCGACGGCAGCAAGGAACAGACCGAGGCACTCCGCGCCGAAGCCTGCGCCACCGGAGAATTGACCAAGCTGGATCAGGAAAAGCTCCCCAACTGCTATCTGCACCGCACCGCCGTGAACGACGTTGCCCGTGTGGAAGGACGTACCTTCATCTGCACCTCCAAGAAGGAAGATGCGGGTGCCACCAACAATTGGTGTGATCCCCAGGAAATGTATGCAAAGCTCAACGCCCTGTATAAGGATTCCTACAAGGGCAGAACCATGTACGTGATTCCCTACTCTATGTCCGTCGTCGGTTCCCCCTTCGCAAAGATCGGTATCGAATTGACCGACTCCATCTACGTCGTTCTCAATATGCTCATTATGACCCGCGCCGGCAAGGAAGTAATCGACGCTCTCGGCGATTCTCCCGACTTTATTAAGGGACTTCACGCCCGCAAGGACATCGACGAGGAAAACCGTTATATCGTTCACTTCCCCGAAGACAACACCATCATGTCCGTCAACTCCGGTTACGGCGGAAACGTTCTTCTCGGTAAAAAGTGCTTCGCCCTGCGTATCGCTTCCTACCTTGCTCATAACGAAGGCTGGCTTGCAGAGCATATGCTGATTTTGGGTATCGAAAATCCCCAAGGCGAAATCCGCTATATCTCCGCTGCATTCCCCTCTGCCTGCGGTAAGACCAACCTGGCGATGCTCATTCCTCCCGCCCTGTACCGTGAAAAGGGATACAAGGTTTGGTGTGTCGGCGACGATATCGCTTGGCTCCGTATCGGACCTGACGGACGTCTCTGGGCAGTCAACCCCGAAAACGGATTCTTCGGCGTTGCTCCCGGTACTAACCTGAAGTCCAACCCCAACGCTCTTTACACCACCATGCGTGACACCATCTTCACCAACGTGGTTCTGAATAAGGACACCAACACCGTTTGGTGGGAAGGTCTCGATAAGAATCCTCCGAAGAACGCCATCGATTGGAAGGGCAACCCCTGGAACGGCGAAGCCGCTACCGAAAAGGGCGCTCATCCCAACTCCCGCTTTACTGCTCTGGCAGAAAACTGCCCCTGCGTTTCCAAGGAATTTAACAATCCCGCAGGCGTTCCCATTGACGCCATCGTCTTCGGCGGCCGCCGCGCTAAGACTGCTCCTCTGGTTTATCAGTCCTTTGACTGGAATCACGGCGTATTCGTCGGCTCTGCCATGGCGTCCGAAACTACCGCCGCTGCTTCCGGTGCCGTCGGTGTCGTTCGCCGCGATCCTATGGCAATGCTGCC